>JBJOOU010000029.1:0-24084 GCA_046051105.1 Bacteroidota bacterium
AATATAAACAATATAAATCTACACGTATGAAGGGCATAGTTTTAGCCGGAGGTTCTGGTACACGTTTGTATCCGATTACCAAAAGTATTTCAAAGCAAATCATTCCGGTTTATGATAAACCGATGATTTACTATCCATTATCTGTTTTGATGCTTGCCGGCATCAAGGAAATTCTGATAATTTCCACACCTCAGGACATTCATCTCTATGAAAATTTGCTGGGTGATGGTACCGACTTGGGTATTACACTTGAATATGCTATTCAACCTTCACCAGATGGACTGGCACAGGCATTTATCATCGGCGAGGAATTCATCGGCGACGACAGTGTGTGTATGGTATTGGGCGATAATATTTTTTATGGTTTTGATTTCTCTCGTACATTGCGTGAAGCAGCTCAACTGGAAGATGGTGCAATCGTTTTCGGCTATTACGTGAATGACCCTGAGCGCTATGGGGTGGCTGAATTTGATGCCAATGGAAAAGTGCTGAGCCTGGAAGAAAAACCCTTGCAACCCAAATCAAATTATGCAGTAACGGGCTTGTATTTCTACAGCAATGATGTAGTGAAGAAGTCCAAAGGGTTGAAACCATCCAAACGTGGTGAGTTGGAAATCACAGATTTAAACAGACTTTATCTGGAAGAAGAACGTTTGAGCCTGAAAATGATGGGACGCGGAATGGCCTGGTTAGATACAGGAACGCACGACAGCTTGCTGGAAGCCTCGAATTTTATTGCTACAATAGAAAACCGTCAGGGATTGAAAGTCGCTTGTTTAGAGGAAATTGCTTATCGTTATGGCTATATTAATAAAGATCAATTATTGAAATTGGCTGAACCACTAAAGAAAAATCATTACGGTGAATATCTTGTCAAGATAGCAAATGAAGTGATTTGAATAAATAGATTTAAATAATAGATGGAAATAATAAAAACTCCTATTCAGGATTTAATTATCATTAATCCTCGTGTGTTTAACGATGCACGGGGCTTTTTCTGTGAAACATATAATGCTCAACGCTATCAGGAAGCGGGTATCACACAGAATTTTTGTCAGGATAACATGTCGAAATCATCTTATGGGGTGGTTCGCGGTTTGCATTATCAGCTAAATCCGCATAGCCAATCGAAACTGGTATCAGTAGTTCAGGGAGCAGTTTGGGATGTAGCGGTTGATCTACGTAAAGATTCTCCAACTTTTGGACAATGGTACGGAGTGGAACTAACAGAAGAAAATCATCTGCAATTCCTGATCCCTCAGGGTTTTGCCCATGGATTTTCGGTGCTGAGCGAGACGGCGGTATTTACCTATAAATGCGATGATTTTTACAGTCCGACTCTTGAACGAGGGTTGGCTTACAACGATCCGACATTGAATATTGATTGGAAAATACCTGCTGACAAAGCCGTTATTTCCGAAAAAGACACTAAACATCCTTTCCTGAAGGATGCAGAAATCAATTTTTAATTATTGATAAAAATGGCAACAATTCTGATTACCGGAAGTAAAGGTCAGCTGGGTAACGAAATGCGTCTGGCTTCTGAAAAATATCCGGCTTATGATTATATTTTTACGGATGTTGATGAGTTGGATATTTGTAATAAATCAGCTCTGGAAGCATTTGTGACTGCAAATAATGTGAGTTATATTGTGAACTGTGCCGCTTATACAGCCGTTGATAAGGCGGAAGATGATGAAGCGCTTTGCTTCAAGATAAATGCTGATGCCGTTCGAAATATTGCAGAAGTAGCTGCTGCCTGCGGAGCGAAAGTGGTGCATGTATCCACCGATTACGTATTCGATGGGACCAACTTCAAGCCTTATAACGAAGACCAGGAGGTGAGTCCGGCTACCGTTTATGGTAAGTCGAAGCTGGCGGGTGAGCAGGCTTTGATGGACGTAAATGCGCAATCGGTAGTTATTCGTACGGCTTGGCTTTATTCTTCGTTTGGCAATAATTTTGTGAAAACGATGATCAAGCTTGGCAACGAACGTGATACATTGAACGTTGTGTTCGACCAGGTGGGATCGCCTACTTATGCAGCAGATTTGGCAGATGCCATTATGCAAGTAATTAGTTGTGAGAACTTCGTTCCGGGTATCTATCATTTCTCAGACGAAGGTGTGTGTAGCTGGTACGATTTTACGAAAACGATTCACCGGATGGCTGGTGTTAGCTGCAATGTACAACCTATTGAAAGCTGGCAATATCCTGCACGTACACCACGTCCGCATTACAGTGTACTAAATAAAGCTAAAATAAAATCGACCTATGGAATTGTAGTTCCTCACTGGGAAGATAGTCTGCGCAAGTGCATTGATGTACTTTTAGCTCAATAAAACCAGTTTAGATAATACAAAAACGGGATGTTGAAACTATTTCAACATCCCGTTTTTGTATGAATTACTCTTGATCTACTTCACGATCATTGGTTGCAGGCTTTGGTTCCATTTTTTCAAATAGGCAAAGAAAGAATCAGCCGAAGTATATGGATTCTTTTCTTCTTTTTTAGCAGCTGCCGTTAAGTTGAATCTTAATACTTCTCCTTTTTTGTAGGACATTAAAATCAGATTGTTGGCACCTTCGGTGAGCTGTTTGCTTACCCTTATTAAAGGAGAAGATACGCCCAAGCCAACTGTTTGTTTTTCGTATTTAATGGTGTCGGTGACCGGGAAATCAGTTCCCCAAGAGCCTAATAGGCCTTTGGTTGCTGTGAAAGTAGGTCCACCTGCAATCGTTTGAACGCCTGTAGCCAAATTCTCGATATCTTCCGAAGCTCGGAACTCGCAGATGGCGTCACGGTGGCGGGCATACAGTATGTAACGGGCTGTAGTGTTGATTTTCTTGCCTTCGTACTGCCATCCTTCAACCTCAAGTTCTACTACAGCGCGTAGTTTGCCAACAGAGATGATGCGTTGAGTGCGCTTATCAAATTTGTCGATATGGGTTGCCTTCTTTCCATCCCAACCTTTTACTGTACCAACACCCACTGTTGCAAAAACGCGGATAATATCATCGCCATAACCTGCGGCAGCCTGGGCATCGGTGGGGTACCAGCTGGTGGTGGCTAATTCCAGTTGCTGTTTCTTCTTCCCATAAACGTCAATGGTGCTTTTGTTGTCGAAATAGATGCGATAAGCCATCATTGACGATTCAAAAGCCACGCCGTGATGGTGCATCTGATTGTACATATCGTTTTTTGTCGACGACATCTCGGTTACAAACCGTTTTTCTCCACTTTTGGTTTTGAAAATCATATCGGCATACACTTCCGTTGGAAAACTATCTCTTTGATTTGCCGGAATCGTTTTGAGCTTGATGGATTGAGTTTGGCTGGCTTTCATATCCAGTAAAAATACCAATTCATCGGCTATGCCATCTTTGTTTAAATCGTCCAGCTGACTGCTGATTTGTTTTCCATTCAAAAAAACGGCAAGGTTTTTTCGTTCTGTTTTTTCGATTGATTTATATTTATCCAGTGTCACAACAACTGGTGCATCCTTAACGGTTACCTTGTTCGGGTTAGTAACCTTGATGTTTAGTCCTGTAGCCTGTAGCATACAAGTGATTCCAAGCATGCTCAGTATAATTTTGTTTTTCATGAAAAATATGAGATTCTAAAAAGTTTTATTTCATTGACTTCAAAATTACCACAAAGTAAAATCTGAAGGTTGAATTATTTGATTTTATTGGTGTATTAATTGACAAAGCATTTATTCAGCTTTCGGCAGATTTACAGTAAAGGTGGTTCCTGATCCTTTTTCGGAACTAAATGATATTGCACCACCAGATATCTCAATAATATTCTTTGTAATCGCTAAACCAAGTCCCATTCCGGTGTTTTTGGTGGTAAAGTTTGGCACAAAGAGCTTGTCGTAAAGCTCATGATCAACGCCTGTTCCATTGTCCTGAATTTCTATTTTTACATGACTTCCGGTGTCGGTAAGCAGGACGTTTATTTGTCCGAGTTTGTCCTCAGGAATAGCCTGAATCGCATTTTTGAGTAGATTGTTGAATACTTGTACCAATTGTTCAGGGTCGGCATATACGAAAATATCTTTTTTCGTTCCTGAGTAAATAAACTCTAGCTCTTCGTTGCTACTTATGAAAAGTTGTACAACCGAGTAAAGTCTTGATGCGATATCCACTCGCTCAAAATTTGCTTCCGGCATCTTTGCAAAATTCGAAAAAGTGCCAGCAATGCGCGATAAATTGTCAATTTGTTCAATCAGCATTCCTGTCGATTTTTCGAAATAGTCGTCAAAACGGTCGTCGTTCATTTTTTTTGTTCGCTGAAGTTGCTGGATGCTTAACTTCATAGGCGTGAGCGGGTTGTTGATTTCGTGAGCAACTTGCCTTGCCATTGATTTCCATGCTGTTTCACGTTCTGATTTTGCCAATAAACGAGCACTCCGTTCCAGTTCGTCTACCGTTTTATTGTATTGCAGTACCAGTTGGCCGATTTCATCATTCAGGTTGTAGTCGATTTTTTCGTTTCTTCGTCCGAGTCTCATCCCTTTTAATTTGCTTTCAAGCATGGTGAGTGGTGCTGATAGCTGTCGACCGATAAAGAGACTAAGAATGATGGCCAGGACTGTAATTATCAGGTAAATGTGGATGATAACAGTTAGGAAGTTTTCAATCTCATTCCTGATTTCATTTTGACTAAAAAATTGCGGAATTGCTATATACCCAATTTGAAGAAAGTCGCCATTGACAAAGTCAGTGTATCCTGTCAGATAGGTTAGTTTGCCTATATGTTCGTGTTGATTGATGTTGGCATTGGGAGCAAAAAATGCTTTGGGTGAAATTCGGTTACTGATTAGATTTTTGTTGAAAATGAGCGGCTGCGAACTTCCAATCAATATACCGCGGTTGTCATACACATGTATATCAGTATGGTAAATATACGACAGGTCCTGCAAATCGAAATTTAATGCCTGTGAGTTCAATGCGTTCAAATCCTGATTCCAGTAATACATATCCTGAAGTGCTTTTTGGATATATGCCTTTTTACTTTCAAGATTTGCAATTTGTTCGTCCTGATATTTTTGCTGAATAAAATCCACAGAAACATAAAAAATGCCTATGAAGCTAATAATCAGTAAGCTGATAAATGCATATTGGAATTTAGCAGTAAGACCTATACGATAATTGCGTTTAAGATGAGATAACTGATAGAACCAGATGATTAACCAGCCTACAGCAAAAAAGGCAAGCAGGGTGTACAAAAAATACAATAAGTAAGTGAGTTTACTGTAGGGCTGCTGCTCCGTAATGATGATGTGTGTGGTTGGATTCGGACTGTATATATAGTGAATATTTCCGTTGTAAATAATGCTGTAGAAGTCTGATTTCTTCTGCGGAATCCATTCAGCATCATTCGGATACTCAAATTTACCTGAAAAATAGACCAATCGGTTTCGCTCGTATTTTGCTATTCCGATATTTAAACTTTGCTGTATGTCGGGACTGGAAGCAATCAGTAAGTTGGGAAAACTATAACTTTTAAAATTTCTACGTGGGTAAAATTCCATATAGAATACAATGGTATCACGTCCGGCTGGTTTAAACTGAAAGGATCCAATGTACGACATGTTGTTTTCGTTAGACGGAACACTGTAGAAATGAGTGTTTTTCAACTGAGTGCCAACGGTAGAGATAAATGTTTTGTATTCGTCATACACGTTCGAATGAATGGAGGTGGCATTCAATCGCATTTCATATTTGTTCCAAAATCCACGTAAGTAGTTTATGTTTAGGTAATTAGTGGCAATGTTTAGTGAGTCGGTTTTTGCTATTAACTTGGCAATTCGTCTGTCTTTTTTTATTTGCACATCCAGTTCTTCTAATAATATATCTGCCATTCGGTCGTTGTCAGTATTTCCATTTACAGATATGTTTTGAGCCAGGATTTTGTATTTATCCGTTTTCTTAGTGGTATTGATGGAAACTGAGTTGAAAATGAAGAACAAAGTGTATGCAAAAGTCCATAGAATTAGGTAGTTGTGAATGTTTTTTTTGCGGGGCAAAAACAGCCGGATGTAAAACAATGAATATAAGATCGTAAATGATGCAAGTATACGTATCAGATCGGCTTGAAAGAAGAAAAATCCTACCAAAAGAACTGCCAAAGCAAATAGCAGGTCAGTTTTGATAGCATCAACTATCATTTTACGTGACTGAAACCAGTTGTGAGTTTTAAAAAATAACATCACAAGCCCAATGCCCCATATTAAAACCAAAACATGTATCCAGATGGTGATGAACGAGAAATCTTCAAAGCGCAAGATACTCACCTGAATGCTGGAGTGATTGATAAGGCCACTCAGGAGGTAATAGACCAGTAAAAAGTACAATCCACTTGCTATCAGCATAATGCGATGACCTGTTTTACTTTTAATAGTATCAGTGAGTGTATGGAAATAAAACAAATAGATGGCTGAGATCTGGAACAGAGTTGCTATCGTCAGGTGAATGATGGATGCTAAAAATGGATTTGAAGCATATTGAAATGGTGAAAACAGTTTGTTGAGAAATAAGACTCCCGGTAAATTAAAAAATAGACAGACAGCCGTGAAAACGAATACCGACAAGGTGATCAGGCTAAACTGCTTTATACTAATAACTTGTTTTCGGGTTAAATAGGGCGAAGTTGCAAAAAGGATGAAAAAAATTAGAAAGCTCAAACCGTAGAAGCTCATTCCTGCCAGTGCCCAGTTTTCGTTAAAAGTAGGAATCTCAGGTTCAACGAAAGTGAACAGATAATTGTCGGTGTAACTTTTTACTGCAAAGCGATCAGAATCATTTCCTACTACAATTTTTACATTTTTATCAAGATTAAACCCTGAGGCGAACGTGTTCTGTAGTTCGGAATTTTCATAAGAATAGTTGTTTTTGATTTTGATTAAGGCGACAAATTTGTATTTTTCGTACTTGATTAATTTGCAGATACAATGCGCGTTAGGTAATTGTTTGTAATGCCAGCCAATACTGTCTGGTAGTTCAAAGTTGCTTATATCCAAACTGTTGTCTGACCAGAACACCATGTTCCGTCTCTCGTAAACGTAATACGAAATATCTTTGTCCTCAAAATCGAGCTTTGAAAGCGAATCTTTGGAAGCGTGAATAATGATATCCTTCATTAAGTCCAGAGTCGCTTTGGACGCAAGTTCCTTTCTGGCAAGTTTGTGTTGAAACTGAGAAAGGTTAATGACTCTTTTTGGGGAGCTTTCATAAAAATAACTACATATTAATCCTGCTAATAAGCAGACTATGAGTGTGCTGATTAATATCTTGCTATTCTTATTTTTTTTCATATCTATTTTAAATGCTGAAAGTTATTCATGGTGATACGGTTCGCCCTTTAATATTGTCATTGCGCGATACACTTGCTCTACAAAAATGACACGTATCATTTGGTGCGAAAATGTCATCGACGAAAGTGAGATCTTTCCGTTTGCCCGTTGGTATACCCGCTCAGAAAAGCCGTACGGGCCACCCACCACAAAAATCATGCGTTTATGCGAAGCCAGCATCTTTTTGGATAGAAATTCCGAAAAGCCCATTGAGCTGTACTGTTTCCCTTTTTCATCGAGCAGTACAACTTCATCACTGTTCTCTAATTGTTTCAGAATTAAGTCGGCCTCTTTCTCTGTTTGTTCGGAAATCGATAAGTTCTTGGTATTCTTTAATTCAGGTATTACCTGCATCTCAAAGGGGATATAGTACTTTAACCGGTTCTGGTATTCTTCCTGAAGTTTGATAAGGTTAGAATCGGTTGATTTCCCAACTACGAGCAATATAATCTTCATTTATTACGCTGTTTTAGACTTTTTGGCCTGCAATTTGTTAGAAATAAAAAAACGAACAAATATTTGGCTGCTACTAATTAAAAAATGTATTTTTGTAGCTGCATTATTAAAATAAATGCAAAGATGGCATTTTTTGATGAGAATTGAAGTCACTCAAAAATGTTTTTGCAAAAAATCAGATATTGTATGAAAAGACTTTTACTCATATTACTCAGTGCTTTTTTGTTTATAGCTTCACCTGTACTTAAAGCACAATCGGCTGAAGTACCATCAAGTATTATTTCAGCGCTTGATGATGGCAATGCCACTGAACTTTCAGGCTATTTGAATGCTAATGTAGAGCTTGTTATTGATAACAAAAATGATGTGTTCAGCAAGCAACAAGCTACCGGGATTATTACCGATTTTTTCAGAAAGAACCGTGTTAGTAATTTTCAGGTTTTGCACAAGGGGAACAAAGACGCTGCTAGTTTTGCCATCGGCACTTTAAAAACTTCAACTGGTAATTATCGCGTGTATATCCTTACACGTAAAAATGAAATTCAACAACTTCGTATTGAGCCAACTAATGACTAACGATTTCGAACAACTTATTGCTCTGTGGTTTGCTGAAGATATTGGCGACGGCGATCACACCACTCTTTCCTGTATTCCGGCTACTGCCCTCGGTAAATCACAACTAATCATCAAGGAAGATGGTGTATTGGCAGGTGTCAACGTGGCTCTTGAAATTTTCAAACAATTTGATCCCGAATTGAAAGTAACTGTCTTTATTCAGGACGGAGCGGAGGTAAAAGTGGGTGACGTAGCTTTTGTTGTAGAAGGGAAAATTCAATCACTATTGCAAACTGAACGATTAATGCTCAATGTTATGCAACGGATGAGTGGAGTTGCCACGCAGACCAGAAAGTATGTAAAAGCACTTGAAGGCACCAAAACCCGGGTTTTGGATACTCGTAAAACAACGCCGGGGCTAAGATTGCTGGAGAAAGAGGCCGTTAAGATAGGAGGGGGTGTAAATCATCGTATCGGACTGTATGATATGATTTTGCTGAAAGACAATCATGTTGATTTTGCCGGAGGTATTCCACAGGCAATTAGGAGAGCTAAGGAGTATCTTACGAATAATGGGAAATCGCTCGATATTGAGATTGAAGTACGTAATTTTGAAGAATTAGACCAAGTTATTACAGAGGGCGGTGTAAGACGGATCATGCTGGATAATTTTACTCCTGAGAATACCCGCAAAGCTGTCGATATTATCGGAGGTCGTTTCGAAACTGAATCGTCAGGTGGAATAACATTTGATACACTACGTGATTATGCGGAGTGTGGTGTTGATTATATTTCAGTGGGTGCACTTACACACTCGGTGAAAAGTCTTGATATTAGCTTTAAAGCGCTATAGAGCCCATTAAGGCTACTTTAAAAGGCAGAGCATTTATGTTCTGCTTTTTTTGTGTGTTAAATAAGGTTAAATCTTTGCCTCCAAAATCGCCTGTTTCTATTAAAAAATATGTGATTTGGAGCATTGAAGTAGTAATCCTCTTCGCAGTTTATCTATTATTTGGTACATAAATTACTACAACTACAAATAGTATTTGAAATAATTACAATCTGTCGAATCATTTAATGCTAAATATGCATGAATACATATAAAAGAACATGTTTTTGGGGCTTTCAGTGCTTGTGAAGGAGATGGTTTATGTGTGTCTCTTTTGTCGTTTTGTAGTATATAATGCTACAATATCTTGAATGTCAGAGTAATAAAAATAAATCCTTATGTTTGCTTCATAAACGTTGAAGATGAATCTAAAGCCGTGTTGAGGTATGGGCAAGCATGATAAACATATTATTTATTTGATTTTATTGATTGTATTGAACTCTTTGGGACTTCGTTCCCTGCAAGCTCAGGAAATCGCAGATAATCAAAGCCGGCAGAAAGTTGCTCAGACAACTCCTGATGCTTCGTTAGGCGTGTTGGGGCTTACAGCCAATCAGGTAGATACGATTACGTTTTTCCAACTATGCAGTTCCTATACTTCAGAGATTCTTACATTTACGAACACTACCACTACTACTTCTGCTAATTTGTCCTATACCATCAATTGGGGGGATGGATCGGCCGATTTTACAACAAATTCATGGACTTCTCAAAGCCATACTTATAAATCAGGACATTGGGTATTAACCTATACAGTCACCGGAATTGATAATGCTTTGGTAACTAAACGTTATCATATCTATATTGTTTCTAATCCGGCAGTGTCATTAGGAAGTCCGGGCAATACAGATAATTGTAGTAATGTTCCATTGACTTTTCCAATAACAGGTACTGAAAATAATCCTCCAAATACTACCTATACAATTAGTTTTAATGATGGTACACCTTCAGTAGTTTATAAAAATTACCCACCCAAAGAGATAACACATACATTTACAAAATCTTCATGTGGTACGAACAGTGTTAGTGGATCAACTTCATATCCAAATTCCTTTTCTGCAACTATTGTTGCTTCAAACTCATGTGGTGTGAGCTCGGTAAATGTAGTGCCAATATACATCTCTACAGCTCCGGTTGTTGACTTTGATCTTCCCAAAAGTACTTTAGCTACTAATGCTCAAATATACGTTACGAACAAGACCACCGGATATGTAAATGTAGGCGCCAGTTGTTCAGTCGTACCCAAACTGGTATGGAAAATTACTCCATCTACAGGATTTACCCTGAATGGAGGATCTCTTGGTACAGATAATAACTCTGATAATTCGAATTTATGGGTGAAAGGCTCAGATATTATCGCTCCTGTTTTTACAAAACCAGGTATTTATAAAATCAAACTACGGGTTGATACTAAGCGTTGTGGAACTGATTCAGTTGTAAAGACTATTTGCGTGGAAGCACCTTTGGTACCTAAATATGATTTGGATTATACTGAAGGTTGTGCTCCAATGACTGTTAAAGTTACCAATGCAACGGATTTGTCAACAACTTGTTCTTTCACTTCATCCTGGTCGGTAGCTTATACTGCATCTTATGGTGGCTCATTGCCCGTTAACTGGTCGTTTGCTGATGGTTTTAGTGCGAATGGAACCAATTCGGGATTTGTGCTTAAAACCCCCGGTACATACAAGATCAGACTCACGATGACGAATGCTGCTGGTTCTTACTATGTTGAAAAGACGGTAATTGTAAAACAACCACCAGTATTGACGATAAACAGTATTGCTGCAGGATGTGGTGTGGCTAATATACATCCTACGGCCACAGTGAATGTGTGTACGCCAACTGTTGCAAATGTATCTTATTTGTGGGAGTTTCCCGGAGGTACACCTTCATCAATGACTTCTGCTGATCCGGGTTTTGTAAAATACACTGCACCTGGAGTGTACACTGTAAAACTTACGGTTACTAACGAATGTGGATCGACTACTGCATCACGGAATTTTACAATAAATAATTTGCCTGTAATTTTAGCGATTGTTTCACAACACAAAAAAGCCGGGCAGCTTTCTGACCCCGTTAATTTTACTGCATCAGAAAATTCATCAATCACCTGGGTGAATTCAAATACAAAAATTGGATTAGCGGCTTCTGGTTCAGGAAATATCGGAGCTTTTGTTTTGACTAACAACACGGATTCAGTTATTAGAGGAAAAATTACTGTTTACGCTACTTCTAAAGTTACGGGCTGTAGTGGTGTTTCTCAGTCATTTGAATATATTGTGAATCCAAGTTGTGATATGCTATCACCAGAATCTATTACAGTATTAAGCGGACAGGTGGTGCCTCAAATCACTTTTGCAACAGATAACACAGGAGGCAATACAACTTATGCTTGGTCGGTTGACTCTACTTCAATTGGTATCAGTAAATCAGGCTTCGGAAATATCCCTTCTTTTACTGCGATGAATAGTAGTAATAAAACAGTAGTTGCTACAATAACAGTTGTCCCCTCATTCGAAAGTGAAGGAGTAGTTAGTGTGGGTGAACCGTATACATTTACGATAAGTGTAATGCCTTTACCCCAAGTGGATAAGGTGGATAATCTGGAGTTTTGTAATGGAAATGATGTGCCTGAAATTAAATTCACAACCAGTGTTCAGGATCAAAAGGTTAGTTATAAATGGACTAATAAAAATACTAAAATAGGTTTAGCAGCTTCTGGCGACGGTAATATTCCTGCTTTTCGGGCTCAAAACACGGGTACAGGTTCGCAAACTGCTATAGTCACTGTAACGCCCTACTATAATGACGGAAGAACGATAATTGCAGGTACTGCACAGTCATTTCGTATAGTTGTCAATCCGGGTGCATCCATTATAGATCAGCCTCAATCCTTATATATCTGTCGCGGCGGAAAGGCTGATTCATTGCGGGTGAGCTACGAAAATGGTACTTCGACCCCTTCATATCAATGGTATGAAAATAATAATAATGCCAATTATGGAGGAGTGGCAATTCAAGGTGCTACGAGCAATACTTATCTTCCTTCAGTGACCGATCCCGGAACAAAATATTATTATTGTATTGTTTCATTTCAATCGGGCTTGTGTAAAAATGTAGTTAGCCATACAGCAACGGTTCAGGTGAATGATGCAGCCTATATTACTCAACAGCCAGGGAACAAGGTTGTTTGCATAGGTGGTTCTGTACCATTGAATATTGTTTACAATGGGGGAGCTGGAAAAGCCGGTTTCCAGTGGTATGTAAATAAAATAAAGTCTACAGTTGGGGCAACTCCGATTCCTGGTGGAACAGATTCAGTGTTTACTCCATCTGCATTTACGGCCACCGGACATTATTATTATTTTGTTCAGTTGACTAAATCAGGAGATGGATGTGGAAATGTATTGAGTGATGTGGCTGATGTTGAGGTGGTTTCTAATCCAGTGATGGTCAATCAACCTGTAGCCGAACAAGCTATATGTAAAGGTTTCCAACCCAATGTTCTTTCCGTATCAGCAACTGGTGGTACTAATGTTTTTCATTATCAGTGGTATGTCAATCGGTTGAATAATACGGTTTCGGGGGTGGCAATAGCTAATGCAACAGATAGTGTATTTATTCCTCAGACTGATACAGTTGGAATATTTTATTACTACTGTCAATTGTCTCAACCTCAGGCTGCCGGCTGCTCATTGTTTAGCAGGGTGGCTCAGCTAACAGTTAGTGAGATACCTGTCATAGTGGCTCAACCCGGATCGGCAACCTATTGCGCCTCGGAAAAAGCTCTTCCATTGACTGTTAGATTTAATAATGGAAATGGTAAACCGTTGTATCAATGGTTTGTGAATACTGTGAATTCAAATACAAGCGGGACTTTGATTCCTGGTGCCAACTCTTCGGTTTACCAACCAGATATCTCATTGAGTGGTACCAGTTATTATTATTGCTCAATATCTTTTACTGACGGAGGATGTGCAGGTCTTGTATCTGACGTAGCAACAATAACATTTAATCCTGCATCAAAAATATCATCACGGAAAATAGCTGTTGAGAATGATAAAGCATTTACTGTTAGTTCAATTGCTCTGCCTGGCGATGTTTTGATTGATGGAACGAAATATAGTTGGACTTCTCCCAAATTGGATGTGCCTAATTCGATTAAAGGGGCACAGGCTCAGACATTACCAGTAGATAGTATTTCTTTTCATCTTACAAATGTGACCGACTCGGCCTGCTCGGTGACGTATACTATTACACCTGTTACAGGCTCTTGTGTGGGTACAGCATTTGAATTGACTGTGATTGTTTTTCCAAACATGAGAATTTCGGCCGTAACTCAACCGGTAACTTGTTTTGGAGCTTCCACCGGATTGATTGTAAGTTCTGTAAGAGGTGGCGTTCCATTCAATAATGCCTCTCAGTATTTGTATCGGTGGGTTGGTCCAAATGGGTTTGAGGCAAAAACGAAAGATATCAGTGGGCTTAAAGCCGGAAAATACACTTTGTCGGTTTTGGATAGTGTTGGCAATACTCAGTCGGCCGAATATCAACTTACCGAACCTGATGATATTTTGATTCAATTGGATGAGAAACAAGATGTATTTTGTGCGAATGATAATACAGGAAAGATTTCTGTTACCGTTTCTGGTGGTGTGGCACCATATACTTACAGATGGACAAAAGATAGTGTTTATTTTTCGTCTAACGAAGATTTGGTAAATCTTCAAACGGGTGAATATCATTTGACAGTAACTGATGCCAATGGCTGTATTGATAAAACGGCTACGTATAAGATTAACCAACCAGCACCAATTGCTGTAAATATTATTAGCAAAACAGATGTTTTATGTTTTGGAGATTCAACAGGAGCGGTGATTATCGACGTGAAAGGTGGAGCACCTGATTATAAATATGTATGGAAAGGTGATAATGGATTTAGCTCCGACAAAAAAGATATTTCAGGATTGAAGGCCGGAAGTTATTCATTGACAGTGGTAGATGCCAATGGCTGTAACTCTAATTTCTCTGTTGTAATAAAACAGCCAGAAGAGTTGGAAATCACTGCATCGGTAACACCGATAAGTTGTTACGGAGCTAATAACGGGAAGATTTCTATTCAAATAAAAGGTGGTTTGACTCCTTACACCATCGGATGGAGTAATTTAGGTAATGGTATGGTACAAGCTAATTTATCGGCAGGTACTTATGTTGTTATCGTTACAGATGCAAATAATTGTCAGAAGTCTTTGAAGATAGTTATAGCAGAACCTCAAATGTCGTTGCATCCGGTGGTGAATAATGTGACCTGCCATGGAGCTAAAGATGGAAATATTCAATTAAATGTGACCGGAGGTATTCAGCCGGTAACGATTGTTTGGGCAGACGACCCAACCGCCGGGAATACACGTAATCACCTAGCACCAGGCTTATACACCGTAACAGTAAAAGATGCAGCCCCATGTTCAGTATCTGAAACGTTTTTGATAACAGAGCCCGACGAAATAGGGATTAAAGGAGTGGTTGAAAATGCGCTGGTTTGTGAGAATCAGAATAGTGGATCAGTAATGTTAACCGTTGCCGGAGGCACAGCACCATATAGCTATCAGTGGTCTAATGGAACTAAAAACCGTGACTTACAGAATGCAGCTCCTGGCACCTATTATGTGATAGTTACAGACTCCAAAGGATGCTCTGAAACGGCTCGTTTCGAAATCTTACGGCCCAAACCAATGTCTGTCAATGTAGTGTCGCATTTGGAATTTGATTGTAATCTCCGCAAATTGAAAAGAATTTATAAAGCTAGTGTTGATGGTGGATTTGCACCCTATAAACTCACCTGGAGCTCTGGAAATGTTGTAAATTCCAACCCTGCTCAGGTTGAAGTTTATTCAAATAGTATTTTAGGGTTGGAAGTAGCTGATAGTGCGGGATGTTCTTTAAGCTATACATACAACGCTGAGGTACCTTCGATGGAGTTATCATATCAAATGACCGATTGCAATAAACTATATTATCAGTTCTTCTTATATAATCTGGACGTAAATTTAGCTGATGTTGGCTATACTTGGGATTTTGGCGATGGTGAAACATCCACTTCAGCAAAACCAGTGCATTTGTTCCAATCAGCAGGGGTTTATGTGGTGAAGGTTACTGTAACTACACCGACTTGTAGTTCTTCATTTGAACAAAAAATATATGTAGACGCGAAATCGCGTATTCGGTTGGATAAATTGCCAAAGGTATGTAAAGGTGACTCTATCGAGTTATCGGTAAGTGGAGCTACAATGTGTAAATGGAGCAATGGTGTATTGGGAAATAAAGTAGTACTGTCTAAAGCCGGAACCTATTCTGTAGTCGGAACAACAGCTACAGGTTGTAAGGATACCCTCTCGTTTGAACTAACAAATTATGATACATATAATTATACCATAATGAGTGATAGTGATCAGGTAACTTCAGGTGGTTTCCCATTGCATTTTTGGGCCGAAAATATTCCATATACTCAATATTTCTGGGACTTTGGTGACGGAAAATCAGCATCAGGTGTGGATGTGCATCATGCTTTTGGTGCATCAAAAACCGGGTATTATGATGTAAGCTTAACAGCCGTGTCGCCTGATGGCTGCGTAGAAGTATCCACTAAGCGAATATGGGTCAAAATTCCTGAATTGCCTAATACTTTCAGTCCTAATGGCGATGGAATGAATGATTTGTTTATGGAAAACTGGGAGGTCAAAGTGTATAGCAGAAATGGTGTGCTCATGTACGCAGGCCGTGATGGATGGGATGGAAAATACAAAGGCCAGAAGGTATCCGAGGGAATTTATTTTTATATTGTATATTATCCATCAGCCACTGGAACTTCAACAGCTAATGGATATGTACGACTAATTAGATAAGGAAGGGAGGGGATGATGAAGAAGGTGATGTTACTACTATTACTGATTGTTCCGTTATGGATGTCAGGACAGTCTAACAATGTCAGGTTAAACAATTTTTGGGGTAATACCTACTATATTAACCCCGCTTCAATGAATGAGGATTATAAAGGATTGTTTACAATAGCAGCCCGTAATCAATGGTTGGGTTTTGCCGGAGCTCCTAAAACATTGTTTGCCTCTGGTACTTTGTTTGTGAACCGAATTAATACTCAGTTTGGGTTGAAGTTTTACGCAGATCAAATTGGATATAATACAATTACGAATGCTTCATTGTCCTACTCTTACATGGTCATGTTAGACAATGACTGGTCAATAGATTTAGGATTGGCAGGAAGCTTTCAGTCGCTGTCATACGACCGATCTAAAGTGAATACCTACACTGCTGATGATCCGGCCTTGTACGAAAATTTGTTGCAATCATACAATTATAATTGTGACGTAGGAGCTGAACTTGTGAATAATGAGTGGAAATTTGGTGTCTCTGCTCAAAATCTGTTTAGCCCATTTTTTAAAGGCAACAATCTACAGGATAACACAAATTATGCTTATGCTACCTATCGAAAAGATACGAAGCATATTGTAAGTGTTCAATACGGATTGTGTGCTACCCAAACTCGTAATGTACTTCAGGTAGAAAGCAACCTTACCACTTTTTTCAGGCTTGATGAAGATAGGGATGCTTTTCAGGTATCATTGCTATATCGCACTCGCAATGAGATGGGAGCCATTTTGGGTATGAATCTGAACTCGCAGTTTCATATATCGTATAGTTATGATTTTAATGTTAGTGGAATTGCGCGCTATTCCACTGGTAGTCATGAACTCATGTTGGTGTATCGTATGGATAAATACAAACACCGCGTATATCGCTATAGATAAATAGTAGGATAGCTATAAAAAAAGCCGACCTGAAGTAGGGCGGCTTTTATTTTTTGTGCAGTCGGCATGTTTCTTATCCAACCGGGCAGATTAACTTGTAACCTTTACCGTGAATGTTCACGATATGTACATTTTCATCTTCGCTAAGTAGTTTGCGAATTTTGCAGATGTACACATCCATGCTTCTTGAATTGTAATAGTTATCATCTTTCCAAATCATTCTCAATGCAGTTTTTCTATCCATAAATACATTTGGATGAGCTGCAAATAAAATCAATAAAAGTGATTCTTTAGTTGTTAGTTTCTGACCAATGCCATTGCGAATAAGCATTCTGGTAGGTACATCCACAGTAAACGAGCCTACTCTGTAGGAACTCACTTTCAACAGAGATTTGAGGTTTTCTTCTTCTTCGCTAAGCGAAATTTTGTCTTTTTCCGTTTTCATTGTTTGTAAATTTTGAGTTAGTATAGTGATAGTGAACTTTAAAGTGTCAATGTTAAACTAAACATAATTATTTTTCCCGAATTCAATGACACTGCATAGTATTAACGCAGAAAGAGGTAATTTTGTTTATAAAACTTTATTTTATGTACAAAGATTGTAAAAAATATGTAGTTAACAATGGATTTGATGTTAATGTTGGTGCTTTTTTTGATTTTTTTATACTAAAATACGTCTTCTTGCCTATCAATTGTCTGTTCGTTATGGATTTTGTGGCATTCATAAAGATGATAAGTCCTGCTTTAGCAACTTTTTATGCCTCTTGTGTTAAAGTTGCGTGCTATGGAAAAACTCAAGTCCATAAAGTGTGTTTATAAATCATATATTATCAACTAAATTATTCTGCATATGTTCAAGTTATTTCGAAACATAGATAAAACAAATTATCGTCCCATTCTGGGTGCGCTCGATATATTTAAATACATAGGCCCTGGCTTATTAGTTACAGTAGGGTTTATTGATCCGGGCAACTGGGCTTCAAATCTGGCCGCAGGTGCTGAATTTGGCTACCAGCTTTTATGGATGGTGACCATGTCTACCATTATGCTCATTATGCTGCAACATAATGTGGCGCATTTAGGAATAGCTACCGGTTTATGTTTGTCGGAGGCTGCTGCCATCTATTTAAAACCCAAATATTCGAAAATTGTACTCACTTCTGCCATGTTGGCATCAGTTTCTACTTCACTTGCCGAGATTTTGGGAGGTGCCATTGCCTTAAACATGTTGTTTCAGATCCCAATAAAGGCAGCTGCTCTTTTGGTTACAATTTTTGTGCTTATTATGCTGTTTACCAATTCGTATCGCATCATTGAAAAATGGATCATTGCTTTTGTCTCAGTAATAGGACTGTCGTTTTTGTACGAACTTTCATTGGTGCATATTGACTGGCATGAAGCCGTTACAGGCTGGGTGACCCCCTCATTTCCTCAGGGTTCAATGTTGGTAGTCATGAGTGTACTTGGCGCTGTGGTGATGCCTCACAATTTGTTTCTACACTCAGAAGTAATTCAGAGCCGGCAATGGAATCTGCAGGATGAAAAAGTAATTAAGAAACAGTTGAAGTATGAGTTTCTTGATACCCTGGTTTCGATGCTGATAGGTTGGGCTATTAATAGTGCTATGATATTATTGGCAGCAGCTACTTTTTTTAGAACAAAAACTCCTGTCGTGGAATTGCAACAGGCCAATCACTTGCTTACTCCCTTGCTGGGTAATCATGCTGCTGCCGTTTTTGCTGTTGCGTTATTATTCTCGGGTATTGCTTCTACTATCACTTCGGGTATGGCCGCAGGAAGTATCTTTGCCGGGATGTATAAAGAGCCGTATGATATCAAAGATAATCACTCCAGAATGGGAGTTATGATATCTTTGCTACTTGCGTTTCTAATCATTTTACTGATTGGCAATCCATTTAAAGGGTTGATAATATCACAAATGATTTTGAGTATCCAATTGCCTTTTACGATCTTTTTGCAGGTTTATCTGACTTCTTCCGAACGTGTGATGGGCAAATATAAGAACTCCTTACCATCCAAAATTGCATTATATTCACTAGGAGTGATTGTGTCGGTATTGAATGTGGCTTTGTTTGTAAGTTTTTTGATGTAAGATGCGTTTATTTCCACCGTTTCAACTCTGAATACAACCGTTGTATCGGTAAGCCCATGACATTAAAGTAAGAGCCTTCGATATGTTCTACAGCCACATATCCGATCCATTCCTGTACTCCGTATGAGCCGGCTTTATCATAGGGCATATAGTTACTAAGATAATATTCAATTTCATCAGAAGTTAATCTTGAAAATTTGACTTCAGAAATCACATGGAATGTTTTGCGTTGGGTTTTGGTGCTGATGCATACACCGGTTATTACCTGATGGGTTTTGCCGGAAAGAGATTTTAGCATTTTGGTTGCTTCGGCT
The DNA here is from genome assembly GCA_046051105.1 of Bacteroidota bacterium. Taxonomy (GTDB): domain Bacteria; phylum Bacteroidota; class Bacteroidia; order Bacteroidales; family Paludibacteraceae; genus Paludibacter. The sequence goes on from JBJOOU010000029.1 coordinate 19,515, forward strand.
TTATCGGTGGGTTTTCCGTAAACTTTTCCTTCGTGCCACACGATGGTGTCAGCAGTTATGAGTAGCGTGCTGTCAGACATTCTTACGCTATATGCGTCCGCTTTCTTTTCAGCCAGAAACATTGGGATGTCGACTCCGACCAACTGCTTTGGATATGTTTCTTCAACGTCAATTACTTCTACATCAAAGTTGATATTCAGCCCTTTCAAAAGTTCCTGTCGGCGGGGCGACTGTGAGCCCAGTAGTATATGGTATTTGTCTAGATTTGATAGCATAAAATGTAAATTGAGTTGGATGTCTGCTGGAAATAAATTGTTTCTGTAAGCGATTTGCTATTTAACCATGAATAGATTAAAAATGCTTATACCATAACTTTTTGCCTGCAGATAATAGAAGATGAAACTGTAAAATACCCCAATCAGCATCGTGAATTTCAATAGGGTAGATGCTTGGGCATATTCTGTTGCAGACCTGGCTTTTGATACCAAATATATTAGTACAATAAGTGGCAAAACTATGCCATAGCTAATATATTGAGAGGTGAGGTGGCCTGTAAATGGAACGAATATCAGGCTAAGCAGGTAAAGTAGTGCTATCGTGATGGCTATCAGACTATAAATGAAAACTTTAGTTTTCGTGATTCCCCATTTTATGGGCATAGTTCTGCATTCAAGTTCACGGTCGCCGGCTTCGTCCTGCATATCTTTTATTATCTCTCTTATCCAGGTGGTGAAGAACGAGAAAATAGCGAAACTACCTACCCACGCATAAATGTGAGAGGGAATAGGGGTTTCAAAAACGAGTTCGCCATAACTTAGTTCCAAAAATGCCATTTCATTAATTGCAACGATCAATACTGTCATCGCTGCCATAAAAGCAACTATCACATTGCCTACAATTAATTGACGCTTGTAGCTGGCCGAATAGAACCACAGTAACCCTGTTATGACTACAAACATAAAGCCGAGTGTAAAGCTTTTGGTCCATATAGAAAGAGTAAGTCCCGAAAGCAGTCCTAAGCCCGTAAGTATCTGATAGAAAGTCATGGCTTGCTTTTTGCTAACAGTTCTGGTTATTATGAGTTGATCAGGGCGGTTGATCTGATCAATTTTTATATCAAAATAATCATTCAACACATATCCACCTGCAGCAATAAGTACAGTTGCAGCTATCAGTAGCCATAGGCCATCAGTTGGGATAGTAGCATCAAAACCAAACATTTGTAGAATAGGGATGATGACAGCTTGCCGCATTACAAACTGAATGAAAGCAATAAATACTAAATTGGGTATTCTTACAAGTTTTAAATAGGGCTGCATCTTTAATGTTTCTTTTCTTTATGTCTGTTGAATATGCCTTTAGCCAGTAGTTTGTACAATTTCCGGAATTCGGATTTTCGGTTGAGCATGTAAATATGCTTTTTGATAGTCACCTCATCATACCTTACAGCAGGGCCTGTTTGAGCGTCATAAGGTTTGATCGATTGAACTTTGTCGGCAGTTTCTACAATTAATGGCTTAATGATTTCAAATGACAACCCGGAATCTTCCATTATTTGAGACGCAATATCGTACATGTAGTTTGTGTAATTGCACGCAAATACGGCTGCAAGATGCAGGCTTTTGCGTTGCTCAGAGGTGATGTTATACGTTTTTGTACTGATAAGTTTAGCCAGATTCAGTAGCTGGTTCTGTATCTCGGTGGAGCTGGCTTCGATGCAGATTGGAATTTGCGAGAAATCAACCGATTTTCCTTTTGAAAATGTTTGAAGAGGGTAGAATACACCATATTTTGTTGCAAATCCGTCAAATTCTCTCATCGCCACGCTACCGGCAGTATGAGCATGTATTGCATCCGGCATTTCAAAGTTGCGTATAAAGTGCTTGAATGCAGAGTCTTTCAGTGCGTAGAAATAAATATCAGCATCTGTTTTGATATCATAGATTTCGCTGGTAAAATCGCACTTCAGTTTGCGTGCTAAAATTTCAGCATTGGCTGGAGTGCGGCTGTAAACCTGAATGATTTCAACACCTTTTTCCTGTAATGCCTGCGATAAATGGGTGGCTACACTGCCCGAACCGATAAAAACTGCTTTCATTCTGTATGCTTACTTTTTCTTTACTCCATAAACCAAAATACCACCCGCTACTATCAATAGCAAGGGCCATATAAAATCAGACACATGTCTTGTCCAATTGATAATGTCAGAAATACGGAATAGCATTGCCACTGCAATCAGCACAATACCTATCGTGCGGTTGCTGTGGGTCAGCAAAAATATGATACCCATGATGAGTGGGTAATTTTTAAAATCAAAAACATATTGTTCCACTTCTGCTGGTAGGATATGTAGCTGACGAAGTAGAAACAGAAAGCCAAATACTAACAGTGTGATACCCCAGGATAATCTACTGTCTTTGTTTTTCAGGTTTGATGCCATAAAAGTGTGATTGATATTAATTGTAATCAGAACGTTTCGTAGTGAATTTTTTCTGTTTGAAGGGCATTGTCATCATGCTGTTCTTTTTCTTCGGCCGCATAGCCTATCGAAATGACGCACATCACAGCATAATTATCCGGAATGTTTAGCAGGCTTCGAATATAGGCATCAGCAGAGATACCTGCTTCGTTGCTCTCTCTTTCGTGCACCTGCACCCAGCAACTGCCAAGTCCTAAATCATGTGCCTGCAATTGCATCACTATTCCGGCAATGGTGGCATCTTCGTACCAAATGTCGCTTTTCAGTTTATCAGCAACCACCACTATCCCCAGCGGACTGCCGGCTAATAGCTGCGAGCCGTAAGTTCTTGTTTGTGATAGTTTGGAGAGAGTTTCGTGGTCCTGTACTACGATGAACTCCCACGGATTTCGTCTTTTTGAGGCAGGCGACATGAGTGCTGCCCTGGTGATAAGCTCAATCTTGTCGGGCTCAACAGCTTTGGATTGGTATTTACGAATACTTCTTCTGCTTTTCAGTAGGTCATAAAACGATGTCATAGGCAGAACAGATTGTTATTTAGCCGTTTTTGCATCTTTTTCAACCAAATAAGCGACTATGCTATTGGGTTTAAGCAGACTTTTTATTTTGCTGTATGGTAATGCTACTTCTGTTTGCCCCATAGAGTAGGGGGCAATTTCGTAAGTGTTGAATACATATCCTATACCTTCGTCGGTAATGTAAAAGTTGCCGTTGGGTTTGATCGATTCTGTCCAATAGTCAGTATCGTCAAGGCTTAGAATGGCTTCTGTGTTTTTTTCCTGTGGAGCCGATTTGATATCTTCAAGAATGCGGGCTTTAATCAAATCTGTTAGTGCTTTTTCATAACCCGATTGAAACAAATCCTGTTCGTGAATAAGTTTCCCGGTTTTAAGGTCGAAATTGAAGAAAATACGCGTCTCATTTCCATGAGCTCCGCCCAAATCTACATATCGCTCTATGCCATACACATATATCGATTTGTCGCTTAAGAGGCTGTATCCGGAAATGGTATGCTCGTTGTTTAGCGTATAGTGATGGGTGGTGTCGATGGCATTTTCAATTGATTTATTATCGCTAAGATATCCATTATAATAATCTAGCGCCACAACTTTGAGCAAACTATCTTTGTGTACATTCATGTATTTTCGCCCAAAGATATTGATTATCAATGTGTCGTGAATAGCTTTCAGTACATTGGTGTCGGCATAAGCGGTGGGAATTTCAATGTCGAAATCAAGACTTAAGACGCCTTTCGTCGTGTCTTTGTCAAGATAATAACGTTTTACCAGACTTTTCTCCTCAGTTTTTACTGTTTTTGATGTGCATGAGAAAAATCCAAAAGTGATTAAGGCACTCATCAATAACAGAATAGATCCTCTTTTCATATAAGTAATGCGAATAATAAATATCGGGTGCAAATTTACATTTTAAAAAACATATTGAGCCTAAAAATAACCAAAAAGTTTCTATTTAACTATGAATGTGTATTAAATTATCTTTTCTTTGTGTTGAATATAGTGAAATATACTTTGTACGAATAAAAAACAATCTGTTAGTTATAAAGTTTACAAAGTGTTTTATTCTGCATTAATTGGAATAAAATCAGATAGATATGATGAAAATACTTCAAACAGTCGTTGTGTTCATTTTGGCTGGTCTGTGCGAAATAGGGGGCGGTTATTTGGTGTGGCAATGGCTTAGAGATGGAAAATCATGGTGGGTAGGAGCTGTTGGTGGTATCGTGTTGATGCTGTATGGGGTGGTGGCTACGCTGCAAACCGAGAACTTTGGTAGGGTGTACGCAGCTTATGGTGGTATTTTTATCATGATGGCTATTCTGTGGGGCTGGAAAGTAGATGGCGTAGTGCCCGATAAATATGATATTGTAGGTGGCGTAGTCGCATTGCTGGGCATGGGCATCATTATGTTTGCTCCCCGAAATTAGTCAGGAGGGCATCTCAACTAAAAAAGCAGGATTTCCAATAAAGGATAATCCTGCTTTTTTTATTGTGGTAATGCTGCCAAAAATAGTTGGTGATTTTCTCCAGACAAAGCATTAAATTTAAAGCGAAGTTGAAGAGGAGTTGGGCT
>JBJOOU010000030.1:0-15414 GCA_046051105.1 Bacteroidota bacterium
CTTCGCATCATGCCCTGGGCGCTGGTCGGGATTGCTGTCGGACTAGCGGTTGGTAAAAGTATTTCGCCCGATTGGTTTCGCAGGCTGATAGGTATTCTGGTGCTGTTGAGTCTGGCCATTATGCTTTGGCTGGAATATCGTCGCAATAAAATAGAACAAACTGTCACTGGCAAAAAAGCCTATACCATCATTTTCGGACTTCTGGGTGGATTTTCTACCATGATTGGCAATGCGGCCGGTCCTGTAATGAGCGTTTATCTGCTGTCCGAAAACATGGATAAGAAAGAATTTATTGGTACTGCAGCCTGGTTTTTCTTTATTATAAATATCCTGAAAATGCCCCTACAGATATGGGGATGGCACAATATTACATGGCAAACGTTTCAGTTTGATTTGATGTTGCTTCCTGCCATAGCTTTAGGCGCCTGGGCCGGAATAAGCATTGTAAAGCTCATTCCTGAACGTATTTATCGTTGGTTCATTTGGGTGGCAACAATTATCTCGGCTGTGGTGTTGTTTTAAGTAGTTCATAAAGTTTCTAAAGTGGAAAGTTCATAAAGTTCATAATGTTGAAAGTTTATTAAGTTTGGGCTTTAGAGTGATTCATTAGACTTTCAGGTAATTTAAGAACTAAATATAAAAATGAAGAGATTTGAGTATCAAGCCACTTTATAACTTTCCACTTTAAAAACTTTATGAACTTTAGAAACTCTGTATGAACGAAACACCATTAGTAGATAAAGATTACCTGTTGCAAAAGTATCCCGGCAAAGGAGGTTGGACATTTGCGGCAATCCCCGAAATTACTCAGGATAAACATGCCTGGTTTGGCTGGGTAAAAGTGAAAGGTACGATTGACGATTATCCTATAGAAAATTACCACCTGATGCCCATGGGCAATGGTTCGCTGTTTTTGCCTGTGAAAGCTGAAATTCGCAAAAAGATTGGTAAAAATGAAGGTGATTGGGTGCACGTAACTTTATATTCGCAGGATTTACCCCCTGTCCTACCCGACGATTTTATGACCTGTCTGAACGATGAGCCATTGGCCCTGGCAGCTTTTATAAAATTGAGTTCTCCCGAGCAAAAGAAGATTACCGATTGGATCTACTCTATAAAAAATGATGAACTCAAAGTGGAACGCATTGCCCAGACGATTGAAAATCTGTTGGCGAAGCAATAAAGAGCAAGCATATGCGTTTAAAAATGAACAATATCGCTATTGCAGTGTTTATACTGCTGAACTTGATTTCCTGTAGTTCGAAACCAGTCTCCCGAAAACTGTCACTCAGCGAGACCGACAGATATTATTCAACTATTTCTGAGAAAAAAGGACGAAATGTAGCTTTTATGGCTATGTTTGATTCATCTGCTGTGATGTTAGTTGAAAACAGTATGCCAATTGAAGGTATTCAGAATATTAACAGACATTTGAAACAATCAACTGATACTACATATATTCTTACATGGAATCCCACGAAGGAGATTTTATCACAATCATCTGATTTGGGCTACACCTATGGAACTTATCTTATCAGAGATAAAACCAATGGCGATACACTGGAACAAGGCACCTACACTACCATCTGGAAAAAGGATGCATCAGGAAACTGGAAAGCAATTTTAGATACGGGAAACGAAGGTATAGGAAATAAATATTAATCAAAAAACATGCGAACAAATGAAAGCTAAGTATTTAATTTATGGCAGCTTATTTATTCTGATGGGATGTTCGACAACAAAGAAAACGGCAATAGTAAATGTTCCGGAAGTAAAGTTGACAGCAGAAATCACGCAAGGAAAAGAAATTTATGACAATAAATGTGGAAAATGTCACAAATTATTTGCTCCGGCAGAGTTTTCCAGAAAAAGGTGGCCGGGAATTGTAGATAATATGCAACGAAAAGCAAAAATTACTGACGAACAAAAGGCATTAGTAGTTGCTTATGTTTCAGCATATTCAAATTAATTTTCAATTTAATTTACCTGAATAACACTCGTCAGACACCTGTTTTTTTAATGAAAAATTCACTTGAATTTGCGTGTTCAAAAATTAGTCGTAAATTTGCACAGTTTTCAATCACACAATAACACTCCTGTTATTGTTTCTATAATCAACGAAACATTCATTCACCCAACGTTTTTTCCAAAGAGGAAACCTCACCAAAACGTTTCATCATTTTTATGAGTAATTATAACATTCTGCAATTAAATGCGAAAGAACTGTCCGAACTAAAGGATATCGCTGCAGCATTGGGCCTTAAAGTATCAAACTCGGCCAAAAAAGAAACACTGGTCTACGACATTCTGGATCAGCAAGCTATCGTAAACGCACAACGAAAAACCACATCAACACCCGATCAGGATGCTAATCACAAAAGACGTATGCGTGTACCTGTTAAGAAAAACGGTGATGTAAAGGCAGCAGATACCAACAAAGATGCAGCTAAACCTGCTTCTGAGAAACCTGCCGAAAAAGCACCTAAAAAACAAGATTCAAAAAAAGAAGCTAAGGAAACACCCAAAGCAGAAGCTGCCCCTGTGGAAGTAGTAAAAGCTCCGGCTGAAAATGCAACACAAGACTCTAAACCACAAAAAAAACAACCGAACAACAAGCCTAAAAATCAGAAGCCACTCAAACCGCTGATTAAACCTGCTGACCGTGTAGAGAAAACTGAAAGTACAGAAACTCCAATCGTAGTCGCAGAACTTGATGAAGTAAAAGCCCCTGTTATCAAAAAAATAGCTGTAAAAGAAGAATCAATCGTTGCAGAGACTATTGATGCTGAAGATACAACGCTATTTGTACCGGAAGTAGCTGCAGAGCAAGAGGTAATTGACGAGCCCGTAGTAGCCGAAGTCGTTGCTGAGACAACTCCTGTGGAAACTACTGAGCAACGTCCACAGCGAGTGATCAATACACAGAACCAGAATAACGGAAGTAACAACAACCGTAACAACAATAATAAGTTCCAGCGTCCGGAAAAAGCTGAAAAACAATACGATTTTGATGGTATTCTTGAAGGTACTGGCACGTTGGAAATGATGGCTGATGGCTATGGATTCCTACGCTCTGCTGATTATAACTATCTGGCTTCACCTGATGATATTTATGTATCTCAATCGCAAATCAAGCTCTTCGGTCTCAAAACCGGTGATACTGTTGCGGGAGCAATTCGTCCTCCAAAAGAAGGCGAAAAATATTTCCCGCTGATCAAAGTAAATAAAATCAATGGCCGTTCGCCTGAATATGTTCGTGACCGTGTTCCTTTTGAACACCTCACTCCCCTATTCCCGGATACAAAATTCAATCTGGCCAACGGTAAAAACGATACACTTTCTACCCGCATTGTAGACTTGTTCTCTCCTATTGGCAAAGGTCAGCGTGGACTAATTGTAGCTCAGCCAAAAACAGGTAAAACGGTATTGCTGAAAGAAATTGCCAATGCTATTGCAGCCAATCATCCTGAAGTGTATATGATTGTACTGCTAATAGATGAACGTCCAGAAGAGGTAACCGATATGGCTCGTAGCGTACGTGCAGAAGTGGTATCATCTACCTTCGATGAGCCAGCGGAACGTCACGTAAAAGTGGCCAGCATGGTACACGAAAAAGCAAAACGCATGGTAGAATGCGGTCACGATGTAGTGATTCTGCTAGACTCAATTACCCGTTTGGCCCGTGCATATAATACCGTATCGCCAGCTTCCGGTAAAATTCTTTCGGGTGGTGTGGATGCGAATGCGCTACACAAACCAAAACGTTTCTTCGGAGCGGCGCGTAATATCGAAAACGGTGGTAGCTTAACGATTATTGCTACTGCTTTGACCGAAACTGGTTCTAAAATGGACGAAGTAATCTTCGAAGAATTTAAAGGTACCGGTAACATGGAATTGCAGTTGGATCGCCGCCTGGCTAACAAACGTATTTTCCCGGCTGTGGACATTATGGCTTCGAGCACCCGTCGCGACGATTTGTTGCTTGATCAGGATACACTGAACCGCATGTGGATTCTTCGTCGCCACCTGGCAGACATGAATTCAATTGAGGCCATGGAATTCCTGAAAGATCGTATGGATCGTACCGAAGACAACGATGAGTTTCTGGTTTCGATGAACGGCTAATATTTATTCCAAAAATCATATAAAAAAGAGTATTCAGTGAAACGAATACTCTTTTTTTTTGCACAAAACGGAGCATTTTATGCAAGTTTTTTATCCTATTCGTAAAAAAGCACTATCTTTGCACCCGTATTTTTTAAAACTTCATTTTAAAACATATAGTCAGTTTTAGCCATTGCTCAAAATAAAAGTATAAGCAGCTGACATAAAACTCTTATTAAAAATATGAAATTATTAGAAGGAAAAGTAGCCATCGTAACCGGTGCTGCACGCGGAATCGGTAAAGCAATTGCTCTTAAACTGGCTAGCGAAGGAGCTAACATTGCATTTACAGACTTGAACATCGACGAAAATGCACTGAACACTCAGAAAGAACTTGAAGCTCTTGGCGTAAAAGCAAAAGGATATGCTTCGAATGCTGCTAACTTTGACGAAACACACACTGTAGTTGAAGAAATTGTAAAAGAATTTGGACGTGTAGATGTATTGGTTAACAATGCAGGTATCACTAAAGACGGTTTGATGATGCGTATGAGCGAAGCTCAATGGGATGCAGTAATCAATGTAAACCTAAAATCGGCTTTCAACTTCATCCACGCTTGTACTCCGGTAATGATGAAACAAAAATCAGGTAGCATCATCAACATGAGTTCTGTGGTAGGTGTATCTGGTAATGCCGGACAAGCTAACTACTCTGCATCAAAAGCAGGTATGATTGGTTTGGCTAAATCGGTAGCGAAAGAATTTGGTTCACGTGGTATTCGTGCCAATGCTATCGCTCCTGGTTTTATTGAAACTGAAATGACACACGCTTTGAACGACGATCAACGCGCTAAATGGGCAGAAGCAATTCCATTGCGTCGCGGTGGTAGCCCTGACGAAGTAGCAAAGGTAACATTGTTCCTTGCTTCTGATTTGTCTAGCTATGTAAGCGGTCAGGTTATCAATGTTTGCGGTGGTATGAACACCTGATTCTGACAAAAAATAAATCTAAAAAGCCTTGAGAGTTTTCTCAGGGCTTTTTCTTTTCCAGTGCTTTTGCCTTCGGAGTCGATTTAAAATTTCGTAATGAATATCAAAGGATGTTGAATTACATCAGTTGCCAAATCCCTAACAAGCAGATTTACCTGAAATATGTTTCATCCGTGCTGCTGTGATCGTTTTATCACCCTATTGGCAGATGTTTTTGAGTTACTATGTCATTAAGTCATTAAATGCAGCTACTTAAAACCGGGTTATCAGACAAAATAGGTAAATTCATTCAGTGGAGTAATATTTGTAAATACAGTCTTGTATTCACACATTACAAAACTTGTGGATTTAAGTATCATTTTTTAAGTCTAAAACCGCTTTGTGATGGTGGTTTCGATACTGCAAAAAAGTAATAATCCATTCAGGTGGTTTAAACTAAAAACAGTATCTTTGTCAGTCTTTTTCGTAAAAAAAGCGACAAAACAGTCAAAACTATCCGAGCGAAACACAAAAAATAAAATTATATGGGATTTAATGATTTTTTAAAGAAACTCATCGGTAACAAAGCGCAGCGCGACCTCAAAGAGATAGCTCCTTTTATCGACAAAATAAAAGCGGCATACGAGGAAGTGAAGCAACTTTCAAACGATGAACTTCGGGCACTTACCGAGTCCATCAAACAACAGATTCAGGACTATGTAGCTACCGAAGTAAACCGCATTGCTGAATTGAAAGCCAGCATTGAATCTACCGAAATTGACCAACGCGAAAAAATATATTCTGAAATAGATAAACTAGAGAAAGAGATTGTTGTAAAATACGAAGAAGTACTGGAGCAGGTAATGCCACAGGCTTTTAGTATAATGAAAGATTCAGCACGCCGTTTTACCGAAAACGACGAAATTGTAGTTACTGCTACTGATTTTGATCGTCATTTAGCTGCCACTCATGATTTTGTCAGCATACAGGGCGACAAAGCCATTTATAAAAACGAATGGAATGCCGGTGGTAACCTGATCAAATGGGCAATGGTACACTACGATGTACAGCTGATTGGTGGTACCGTATTGCACAAAGGTAAAATTGCCGAAATGGCAACCGGTGAAGGTAAAACATTGGTGGCAACACTGCCGGTGTTTTTGAATGCGCTTACCCGCAAAGGTGTACACGTGGTTACGGTTAATGATTATCTATCCAAACGTGACTCGGAATGGATGGGCCCACTTTATATGTTCCATGGATTGACTGTTGATTGTATCGACAAACATCAGCCCAACTCAGAAAGCCGTCGTCAGGCTTATATGGCCGATATCACTTTTGGTACTAATAACGAGTTTGGTTTCGATTACCTTCGTGATAATATGGCTACCAGCCCTGAGGATTTGGTACAGCGCAAACATAATTATGCTATTGTGGATGAGGTCGACTCAGTATTGATTGATGATGCCCGTACGCCTCTTATCATATCGGGTCCGGTACCTAAAGGCGAAGATCAGCTTTTCGAAGAGCTTCGTCCGAAAGTAGAACGACTCCTCAATGCACAAAAAACGCTTGCCACCAAATACCTGGCTGATGCACGTAATTTGATGAAATCGGAGGACAAGAAACAGGTGGAAGAAGGTGCACTTGCATTGTTCCGCTCGTACAAAGGCATGCCACGCAACAAAGCGTTGATTAAATACCTGAGTGAACCGGGCATTAAAGCAGCTTTGCTGAAGACCGAAGAATACTACATGCAGGAAAACAACCGGAACATGCCTATTGCAACTGATCCGTTGTATTTCGTGATTGATGAAAAAAATAAATCAGTAGAGCTAACCGATAAAGGTATCGACCTGATTACAGATAGTACGGATGATGCTCATTTCTTTGTTTTGCCGGATGTAGGTAGCGAAGTGGCTGAACTGGAAAAAAATGCGGCGCTCAGCAAGGAAGAACGTCAAAACATAAAAGACGAAATTTTGCAGAATTATGCTGTAAAATCCGAACGTGTACACACCATCAATCAGCTGCTGAAAGCCTACGCCATGTTTGAGCTGGATGTGGAATATGTGGTACTCGACAATAAGGTGAAAATTGTAGATGAACAGACTGGTCGTATCATGGAAGGTCGTCGATATTCAGATGGTTTACATCAGGCTATCGAAGCTAAGGAACGTGTACAGGTAGAAGCAGCTACACAAACTTTTGCTACTATTACCCTGCAAAACTACTTCCGTATGTACGAAAAGTTGGCCGGTATGACCGGTACAGCCGAAACGGAAGCAGGTGAGCTTTGGGATATCTACAAACTGGATGTGGTTGTGATTCCTACCAATCGCCAGATTTCGCGAAAAGATATGGAAGACCGCGTTTACAAAACCAAACGCGAAAAATATGTTGCTGTAATTGAAGAAATCGTTAGTTTGGTAGAAGCTGGCCGTCCTGTATTGGTGGGTACTACTTCTGTAGAAATTTCGGAGTTGTTGAGTAGAATGCTCACAGGTCGAAAAATAAAACATAATGTACTGAATGCTAAGCTGCACCAACGCGAGGCTGATATCGTGGCCGAAGCGGGTCGTACAGGGATTGTAACTATTGCAACCAACATGGCTGGTCGTGGTACTGACATCAAGCTGACTCAGGAAGTAAAAGATGCCGGTGGTTTGGCTATTATTGGTACTGAGCGTCACGAAAGTCGTCGTGTCGACCGTCAGTTGCGTGGTCGTGCCGGTCGCCAGGGTGACCCGGGATCATCCGTATTCTACGTTTCGCTGGAAGACGATTTGATGCGTTTGTTTGGTTCAGAGCGCATTTCAGGTATCATGGATCGTCTTGGATTCGAGGAAGGCGAAATGATTGAACATTCGATGATTTCAAAATCGATCGAGCGTGCGCAGAAAAAAGTAGAAGAAAATAACTTCGGTATTCGTAAGCGTTTGTTGGAATACGACGACGTAATGAACTCACAACGTGAAGTAGTTTATTCCAAACGTCGCCATGCATTGATGGGCGAACGCATCGGGGTGGATATCACGAATATGATTCTGGATGCTGCTGAAAATATTGTTGAAACGGCTAAAAATGTAAATGATTTCTACGAACTGGAAGAAAATCTGATGAAAACATTTGCAATGGATGCTCCTTTCGATGAAGAAGAATTTGCACACACCAAAGTTTCGGTATTGGTGGACAAAGTTACGCATGCGGCTTTGGATACCTTCAAACGTAAAATGGACAAACTGGCAGCTGTGTCGTATCCGGTGATCAAAGAAGTATACGAAACCAAAGGGCATCAGTATGAAAACATCCTGATTCCGATTACTGACGGCAAACGTGTATTCAACGTTACAGCCCACCTGAAAACAGCTTACGACAATGAATCGAAAGAAGTTGTAAAAGCGTTTGAAAAACAAACATTATTGTATGTTATCGACGACGAATGGAAAGAACATCTTCGCCAGTTGGACGAATTGCGTAACTCTGTTCAAAATGCCAGCTACGAGCAAAAAGATCCACTTTTGATCTATAAACTTGAATCGTTTGGGTTATTTAAAGAAATGATCGATTCCATGAATCGTAAAGTTCTGGCCATTTTGATGCGTGGACAAATTCCAATGCGCGAACCGGAAGAAGTACGGGAAGCCCGTCCACCCCAGAAAATGGATATGAGTCGATACCGTACTCAAAAAGCCGAAGCTGAGTTGGCCGGACGATCCGAAGATCCAACTCATCAGGATACTCGTGAACAACACAAGCCGGAGCCCATCCGCGTAGAAAAACGGGTAGGACGTAATGATCCTTGTCCTTGCGGAAGTGGAAAGAAATATAAAAACTGTCACGGAGCAGAATAACTAATCTAAGATGAGAGGATTAAGTAGTTGAACGCTACTATCCTCTCATTATTTACTTTATAAGAATCATACTTCTCATCTCTGAAATATGTTGCTAAACTTCATTACCTGGAATGTTGATCCAGTGTTATTTCATCTTGGCCCTTTGGCTGTTCGTTGGTACGGATTGCTTTGGGCCATTGGTATTTATGCCACACTAATTATTACCCAAAAGCTGTATAAACACGAGAATCTGAACCTGGAATGGGTGGATAAACTATTTATTTATACAGTAGTGGGAACAATATTGGGTGCACGTTTAGGACATTGTCTGTTTTATGAGTGGGATTATTATTCAGCTAATCCGATAAAGATTTTGTATATCTGGCAGGGTGGATTGGCCAGTCATGGTGGTGCTATTGGTATCGTGGTAGCTATGTATTTCTTTAACCGGAATGTATCGAAAAAAGGCTATATCTGGATTTTCGATCGTTTGGTGATTGGTGTGGCTATCTGTGGAGCAGCCATTCGTTTGGGCAACCTGATGAATTCCGAAATATACGGAAATGCCACTACAGTGCCCTGGGCTTTCGAATTTATTCGTGATTCCATCATTAACCGGGATCCTATGGCCATTTATTCAACATTAGCAAAAAGCGGTATAATTGCCAACAATATGATTGATAAATTGCCTCAGGCAATTGGCCATTTGAGCGAATATTCAAGAATTACGTTTGGCGAGATGGAAGATTTGCTCATTCAGGGGCATTTTATCAAAAGCAATCAGGCAGGTGAACTTGCTAATATATTAATCAGCAATAAACTGATGATCAAAACAGCCAGTCATCCTACACAGATTTACGAAATACTTTATTGCCTGCTTACATTCGTTGTCACTTGGTTTTTGTATTGGAAAAAAGAAGCTTACAAGAAAAATGGACTTATTTTCGGCGTATTTCTGATTGGCATTTTTGGTTCAAGATTCTTGTTGGAATTTATCAAACTGAATCAGGTTGATTTTGAATCGAGTATGTTCCTGAACATGGGACAGATATTGAGTCTTCCATTTATCGCATGGGGTATTTGGCTCATCATAAACAGCAATAAAAAAACAGCGGCTAAGGCATAATTTATGGCATTGATTCCTGATTTTAAACGCATGTCGTTCAGGCATAAGAACAATAAACCATTGTATTATACCCGAAACTACATTCGTCAATACCTCCCTATTCAGTTCTATCAGGCTCGTTTGCAGCGTCTGCTTGCCGGATTTGATCGGCTCGACAAAGCTGAACAGGATTATATTCAGAAAAGGGTTGATTATTACAATCGACTTTCATCTGCGACATTGTCTGATAAAGCGCAGCCGCTTTCGGAACTCAAACTCGGTAAAAAACAGAAAGTCTATTTCTTTGATGCATTTGAGTTTACCCGTTATTTTAAATCAACGTTAAAGGCTATTTTTGTTTTTGGCGATGTGATTCATGTTCCTGATGAACCAGCCATTGTGAAAAGTCGTCCTATACGCGGTGATAATACCAATTCGGTGGTGCTGAAATTGGAAAAACTACGGCATTTCCTTTTTGTAAACGATAAAAAGTCATTTACCGATAAATCCAACCGAATTATCAGTCGTGGAAAAGCGGCAGGAAAAGAACACCGACTCAAATTTCTGGAAATGTATTATCAGCATCCGATGTGCGATGTAGGTCAGGTCGATCGGGGTGACAAGCTATATCCGGCTCCACGTATGACGCTGGGCGAGCACCTGAATTACAAGTTTATTATGTGTTTGGAAGGGAATGATGTAGCCAGTAATCTGAAATGGGTAATGTCGTCCAATTCGTTGGCAGTAATGCCATTGCCTACATACGAAACATGGTTTATGGAAGGTACTTTAATCCCTGATTATCATTACGTATTGATAAAAGATGATTATTCGGATCTTGAAGAAAGAATGAATTATTATATCGAACATCCGGATAAAGCGCAGCAAATAATTGAAAATGCGCATGAATACATCCGGCAATTTAAAAATAAAAGGCGTGAGAATTTAATCTCGCTCATGGTATTAGATAAATATTTCAAACAAACTGGTCAACAATCAGGCAACTAAATACATTTTATATACGTAACCCCCGTTCAATGAGCAACTCATGAGATTGATCTTACTTCTGATAACCCTCTTTATTATACGAATGCTGTTTGCAGAATCAGATTCGCTGCACATTGATACGTTGCAACACAAAAGAATTAAATTTCTCAAATCACGCTATTTTACCGAAAGCGTGGTTCCTTTAAGTTTAGCGGCTGGTAGTTTAACTATCATGGCTATCCCCAATTTGAAAGTAAAATTGCAGGAAAAACTGGATTGGAACACCAGCAAGATTAAACAGGCTGATGGTACATATATCCCTAATCCTAAAAATATAGATATGGGCGAAGATTATATCCGCTACGCCCCTACTGTAGCTGCTTATACATTAGGTTTTTGTGGATTGAAATCCAAACACCGATTTGTGGATAAAACCATTGTGTTGGCAATGTCGTATATACTAAGTGATTTTATTGTAAACAATACAAAGAAACTTACGAAGGAACTACGTCCGCTAGGTGATCAAAACAATTCGTTCCCGTCGCAGCACACAGCTATGGCATTTGTAGGAGCTACTTTTCTCGATCATGAATTAGGCGATGTCAGTCCGTGGATATCAGTAGCCGGATATGCAACTGCTGGCTACGTTGGCTATTGCCGTATAGCCCGCAATGCACACTGGACCAACGATGTGCTCATGGGAGCCGCTGTGGGAATATTGAGCACTCATGCCACTTATTGGGCCTACGACGGTGTCGTAAAATTGTTTCCCAAACAGCTCACCGTTACTCCGTTGGTTAGCCCGGAGGTAAACGGAGTTTATCTGAGCTATACCTTTTAATACCCCGGATACAAAATGCTTCTATACAAAAATATTGACAAAGAAAATGGCAAATAATAACACAGAACCCGATTATACGAAAGTAAAACCATACAACCAAGACGAGGAAAAAACGGCGCAACTGGCTCGAATGTTCAATAAAATATCAGGGAAATACGATCAGTTCAACGACATCATGACCTGGGGCATGGCTCGCTTATGGCGCCGAAGTTCATTGTTGGCCCTGAAACAGTTTAACCCAAAGCAAATTCTGGATATAGCTGCCGGTACTGCCGACATGTGTATCAATTCCTACAAATATCTAAATCCGGATCATGTTACCGGAGTTGATATTTCGGAACAAATGCTTGAAATAGGAAGAGATAAAATATCAAAAGTCGGACTTAGTAATAAAATCAATTTGGAAGTGCAGGATGTATCGGCTATGACATTTGCTGACAGTTCGTTTGATGCTGCAACCATTGCCTTTGGTATTCGCAATTTTGAAAAATTGGATGAAAGTCTGCAACAAATCAGCCGGGTACTGCGTCCCGGAGGGCATTTGTTGATTTTAGAGATGAATGAACCCGACAAGGGATTGTTGTTTAAAGGCTATCAGTTGTACACCAGGGTATTTGTAAAAATGACTGCCAGTCTTTTGTCCAGCGACAAAAAGGCTTATGACTATCTGCAAAACTCGATGCACGCATTTCCTAATGGCGAAAAACTCATTAAAGTATTGAACAATAACGGTTTTAAACTAAACAAATACCGCAAGTTTACTTTTGGCGTTTGCAGTATGTATTTGGTAGAGAATCAAAAATAGGCACATCAACAGCCTCATGCAAGAATAACAAAGGCCAGAGACTTTACTGACTCTGGCCTTTGTTGTATGGCATTGCATTCAGGAGCTTTTTAGCGGAGCAAATTGATATTTCCACGCAGGGTAATTGTAGATAGCACTTTGGGATTGTGAGTTTTTGGATCCAAACCATAGCCCGATGCCTTGATCACATAAAAATAGGCTCCTTCGGCTGCATCTGCATTCCCGATTTTACCATTCCAGCCCTTTTGAGGATCGTTCCAATGATACACTTTGCGTCCCCAACGATTGTACACCCAGCATTCGAATGAAATTAAAGACTTGTATGCCACACGGAATTCATCATTTGCCTGGTCACCATTAGGAGTAAATACATTCGGCACTTTAATCTGAGCTTCGTACGCATTCACTGTAATCGAGTCGGAATAACTGCAAGTATTGTTGGTAACTACCACTTTTACTTTGTATTCGCCATATTCAGTAAAGGTATATCGTTGATTCTGATCGGTACGGGTCACAATCAGTTGATTATCTTTATAAATTGTCCAGTTGAAATAAGTCGGAACAGATAAACCGGCCGTCACATGAACATTGGGGTTACTCAAGAACTCGACATCGATAGGTACCGAATAACTTACAGGCGTATTATTTTGTGGGCGGCTGATTTCATTTTTCTCTGTGCGTTCGGTCACAATAGCTGTAATGTGTGCTTCGGTAGCCACAGCTACATAGGTTTCGCTGCTTTTGCTGATGGTGTCAATTCCCAGATCATGAGCAATTTCATCGCCACTCAATGTGAATTTTGTATCGCATAGTGGAGCTGTTACCGTGCTTTTTGACAACGGAGCTGTTACTGAGTCTATCACTTCTTTCGTATTCCATTTACTTGATGTCCACTCCAGTGTCTGGTATTTCACTGCAAATTTTCGTACAAGCTTGTAGGTATTACCCGCTGGAGTCTTGTAAGTCAAATCAGGAATGGATGCTTGATACTTAATATCCAACTCCTTGCAAATATTCAGCGAAGCGGGATCGGGGGTTACGGCTGTCAATACAGGCATGTGTTTTTGGTAGTCAATCACCCAAATATTGTGTTTACGTCCATTCACTTCCAATACATACCCTGTTTGGTCTTCAAGTTCAAACGGTAGG
Organism: Bacteroidota bacterium; assembly: GCA_046051105.1. Classification (GTDB taxonomy): domain Bacteria; phylum Bacteroidota; class Bacteroidia; order Bacteroidales; family Paludibacteraceae; genus Paludibacter. The sequence goes on from JBJOOU010000030.1 coordinate 13,797, forward strand.
TTTCGGCTGTTATCGTTGTATGCTTGAGTCAGGTCGCTATACTTATACCATTTAAGATCTGTAACACTTGCATTTCCCTCAAAGGAAATAGTACTGGTGGGTTTTAATCCATTGAAAATAAACACATATACAGAATCGGTAGATGTGAAGCGGGGATATTGCTTCCCGCTGTTGGAACTAAAAAGTGAAGCAGCAGATATTGATACTGATAACATGCTGACTGCGAATAGAAAAACGATTTTTTTCATTTCTCAATATAGATTATTATACTTTAAAATCCGTTGAGCAATACGTATCTATGATGGTCATACATATTGTTGCCAGCTTTAAAAGACGGATATGGCATACAAATGTACATCTTTCTTAGCAATAACAAAAAAAAGTGGGAATTATTACCCCTGAATAAAGCGGATAGCATATTTTTTGTAATTTTGTGGTTCAACAAAAATTAAAAACAAAAACTACACGGTATGGAAAAGAACTTTTATGGGTTATTATTTGCCAGTCTCTTCCTGTTCAACCAATTTGTTCCCGCTCAACCAGGAGTCTCTCCTATTAAAAAGATCAATGGCGTTGAATATTATCAATATACCGTTCAGGTAAGCGAAGGTTTGTTTTCGATTGGTCGAAAATTTAATATCAGTGTCGATGAGATCACTAAAAATAATCCGGAAACTAAAAATGGATTGAAGGCTGGTCAAATTGTAGTGATACCTGTCAATAAAAAGACGGTAGCTGCGTCTATTCCAGTAAATAAAGGTGTCACTTCATCTAAAGCACCTTCAACTCCATCGTTGGCGAACAATTCCGTGGCTGCTGCAAAAACAACTTCAACCCCACCACCGCCTGCAAAGAAACAAGAATTTGTCACCTACACTGTTGGTAAAAAGCAAACTGTTTTTGCTATCTGTAAGCAGTTTAATCTATCTCAGGAGGAACTAGTAAAATACAACCCTGATTTACAGAATGGTGCCAAGGAAGGTATGGTATTGAAAATTCCCAAACAATCACAAGTAATTGCCGAAGTATCAGAGAAAACTCAAGTCACTACTCAACAGGTAAAAACTACCGAAGCAAAAGAATTAAAACCTATAGAAAAAAAGTGGGTAGCCGAGTCAAAACCTTATTTTATTCATGTGGTTCAGCCCGACGAAACATTGTATTCTCTGTCGAAAAGATATAAAGTAGATCTGGATGAAGTGATTGCTTTAAACCCTGGAACTGAAACGAAGCTGGTAAGTGGAAGTGAACTAAAAATTCCCGGAGTGAACAGTACTACTCCACAGACTCCACAAAAACAGGCTACAGCGAATGAGCAAAGTGAGTCTTTTGATATCAACAGACTATTCGAGAATGGCATTCTTGCAAAAAAGACACAACAAACGCTTCATATTGCATTTCTGTTGCCATTTATGACTGATCAGGAAAAGAAAGATCCATCTGCCGAGAAGTTTGTTGAGTTTTATCAGGGAGCATTGTTAGCTATTGAAGAAGCGAAATCCAAAGGAGTATCGTTTGATATTTATACTTACGATACCGGAAAGTCGGAAGATAAATTGTCTGAAGTGTTACTCAATTCTGAATTAAAATCAGTCGATTTAATTATTGGACCCGCCTT
>JBJOOU010000031.1:0-4372 GCA_046051105.1 Bacteroidota bacterium
AAACCAGAAGTGTAAAAGATGCCGAAAGTGCCGAAGAAAAACTGCAAATTCTGGAAGAATCGGGTTTGCAAATAGCAGAAAGACTGGACTTAAAAGGCAAAACCGTGTTGCTGTTTGATGATTTGTATATGTCGGGGCTTTCGATGCAATATGTAGCCATGAAATTAAAAGAAGCAGGGGCAGCCCGGGTATTTGGGTTATGTACCGTAAAATCGAGAAGTAATACAGCACGATAATGAAAGACAAGGAATTATATGATTCGGTGTATCAGTATTTGAGTTTAAAGAATATTGGTCCGGTGCAAACCAATAAGGTGCTGAATACGGTTTATGAACCTATTGAGCCTTATTATCTGAAATATCAGTTAAAATTATCATTAAAGCCCGATCAGCAGATTGAATATGAAAAGGTACCCAGCATCCTGGATTTTCTGAAAAGTAAATTCGATGTCGGCTTTTTGATGTTGACAAACGAATACTATCCGGTAGAATTAAAAAAATCATTGTCCACCAATACACCTCCCATATTATCGTATATCGGCAATGTGGACTTACTTAAAAAACGTAAAGTTGGTTTTAGCGGTTCACGAAAGGTATCGGCAAAAGGAATAGCCATCACCAGAGATTGTGTGGAGCAGCTGATACAGAATGATGTGAGCATCGTATCCGGTTATGCAGCAGGTGTCGATTTCGAGGCACATTACAATGCATTATCCAACGGTGGCAGCACCATCATCATTCTTCCGGAAGGGATCAATAGTTTCAGTATAAAACGAGAAATGAAAGAGGTTTGGGACTGGGATCGGGTGTTGGTCATCAGTGAATTTAAGCCCAATGATGGATGGACAGCTGGCCGTGCCATGCAGCGGAATACTACCATTATCGGACTGAGTGATATGATGGTAGTGGTAGAAGCCGGAGAAACAGGGGGCAGTTTGGATGCAGGATATAAAACACTGAAAATGAACAAGCTCTTGTTTGTGCCTGAATATGGTGATGTGCCTGAATCTGCATTGGGTAATAATAAATTACTCAACAGTGGTGCAGCACCCATTAAACGAAGTGCAGAAACACAAAGAGCCAATCTGTCGAAAATGTTTGAATGGCTTGAAAAAAATAATAAATATGAGTTGTTTTGAATAAATATCGACTCCATGCAAACAAGAAACATACTTCTCTTTAACCCCGTTGGAAAAAATGCGAAAGTAAGCGTATTTTTTCAGGATGGTACGTTTTGGCTAACACAAAAAGCCATGGCGGAGCTGTTTGGTGTAAATGTTCCCGCAGTGAGTAAGCATTTGAAGAATATTTTCGAAGCCAGAGAGCTTGAAATAACTTCAACTGTTTCCATTTTGGAAACAGTTCAAAAAGAAGGAAAGCGGGAGGTTGCGCGATCGATGGAGTATTACCGCCTCGAAGCTATTCTTGCCGTAGGGTATCGTGTCAATTCATCACAGGCAACCGATTTTCGTAAATGGGCTACAGAAACACTGAATGAGTTTATAATCAAAGGATTTGTGATGGACGATGAGCGGTTGAAGCAGGGTAAAAGTTTCGGGCAGGATTATTTTGATGAGCTGTTGGAGCGTATTCGCGAGATACGTGCCAGCGAACGCCGTTTCTATCAGAAAATCACCGACATATATGCGCTTAGTACCGATTACGACAAAAACAGTCCGCAAACAAAGGATTTTTTTGCAGCAGTACAAAATAAGTTACATTGGGCTATAACAGGCCAAACTGCTGCCGAAATAATCTATACTGAAGCTGATGCCACCAAACTCTATATGGGACTGAAAACATGGAAAGCAGCCCCTGATGGTAAAATACTGAAAAGCGATGTGGCTGTTGCAAAAAACTACTTATCGCACCAACATGTTGCCGAACTGAATCGCATTGTTTCAGCCTATCTGGATTTGGCCGAAAACAATGCACAGCGCGGTATAGCTTTCAATATGCAGCAATGGGTGAAGTTTATAGATGGCTTTTTGGAACTATCCAACTATCCCATTTTAAAAGACAAGGGAAAAGTAAGTATGCTGGAGGCTAAACTCAAAGCAGAACAGGAATATGACAAATTTCGCGTTATTCAGGACAAAAACTACGAAAGCGATTTTGACAAAGAGATTAAAAAATTATCGTAACTACCATGGAACAAATCGGCTCAAAAGAAATCGTAACCCAAAAGCGAATTATACGGCTGTTTGAAAAGCAACTCAAATACAGCTATCAGGGCGACTGGACAGAACGCACCAACAGCAATGTGGAAGAAAGCCTGCTGGAGAAATACCTGTTTGCAACCAAAGCATACAGTTCGGGCGAAATAAGCAGTGCCATCAACTTGTTGAAGCGGGCTTCGGGCAATATAGCCGCAGGGCTATACCACGCCAACAAGGAAGTGTACGGTTTGTTGCGATACGGGGTAAATGTGAGTGGCGAAGCATCAGAAAATAAAAAGTATGTTCAGCTTATTGACTGGAAGAATCCTTCTGCCAACGATTTCTATATAGCCGAAGAAGTTACCGTAAAAGGGGTCAACTCCAAACGACCCGATCTGGTGATCTATGTCAACGGAATTGCCCTGGCAGTGATTGAACTGAAACGCAGTACAGTATCGGTGCATCATGGCATACGTCAGCATCTGGATAACCAGTCGAAAGAGTTTATACCTCAGTTTTTTACTACCGTACAATTGGTTTTTGCCGGAAACGACACGGAAGGATTGCACTACGGAGTGATAAAAACACCGGAGAAGTTTTGGTTGCGCTGGAAAGAGCCCAACACGGAAGTAGCCAATGAGTTAGATCGTAGTGTGTTGCAATTCTTTAACAAAAACCGCTTACTGGAATACATTCATGACTTTCTTATTTACGATGGTGGAATGAAAAAAGCCGCCCGCCCCAACCAGTTTTTTGCGATACAAGCCGCCAAACCAAGGGTGAAAGCGAAAGATAGTGGTATAATATGGCACTCGCAGGGTTCGGGCAAAAGCCTGACCATGATCTGGCTGGCTAAGTGGATTCGGGAGCACCAACAGGATGCCCGCGTGGTAGTCATTACCGACCGCGACGAATTGGACAAACAGATAGAAGCTGGTTTTAAAGGTGTAGATGAAAAAATAGAACGTGCTAATTCGGGCGAGGCCCTGATAAAAATGCTCAACAAAGCCAATCCCTGGCTTATTTGTACGCTGATCCATAAATTCGGGAATAAATCGGACAGCGACCGGCCTGAAGTCGGGAGCAAAAAAGCCACTATCTCCATAGAACAATACCTGAAACAAGTACAGGAAAAACTACCAAATGGATTTAAGCCCAAAGGAAATATCTATGTATTTGTAGACGAATGTCACCGAACGCAGGGTGGTATGCTCCACGAAGCCATGAAAGCTATTATGGGGGATGATGTGATGTTGATTGGTTTTACGGGTACTCCTTTGCTGAAAACCGACAAAAAGAATTCGCTGGAAACCTTTGGTACCTATATTCATACCTACAAATTTGATGAGGCTGTACAGGATAAGGTAATTCTGGATTTACGCTACGAAGCCCGCAATGTACCCCAATACCTGGGTAATAAAGATAAAATTGATGATTGGTTTGAAAACAAGACAGGTGCCTTGTCGAATGTTGCGAAGGCGTTGCTAAAAGAACGCTGGGCAAGGATGGAAAAACTGTTTAGCAGCAAGGAACGTATGCAACGTATTGTAGCCGATATTTGTCAGGATATGGACACCAAACGTCCGCTGCAATGTGGCTATGGTAATGCCATGTTGGTGGCAGAAAGTATTTATCAAGCTTGCCGATTTTGGGAATTGTTTCAGGACACCGATCTGAAAGGGCATTGTGCGGTAGTAACCAGCTACGAAGCCAATGCATCGGATATAAAAGACGAAGCCACCGGAGCAGGTGATACGGAAGAAAAGGTAAAATACGAGATTACCAAACGTATGATGGGCGAAAAAACACCTGAGCAGTTTGAAACATGGGCAAAACAGGAATTTATAGAACATCCTGCTTCCATGAAGCTACTCATTGTTGTAGATAAATTACTGACCGGCTTTGATGCACCTGCTGCTACTTACCTGTTTATCGACAAACCCATGCGGGACCATAACCTCTTTCAGGCTATTTGCAGGGTAAACCGCGTAGATACGGAAGAAAAAGATTTGGGCTATATCGTCGATTATCAGGATTTATTTGGAAATATCCGTACTGCGATTGAAGATTATACTTCCGAAGCCTTTGAAGGATACGATAAGGAAGATGTCAGCAACCTGCTCACTAACCGACTTACCGAAGGTCGCAAAGGTTTGGAAGAAGCCTTACAGGCAGTTGTTACTCTTTGTGAAGTGGTTGAACCACAAAACCGTG
>JBJOOU010000032.1:0-9555 GCA_046051105.1 Bacteroidota bacterium
TCAATTTTCTTTTGAAATTTTCTTTCAAGAATTCTTGATCCTACTTCGATAAGATCATTAAGGATTTTATCTAGTGAGTACATTGGATTATTATCGGGTTCTGGGCTATCAATCCTATACAATCCAAGTAGTTTATGAACATTGACTCCTTTTGCGCTTACTTCACATGGAATAGTTCTGAAAGTATTTTCAATTCCGATTCTCTTTACAAAAGTATAATTAAATAAATGAGGAGTCTTTGAATTCATACATTCAGGGCAATTACATGGAATCTTCTCAGGTACATCAGGATAATTTAAAGATTGATGGATATCATTTAATTCCTTGCGAATTATCTCAAGTAAGAAGGAAGCATTATTGCCATGAATCCAAATATATAGTTTCCGAGAATATTGGTCGGTAGTTACTAATGCTCTTGTATTTTCTCTTTGAATTATCACACCGTTTTTCCAAAAGGTTTTATCATAAACCATATTTCTAGTTCTCACAATAAAGCGAGCCATTATGCCCGCGGGCATAAAATCATAATGATATTCAAAACGTAAGTTATCTTTATAATCCCAATCAAATTCAATTTTTTCAGGCTTTAGTAACTCTGGTATAAGAAAAACATTCTTTTCAACCTCAAAACACAACTCAAATTTCTTCATCAAAGTAACAATATAGGAACGCTTATCACGCTCAATACTTTCTAGAATGGAGTCTAACATGTCTGAATCAAATTCGCCACTTCGTGCAATGACATCCTTTGAATCGAGAATTTTATACACTGCATTTGTCGCCCATTCAGGTTTTAGAAACACTATATTTCTCAATAAGCTATCATCCTGGAAATGTAAAAAAACACCTAGGTCATGAAAATATTGACTTAAAAACAATGCACGTTTATTCGATAAACCATGTTGATTACAAATCGTCAAGTAGCTTTCCGCTGAGATGTAATTGAATTCCATAGATTCCAATATTGTCCTTATTTCCATCCATACTTTAGGAAGTTTATCACCAATAAGAGGTAGTGAATCAATTTCCGATCCAATTTCTGATGTGAGTAAACCAATATTTTTACCACTTTTTGCGCTAACCTGATGGAATGAAACAATGTTTTTGAATTTAGCTTTGAGTGATTTCTCATCAATGTTGGCTATTCTTTCATCAATTTTATTCAATACAATTATTATTGGAGAGTTATTACTCAAAAGGCGAATAACATTCAGCCAGTAATCAAAGCTAATTAAATGTTGGTCTGTTCTTGCTTCCCATATCAACATGTATAGTGACCTGTTAGTAAGAAAAAATTGATGAGTAGAATGATAGATTTCTTGTCCTCCAAAGTCCCAAACATTTACCCTAAAGTTTGACGAAGAATTTGTTTCAATATTCCATGTTTTTATATCAATTCCCTCTGTCGTGTTAGTCTCAGGGATCGAATTATGTATCAAACGATTCATTAAATAAGTTTTTCCAACATTGCCTTGTCCTACTATAAGTAGCTTAGCCTCAAATAGTTGTACATTATCTCCTAGAGATAAATAATAATTTATGATACCAGATACTCCTTGTGCCGAAATTTCTACTGGCACTCTTCCAATTGGATTACTATCAAAGTCTAAGAACTCAAGTGAAGTAAGTTTTTCGAATTCTTTTGGTAAAGAACTAATTTTGTTGCCACTTAAATTCAATCGTTTCAATTTTTTAAGTTTGCCGATACTTGTTGGTAGGTATTGTAATTCATTGAAGCTAAGATCGAGTTCGATTAGATTTTCAAGTCCTTCAAAGGCGTCATCATCAATTGAACTAATATTGTTCTCCGATAAATCTAATTTTTCAAGAGTGTATGTATCACTTACTATTTTGGGGAATTTCTGTAGCTTATTCCCTTTAATATTAAGATACATGCATTTTGTATATGTGATCTTCTCATAGGGAATAGTCATTATCTGGTTATAACTAATATCTACTTTTTCGATTTTCATCAGATTTTTAAAGTTATGACCTGAAATTTCATGAATTTGATTGTCTGCAATATTTAGATATTTTATGTTTTCAAGTGTAAATACGATAGTGGGCAATTCCTTTAATATGTTGTTTTTAAGGCTTAAATGCTCTAGTCTCTTAAATTGATAAAACCAATCAGGAATTTCCTGTATGGAATTTCCAAATAGATCAAGATATTTGATATCTGTGCAAATTTTAAGTTCCTTTGGAACACTCTTAAGTCTTCCAGTTGTTAGTTGAACATTATGGCTATTTGTTCTTAGAGCCTTCAGTTTATCTTGAATGTGTGGTTTCATATAAATAAAATATTTGTGCTAGTAGAATTTCAACTTGAGCTTATTTTCAATTCATTTCTTTTCGTTCTTTGTTTACCGAGAATGTTCCATTAGTTTTTTCTAGACCTTCCCATGATTTTATTAATCTTGAATCATTTCCGCAAATATACATCATTTTCCTAAACATTAACCATCATAAGATAATAATTTGGTGCTAACGTTCTATTGTATAGGTAAGAAACACCAACACCCTTTATTCAGCCCTGAAGCTGGCAAAGGGTGTTGAGGATTCGCTTCATTTTTAGTGGGTGTCACACTAACGTTAGTGTGGGTGTCACTACAACGTTAGTGTGAGTGTCACTACAGCATTAGTGTGGGTGTCACTATAACGCTAGTGTGGGTGCCACTACAAAATCTGGTGGAGGGCCTATTTTACCGTTAGTACTTTGGCGTAGCTACAGGTGCGGGGCTCTTTCAGCAGGGCACTGCCTGTAAACTGGCTGATCACTTCCAGCGTATAGGTGCCTTTTGCCAGCTCGGGCGCTACTACCACTACTTCCGAAGGGTTGTTGTCCACAAATTCGTCGGAAGCCACTTTGGTGCGTGCTCCGGTGTCGGTATTTACGAAATAGACACCTACGTCGGGGTTTTCGCCGGCCACTTTCACTTTGTAGCCTTTGATGCGCAGGTTGCGGTTGGGGGTAATCAGGTCGTTGACCGAGCCTGTTTTTACATCCACCACCTGCTCGATGGTAATGCTGCTATCGCCCACACCGGTAATTTCGATGGTAACGTTGGCCAGCTCTTTGCGCAACAGTTCGCCCTGATTGAAGAGAAACGAAATCGAATGTTTCTCAGGGTTGAACGTTTCTTTCGGATCGTTGAACACACCTTTGATTTGAGGCGTGGCTGTAAAGTAGCCTGTGTTCACCGAGAATCCATCGCATAGCTGATAGCCCATTTCTTTGAGAAATGCAACGACTATATGCTCAATGTCGTCGACCGTGCGGGTAGCTCCGCCACGGGTAACCATTGCTATGCAGATGTCATTAATACTCAACGAGCGCTCGGTAGTTACCCGGGCTGCAAAATCGTTTGGATCTTCGGTAAGCAAATTTGGGTAGAGGGTTGCTTTCACTCTGTGCAATACATTTTCCATTGCAGTTGATTTTAAATTTGTATTATTGTTTAAGATGCTGTAAATGTAGGTGGATCATTTTTTATTTGCAATAGCCATCAATCGTCATTTTTTGTCTAAACTGGGCTGTAAAATCATGTTCTTCAGTACATTTTGGTGAAGAAATGCTTTCGCTCCCTACAATTCCGTTTTCCATTGCATTTGATTTTTGAATGAGTATGTATGATTAAAACGCTGTAAATTTATAGGGTTAATTTTATGCTTGCAATAGCGAGCGCTCGCTATTTTGCTTGAAAACAGGGCTGTGAATTCATGTTCTTCAACATGTTTTTTTTATGATAAAGCTACGACCTGCCGATATGCAGGTATTTTGATCCCTTCATTTCGATTCGAAATATTGATAAAAAGGTGGAAGGTGCTGTTACTGTGAGGGTGAGGAGTGAGGCTCAACTCACAGGATCGTAATTTAAGCCTGATATGCGGAGGCAAGTACAAGGACGGATGTTTAAGGACATCCCGTAGGCATTCAAACTTTTTTTCTACTTTTGACGGATCAATTCTAAAAACGAATCATCTATGAAGTCATCCGAAATGTGCCAGAGTTGCGGTATGCCACTGGCCAAAGATCCACAGCACGGCGGCACGAATGCCGACGGCAGTAAAAATGAAAAGTATTGCAGCTTTTGCTATCAGCAGGGCAAGTTTAGCTTCGAAGGTACAGTGAAAGAATTTCAGTCGCATTGTCGGCAGAAAATGGTGGAAGGCGGTCATTCCCGTTTTGTGGCGTGGCTGTTTACACTGGCCATACCACGGTTGGAGCGTTGGAAGAAATAAATACAAAAGGTTGTGATTTTTCGTCACAACCTTTTTTTTATATCCACCGATAGGTGCCCGACTGCTTTAGCAGCAGTAAAAGGCCAGCAATAACAGCGCTGCCCAATACGCCGACAATAATGTACAGTTGCGGTATGATTTGCAGAATTCGGAAGATGTACGGTATCAGTCCGGTGGCCATTCCCAGCCAGATGGTAAGCGTCATGCCGAGTGCCGCCATCAGCCACACTATCCAGCTGCGGTCGGTTACGGAGGGTAGCTTTCGCATCACGCGGTGGGTAAAGCCAAAGTCGGCGATTTCTTTTTTCTGTTCGCCGAAAAATTGTTTCAGCAGTTCGTCATTTGTTTCCATATCCGGCTTGCGTTAGGTACACACTTAATTTTTCTTTTCCCTTTAGAATATAGGTTTTCGCCGTTCCCAGCGGGCAATCCATTATTCGGGCAATCTCTTTATGGGTTTTGTCTTCCATATAAAACAAAAGTACAGCCATTTGTTCTTCTTTGCGCAATAGTTGCAGCGCTTTACGTATGTCGGTTTTCTCGGCCGAAAACTCGTTTTGTGTTTGGTGCAGACTGTCGATCTGATATTCGTCGATGTCGGCATATTGCTTTCGGGCGCGAGCCGAGTCGTAATACACGTTGTAGGCTATCCGGTATAGCCAGGTGGAAAAACCCGCCAGTCCCTTGAACGAGCTGATGTTCAGGTAGGCCTTGATAAAGGTTTCCTGCGCCAGATCGTCGCTAAGCGGCACATCGCCCATCGTCAGGTTCAGGAAGAACCGCCGGATGGACGACTGGTATTTACGGGTGAGCTTGTCGAAAGCGCTTTTGTCGCCAAGCAATGCCACCTGCGCTACCCAACGGATATCATCCGTGTTGCTCATTGCTGCCAGTATCTTCTTTTGGTTTTTCCAGGAAATGTACCAGTAGGAAGCCTACGCCTACGAATGCAGGGATAATACCCAAAATCAACCCGTCATGTTGGTGAATAACAATAAATGAGATAACGATGCCAAGGCCAACGACCAACCAGAGTATTCCTTTTTTGAGATTCGAAGCTGTTGATTCTTGTTTTTTAGGCTCATCAAAGAAATGTTCGGGAATGGTTTGTCCCATTTCCAGCGATTTCATGTAAATGTCGTAGCGGCGTTGCGATTCGCGGTTGCGGGCCCGCACGTTGATGCCAATAATGGTGATAACCAGTGCAAAAGGTAGCATACAAATCAATACGATACCGGCTCCGTTGAGCGGCATTTCGTTGCGGCCTTCTTTGTCGATGCGTTGTTTCTCAATTGCAAATTCCTGTTGTTTCAGTTCCATCAGTTCTTTGGGCGAAAGCTTCGATAGTATCACCGAGTCTTTCTGACGGGCTCTTGCCGCTTCGTCATCTTGCAGAATCTCGTCCTTCAATACATTTTTCAAACTGTCTTCATTTACAGTAGCAAAGATGCTTTGTGTACTTACAAGTAGTACCAATGTCATTAAGAATAAACCAAGGCGTTTCATAATTGTCATTTTTTAGAGGGGTAAATTTAATGTTTGTTTTTAGTTTTAGACGAAACGACTACAAGGTTTGGATGTAAGCCGGATGAAAAAGATGTATTTTTAACTCATTGTGTCCCTAAATTTCACTTCTGTTGAGTGAATGAGGGAGTGATTTTAATGTTTATTTGCTTTCTACTGAAAAAAAAGGCCCTTTTACAGATGACAATCCTATTAAAATAGAAAGAAATTTTAGCTTTGCTCCAATTTCATACTTCAAACATTCTAAAGCAATGAGAAAACATTTCTTTTTTACACTAATTTTCAGCTTGTTTGTGGGTTGGGCCGGTGCTCAAACCTCCAATTTGGTGCTGAACTTTAATGACGGAACTACCAAGAGTTCTGCGCTCAGCAGCCTGAGCAAAATTACATTTTCCGGTACCAGTGTTGTGCTTAATTACACGGATGGCACCAAAGGCACATTTGAAGAATCGCTGATTCAGAAAATGATTTTTAGTTCAATCACTGCTGTGGAAGATGTGTTTAGTGCCGGTTCAGGTCTGGCGGTATATCCTAGTCCGGCCACCGACTACATCCGCATCGCGAATCTGCCCGAGGGCGAAACTGCCTATACCATCTATAGTCTGGATGGTGCAATGGTGGCATCGTCTATTCTGGGCTCGGCTACCGAACAAATTAATGTAAGTTCGTTTAGCAAGGGTTTCTATGTTATCAAACTGAATAATCACGCAGTAAAATTTATGAAACTATGAAGAAAATTACAATCGCATTAGTCAGCATTCTCTGCGTAATCGGGGCTGTGATAGCTCAGGATAAGCTTTTTATACATAAAACGGATAAATCGGTACTCGAATATTTGGTGTCAGCCATTGATAATGTATATTTTGGCAACAGCAATACCGAATTGAATATCAAAAAAACAGATGGTTCTATTGTTACCTATCAGGTGGCAGGAATTGATAGCATCAATTTTGGAACAGGTACCGATACAGTTACAATTGCCTACTCGGGCACGACTGCCACTGTCACCAATCCGCTGAAAGGACATGGAGTGGAAATTACCCAAAGCGGTGCCGATGTGGTGGTAAAATCGACCCTCGATCAGAACGAAGTAACGTATATTCTGTCAGGTACTGCCTCCGAAGGTTCATTCAAAGTATATAGCAATTATCGTCTTACGCTGAACTTAAACGGCGTGGATATCACCAATTCAGATGGTCCGGCCATCAATGTGCAATCATCGAAGAAAATATCGGTGGTGGTACCCACTGGTACTACCAACTCCCTCACCGATGGAACTACTTATGCCACTTCTACCGAAGATCAAAAAGGAACATTCTTTAGCGAGGGACAATTGCAGTTCTCGGGTACAGGAACACTGAATGTAAAGAGTTTGAGCCGTCATGCCATCTGTAGCGATGATTATGTGCAGGTAGATGGAACGAATATCGTTGTAAGTGCTGCTGCCAAAGACGGTATTCACTCCAAAGATTATTTCAAAATGAATACCGGAACAGTGAACCTAACCACTACCGGCGATGGGGTGGAATGCGAAACCGGACATGTGATTGTAAATGGAGGAACAATAACTGCATCAGAATCGGCTTCGGATGCAAAAGGGCTCACTGCCGATAGTACATTGGTGGTAAACGGTGGAACTATCAATCTGACTGTTGCTGGTACGCAGGGTAAAGGATTAAAATCCAAACAAGCCATGACCTTAGCAGGTGGTACTATTAATATTACAACCACTGGTGCCGCAGCGCTTACTGCCTTGAATCTTGGTTACGATGTGTCGTATTGTACAGGAATTAAATCGGCCGGAATTCTCACTTTGTCAGGTAGTAAGATTACGATCTCGGCCACAGGTGCCGGTAGCAAAGGTATTTCGTCGGATAGTATTATTAATATGACAGCGGGTACGGTATATATCAATAATTCAGGAGCCGGTGCTAAATATACCAATTCGGCCGGTGCAGCAGACGCGTATTCTTCGGCTTGTATGGATGCCGACCGCAATATCAACATATTGGGAGGAACTTTCACGGGAATTGCATCCGGTATAGCGGCTAAAGGTATTTCTACCGATGGCAACCTGACCATCGGAAGTTCAACTACTACTCCGGTAGTGTATGTAAAAAATACAGGTACAAAACTATTGGTGTCGGGCACTGCCAATTATACCACTGCTATATATTCCGAGCCTAAAAACCTGAAAAGCGATGGTGTACTGACCATTGCTGGTGGTACTGTAAAATTGAACGCCACTCAGCAAGGTGCCAACACCATTGATAGTGACTCTACACTTTATATAACAGGTGGAGCATTGACCGATACGATTTCAGGAAATCAGGCAAAAGCAATCAAATCTACTCGCGATATGACTTTAAGTGGAGGTACTATCGGTATAGTTGCCACTGGTGCTGTTGTACTCGAAAACCTCACGGCTTCCACTTTCGATCCTTCTTATTGTGCCGGATTAAAAAGTGATGCTGCGGTGACGATTGCCGGTAGTACAATTACCATGACAGGGAGTGGAGCTGCTTTCAAGGGTATTTCGTCAACAGGAAATATAACAATGACCTCTGGAACTGTCCAAATTACAAACTCCGGAACAGGGACAACATTTACTGGTGCTACAGCTACCGACTCTTATAGTGCAGCCTGTGTAACATCTGATGCTAATATCAATATCATTGGTGGTACATTAACCTGTACTGCGTCTGGTTCAGGTGGTAAAGGGATTAGTGCTGATGGAGCGGTTTCGATAGGTAGCGCAAGTACATCACCAACTGTCAATCTTACTACTTCCGGCGCCCGCTTCCTGGTGTCGGGTACCGATTATTGCCATGCCAAAACATTGGTAGCAACCGGTGCGGTGACCATTACCAGCGGTACCAATACGCTAACTTCTACCGATGATGGTATACATTCTGAAACATCACTGACCATAGCCGGTGGAACCAATACGATCACAGCTTCTTCCACTACAACTGGTATTGGCGAAGGGATCGAAAGTAAATACATCTACATCAAAGGTGGTACCAATACCATTACAGCGTCGAATGACGGTATAAATGCAACAATGGGTACGGTTTATCAGGGTACTGAATCAAATGATGGTAGTTTATTGTCCATAAGCGGTGGTACAACTTATGTAACCGGAGCGGATGCTATTGATAGTAACGGAACCTTTACGATGACAGGAGGAATTGTGTTTTCTAATGGTCCATCATCCGGAGCAGAAGAGTTTTGTGACACCAATGGATCTTCTAATATCAATGGCGGTGTGTTTGTAGGGTGTGGTAGTTCGCAAATGCAAAAGTCGAGTATATTTAGCTCGTCTACCCAGCCTAATCTGTATATTACTACTACTTTAAGTACAAGTACCATGTATACGGTGGCCATAGCTGGTGTCGGTGTTGTCTCATTTAAGCCGGCTAAGGGTGGTGGCGTTTGCTTTGTATCTGCTCCGCAAATGACCAAAGGCGCTTCGTACGTTGTATATACTGGTGGCACGTATACCGGAGCTACTACAGCCAACAACTTGTATTATGGTGGTACATTCTCGTCGACGGGTGCTACCAGTAAAAAAACAGGCACATTGTCAACATCTTCTACATTAAATACAATATCATTCTGATTTGTTTCTTCGAAGCAATAAATTGACGTGCCCTTCTATATTCTGTATCAGGGAGTGCACAAGCGATAAAACCCGGTGTTTACCGGGTTTTTCGTTTGTATTGAGCATTACACTTATAAAATAAGCCATTTCGCCGATATCATTTGTGAGGCATCGTTGCTATACCT
>JBJOOU010000033.1:0-8232 GCA_046051105.1 Bacteroidota bacterium
TACTTTTGAGGGATTTCCGAGAGAAACTATTCGGCTTATATAAAAAAATTGCGTTTAACCCAAATTAATCGATAGAATAAATTCTAACGATTAATCGACGATTTTTACAGATTCTCTGTAAAAATGTCGGGGTTAACCCCGACAAAAACGAAGTTTTTCGTCGGCCCTACGGGCAAATTCCGCTACTGCGGAATTTGGGTTTAAATCTTGAGTATGGGTGGATGGTTTTGTGCCATTCACCCATTTTCATTGGGTCGGCTATGTCAGAGATGTTCCGGAAAACAAAAAGAGGAGAAAAATCAATTTTCTCCTCTTTGTTTCATCTTCAAAATGTATTGAGATGCTGCTTAGCGTGGCAATATATCTTTCTCAATTCGTAGTGAAAAGCAATTTCTGCAATACATTTTAATGAGCTTATAGTACGCTTTCTACGCTTTCCAGCGGCAATCCCCAGGCTTCGGCCACTCCCTGATATACCACTTTCCCTTTTACGATGTTCAGCCCTTTGCGCAATTCGGCATTTTCGGTGCAGGCAGTTGCCCATCCCTTGTCGGCCAGTTGGAGGGCGTAAGGCACTGTTGCATTGGTGAGCGCAAGTGTGGAAGTGTAAGGAACTGCGCCCGGCATGTTGGCTACGCAATAATGGATAATACCATCGATAATAAATGTCGGATTGAGGTGGGTGGTAGGCGTACAGGTTTCGATACATCCTCCCTGATCCACGGCCACATCCACCAATACAGTGCCCGGTTGCATCAGTTTCAGCATGTCGCGGGTAATGAGGTGAGGTGCTTTTGCCCCCGGAATGAGTACGGCACCCACTACCAGGTCGGCAGTAGCAATGGCCGAGCAAATATTGTAATGGTTAGACATCAAAGTAGTCACGTTGGCTGGCATAATTTCGGCCAGATGGCGCAAACGGCTCAGATTTACATCCAGTATGGTCACTTTAGCGCCCAATCCCGCCGCCATTTTAGCTGCCTGTGTACCTACGATGCCACCACCCAGCACCACTACGTGTGCAGGAGCCACTCCCGGTACGCCGCCCAGCAAAATTCCTTTACCTTCGAGGGGTTTCTCCAGATATTTAGCCCCTTCCTGGATGGACATGCGACCTGCCACCTCCGACATGGGGATGAGCAAAGGCAAACTGCGGTCGGCTTTTTCTACTGTTTCGTAGGCCAAACACACGGCACCACGTTCGATCATGGCATAGGTGAGTGGCTCGCACGATGCGAAGTGGAAGTAAGTGAACAGCAACTGATCTTTTTTAATCAGTGGATATTCTTCGGCGATAGGCTCCTTTACTTTTACAATCATTTCGGCAATGGCATACACTTCTTCGATGGTGGGCAGTATGGTGGCACCTGCTTCGGTGTAGGCTGCATCGCTAAAACCACTGTTGATACCTGCAAGGGTTTGTACATACACGGTATGTCCGTGTTTTTTGAATTCGGCAACGCCGGCGGGGGTAAGACCTACGCGGTTTTCGTTGTTCTTAATTTCCTTTGGAACTCCTATAATCATAATGCTATGTTTTTAAAAAGTTTGACGATTTTCTTTATTGCAAAGATATATCCTAAAGGAAAAATTTATTCATATCGTAATTAAATAGGAAAATATTTATTTTAATATGTATATTTGAAGAAAATATTTCTTGTTTGAGGCATTTTTGTTCTGTCAAACAGAAAAAATATCTGTACCAAATACTCCATTAAAGAAAGAAATCTGTTATGATTATCGACGAAACGGATAAAAAGATCTTGCGATTATTGCAAATTGATGCCCATTTGACATTAAAAGACATCGCAAATGAAATCAATATGTCGCTTACTCCGGTGCACGACCGCGTAAAAAGACTCGAAAAAGAGGGCTATATCGAGAAATATGTTACTCTGCTGAATAAAAAGAAAACCGGCAATTTACTCACGGTGTATTGCCACGTTACGCTGGTAAAACAAACCATCGATCTTTCGGGTGCCTTCAACGAAGCGATACTGAGTTTTCCCGAGGTGGTGGAATGCAACTTTGTGTCGGGTGGTTTCGACTATATGCTCAAAGTGGTGCTGCCCGATATGGAAAGCTACCACTATTTTCATCAGAAAAAGCTATCTGTATTGCCTTCGGTGGCTTTGATCAATAGCTTTTTCGTGATATCGGAAGTAAAAAATACCACCGTGTTGCCGATTTACTAAGGAAAACGCCCCTCGTTTTTAGTGATAATCCTTACCTTTGCGGGAGTTTTTTTTTAGTTACTGCGTGAATACAAGAAACAATGAACATGGTAAAAAGATTTATATTGCTACCGCTTTTACTCTCTGTTTCAGTTTTGAGTTTTTCTCAATTGTCGAGTAATTGGATAAACAATATAAGCTTTACATATGGTCATTCCCGTCGAATTCCCTATTATCGGGTAAGTGTTGAACTAATCAAAGAGAAGAAATCTACGCGGGTAAATGTTGATGCAACTCCTATGTTTAATGATGTGAGATGGCGTAATACTGTCGTGCATGAATCTTTTACAATAAACTCAAAGAAATTTGACCTATTGGCTAATGAAGTTTTAGACTTATATAAAATTGATGAGTCAAAAGCAGGCATTGTTTTTTTTGATGGATATGGTATGAGTATTTCTTTTGGCCACGGCAGGGACAAGATAAACTATGGATTTGCTTGTCCCGAAACTGATACATATCGAAGAGGATTGGTTGACTTTATGAGGATATGTGATCATCTGATGGATGTGGGCGGGCTACGTGGTCTTGATGTTTTCAAAGCGAAGGGCGGATATTTGTTCAATAGAAGGTTCTTTTTGAATATCCATGAGAAAATTGAAAGAAATTGGTGGCTTGAGAATAATTATTTTTATTGATAAGCCAATGAGTAATCGACAATCAGATACATTGAACTAAATCACGAAATAGTTTTGATACTGTTTTTTTAATTGAGATTGTCCGGTTTCTTACTAAGTATACAATCGGGAAAAATGAGAAATTTATGAAGAAAATAAAAATAGCCATCGTCGGTTTGGGCGGCGTAGGCGGATACTATGGGGGAATGCTGGCGAAATACTTTACCGGCAACCCCGACTTTGAAGTCTATTTTGTAGCCCGTGGGGCGCATTTAGCTAAAATGAAGGAAAATGGGCTGACATTGATCACCGAAACCGGCACTTTTCAGGTGCATCCCACATTGGCCACCGACAAGGTGGAAGAAATTGGTACGGTAGACTATATTATAATGACGCCAAAAAGCTACGATCTGGAGTCTACGGTGAATCAGATACGGCCAATGGTAGGGGCGGACACAGTTATTTTGCCTTTGCTCAATGGTATCGACAACTCATCGCGCATCCGCGAGCTATTGCCCGGCGTAGAAGTGTGGCAGGGCTGCTGCTATATTGTGGCCCGCCTCAACGAGCCGGGTGTGGTGGAAAGTTCGGGCAATGTTCATCGCTTGCAGTTTGGCTACGAGCTGCAACAGTCGGAAGAGCGCTTGCTGTTGTTCGGAAGTTGGCTGAAAGCTGCCGGAATTGATGCGTATTATCACAAAGATATCATGACCATTATCTGGACGAAGTTCTTTTTTATCTCGGCTACGGCTTCGTTGACCTCTTATTTCGATGTAAGTTTCGGAGCGCTGCTTACCGACGAAGTGCGCAAATCGACTTTGGTAAATGTGTTGGAAGAATTGTACCAGGTGGCTCAGGCCGAAGGGGCAGGAGTGGAGCACGGGGTGGTAGATAAAGTGATTCACCAGCTGGGAAAACTACCTTTCGAAACTACCGCTTCGATGCATAGCGACTTTAAAGCGGGTAAAAACACCGAGGTGCACGGCTTGACAGGAAGTGTGGTAAAACTGGCAAAGAAAAACGGATTGTCTGTGCCCACTTACGAAAAAGTGTACGATGAACTGTGCAGCCGGATGAAATAATTGATTAAACTTTTCCAAAGTTCAAAACTTTGGAAAAGTTGCAATATAATTGACGAATGTTATTCCAATCGATATATCTCCATAATGTGTTCGAGTATGTCGTCGAAGTCAATTTTCAGATCGATGAGCTTACCACTGTGAACATCAAACACCCATCCGTGTACCGTTAGGCCACGTTCGCGGATGGCTTTTTGCACTTCGGCAGTTTTAATTACGTTTACGCATTGTTCCTGCACGTTGAGTTCTACCAGTCGTTTGTATTTTTCTTCTTCGTCTTCAATGCCGTTCAATTCGTCTTTGTGCAGACGGTACACATCCCGGATGTTGCGCAGCCAGGGATTAAGTACGCCCAAATCGGCCGACTGCATAGCGGCTTTCACCCCTCCGCAATAATAATGCCCGCAAATGATGATGTGATTTACTTTCAGATGCACCACCGCATAGTTGATGATGGAAATAGAACTGATGTCGCTGTTGGGCAATACGTTGCCAATGTTGCGTAGCACAAATACTTCGCCGGGTTTGGCACCCATCAGCTCCTCGGCAGTTACCCTACTGTCCGAACAGCCGATGTAAAGTATCTGTGGGTTTTGCCCGTAGGATAATTTTTTGAAATAGTCAGGATCGTTTCTCTCTTTTTCCTGAATCCATTTTTGGTTGTTAGCAAAAATGCTTTTTATCTCCATGGTTTGACGATCGTTTTAGGGTTCAATCAGTTTGATTTCCGAAGTTACTTCGATGGCTTTGCGATACAGCGCGCCTACTCCGCAATAGGTTTCTTCGGACATGCGCACCGCTTTTTGCACTTTTTCGAGTGGAAGATCCTTCCCGGTGATTTCATAAATCACGTGCATACGGGTGTACATTTTGGGGTCGGTATCGGCTACCTCGCCCTGCACTTCGATGTTTACTTTGTCGAAGGGTACACGCATTTTTTGCAAAATAGACACTACATCCATGCCTGTGCAGCCACTAAGCGCGGCCAATTGCAATTTTTTTGGACTTGCCCCTTCTGAAGGCACGTTCATCAATACTTTATGACCGTCCAAGTCGGCTTCGAAGGCCATTCCGCCTTTCCATTCGGTTTTTATGATATGTTTGTCTGACATGTTCTGGTTAATGTTTAAATTTACGACTACGAAAATAACGCTATTTCTTCTGACATTGTTTTACTTTCCGTTTTTTAGCGCAGAATTATGTACTTTTGGTGCCCAATCCAACTATTATTTATGCGCAAATTTCAATTATCCATATTGTGGCTGCTGTTTGCGGCCTGCATTTCAGCTCAGACTCCTGCTTACCGCTTTTTAGTGGGCACTTATACCAATACCGGTAAAAGCAAAGGTATTTATAGCCTGTCGTTCAACCCTGTTCAGGGACAAATTGCTCAAACTTCGGTGGCCGAAGGGATTTCCAACCCGAGTTATCTGGCTATTTCCAACGATAAAAAGTTCGTTTATTCGGTTTCGGAGAGTGAAGATGGAAGTTCGGTTAGCGCTTTTAATTTTGATGAAAGTACCGGAAAGCTCCGATTGATTAATCAGCAACTAACCGAAAGCAAAGGTCCCTGCTACATCAGTACTATCGGCGCTCATGTGCTCACGGCAAATTATGGTGGCGGAAGTATCTCGGTGTTTAGCCACAATACGAATGGTTTCATCAATCCGGTGCTTCAGGTAGAGCAACACACCGGCAAAAGCATCGACCCGGAACGACAAAACGAACCGCATGTGCATCAAGTGTTGGTAGCGCCGGATGGAAAGTATATCCTGGCCAACGATTTGGGCACGGATTATATCACGATCTATCAGTATAATCCGGCTTCTATCAATGAAGTGATCCGCCCGGTGGATAGCATCCGCCTGAAAGCGAGGAGTGGTCCTCGTCATGGGGTGTTTTCGAAGAATGGCAAGCGCTTGTATGTAGTGCAGGAAATGGATGGTACAGTAACCGTGCTGGCGTATGCCAATGGCCATTTAAAGAAAATGCAGGAAACCACACTGGATCGGAAGCCGGGTACTGTCAATCGTGCTGCGGACATTCATTTGTCGCCCGATGGCCGTTTTTTGTACGTCACCAATCGCGGATCGGCCAACAATATCAGTTGCTTTGCGGTGGACAATATGGGTAAGCTAAGTTTTGTGCAGCAAATTTCTACTCAAGGCGATGGTCCCCGCAATTTTGCCATCACTCCCGATGGAAAATATATCCTCGTTGGGCATCAGTTTACGAACAATATAGTTGTATTTAAGCGTGATGCAAAAACCGGAAAGCTATCGCCTGCCGGCATCAACTACGAAATAGGTGCGCCGGTGTGTATTCAGTTTTATTGATCAATTGCCCATGTACAACGAAAATCCTGCCTGAAAATTCATGTCGAACCGGTGGATGGGGAGCAGCTGTTTGTTCAGGCGGGTGGTGGCAAAGTCGGACGCTGCAAAGAAATTGATCCAACCGGGTGAAAAGTTGAGAGCCAGCCCCAGGCGGTTGCTTTCTTTCTTTGGAACGGAGTAAGTCGCAGATGCCGATAACCATTTGCAAGCTTTAAAAGTAAGGGCTGCCATAAGCTGACTGCGGCTATAGCTGGTCGAATTGTAATAATTCCACAGCAAGCCACCGCGGATATTTCGTTCTTCGTTTCCCAAAAGCCTGTATTCGGCGGCCAGATTGATGGTGCAGGGAACTCTTTCGGTTTGGTTTTCGCCGTTGTTTTCCACTTTGTCGAAAAGAATCAGCGATTTGGCCTGATTTTTCAGATGGGTGAGCTGGTCGTCCATGTTAATACTGTCCAGACCCACATTTGTAAAGCCCGTGAATTCGATATTGCCCGATGCCTGTCCCTTTTGTATGTAGCGGGAAGCCCAGGTCAGAAATCCAAGATCGTTCACAGCGGCTGACAGGGTGAGCTTGTTTGTTGGCTGGTAGGTAGCGCCCAGATCGATGGCCATTCCCAGGCCTGCGGGGCGTTTCCCGAATAAATTGAGCTTGTAGTTGGAAATATCATATCGATTCTTTTCGTCGGTGTTGAACGATAAGTCGTTGGACATTACCAATGATTCGCCGGTTGCATCTACCGTGTATTTACTGTCGGTGAGCGTTACGTCAAACTTGCTGTAATTTAAATGTTCGGTAGAAAATCCGGCCAAGGCTTTCAACCCGACTCCAATGCGCCATTGTTGATTGATGGCGGTGGAATAGCCGACTGCTATTTCCCCATAGTTGGACTGATCCAGCGAAATATTTTTCAGATCGTAATAATTGGTAGCATGAGCAAATCCTAGCTTTGCCAGCCTGAAGAAATCCAGTGGTACATTGATGTTCATGTTTTCCTTCATCGTGCAGTCGAATGTCCAGAATCCCGAACGCGTTTTGAATCCAAACGAAAGCAGATCCACCTCCAGCGTTTGATTGAAGTAGGTGTTGCTTTCTAACCCACTCAAAAAATCGCTACCTGCTACACTCGAATGCATAAAAGTGACGTATTCGTTTTGGTATTTGAAAACATAGTTCGACAATCCGCTGTTGGACGATGCTGTGAATCCGGTATTGCCGACTACGGGCAATGAAAAGTAGCCGTACCGTGGTGTAAAGGATGCATTGAGGCGATGTCGCTGACTCAAGTCATCGAGAAAAAATACCGAATTCACACTCTGTGCGTACATGGTAAGAAATGTAACGCAACTCATCAAACATATAATAATCAATCTTCTCACGTAATTTCCTCTTTTATTTTGCAAAACTCAAAGTTAAACCATCCGGAATCATCACCTTAATATCCATGATAAAATACTGACTGGTTTTCAGCGGCAATGCGGCAATGGTAGTACTCTTGGTGGCAGTGATTTTAAATCTCACCGCATTCAGTTTGTCGAGAGCACCGGTCGTAGTTTCTTTGATGTTTAGTTTTACCGTGCTTTGCGAAGCGGTTCCGTCAATGTTGCATGGTTTTATCGAGTCGGTAGATGTGACGGTTATACCCGTAAGTGTTTTGTTATTTATGTCCAGTGGAATAGCTTCAAATGCCATATTCAATGGAATTTTGTTTTCAAACACGGTACTGATATTCACTTCGCGGGCATATTTGATGATTTCAGCCAGTCGGGATTGCAGATTGGTGATGGTATCGTTGTATTGCACCTTGAAGTTGCTTCCCAAATCCAAGGGTACGTTGATGGCATATTTGATGTCGACCTGACTTTTGGCGGCATACAAATCTACTGTTTGCTTGGTTCCGCTCACAACCGGTGTCACGATGATATCAATTTCGTCCGGTGCAATTTTAAACAGATTGGGCAACGA
>JBJOOU010000034.1:0-17575 GCA_046051105.1 Bacteroidota bacterium
AATCTTCAATCGGGCAAAAATCAGAAATATCGCATCAGCCGCACTTCTGTTTTGCTTCTTTATCGAGCTATCGCAACTTTATCATCGCCCGTGGATTGACGCCATTCGACACACGCGGTTGGGAGGTTTGATTTTGGGATTTGGCTTTTTGTGGACGGATTTAATAGCATACAGCATTGGAGTTGCATTATGCTTTATCATTGAGCGGTTTTTCTTCTATAAAAAATAAAAAACTACTTTATTTCAAACTCATCCGCATCTTTCCAAAAGGCGAACTTTTGTCTGAATTTATCGATCAAGACTTTATCTATTTTATACGTTTTGACTCCTGTTTCATTATCAGCAAAGCCTATAAGTGGTTTAGCCTGATAATCTAGCAAAACAGAATGACCGTTATAGGCAATTCCCAGACCGTCCACTCCTACCCGATTTACGCCACAAACATAGGCTTGATTCTCCACCGCACGGGCTTTCAATAAAATATCCCATGCATCAATGCGGCGCTCTGGGAAATTGGCCACGTAAATCAAAAGATCGTATTCGTTGTTCACATTGCGCGCCCACACCGGGAATCGCACATCATAGCACACCAACACGCAGATATTGAGCTCCATGTAATTCACAATCATTCGCTTATTGCCGCCGGCAAAATGCTTGTGTTCGCCACCCATCGAAAATAGATGACGCTTATCAGCCCATTCAATTTTACCGTCAGGATATACAAAAAAGGCACGGTTGAAATGTGGATTATTTTCGGTTGCAATAAAGCTTCCGGCAATCGCCAGCTGAAATTCTGAAGCCCATCTGCGCAAATTCTTTACTGTGTCGCCATCCATTCCTTCAGCCAGATGCAACTCATCTGTACAAAACCCGGTCGTAAACATCTCGGGCAAAACCACTAAATCAGTAGTTCCAGCCAGTGCTTTGAGCTGATTTTCTACTTTATGAAGATTGGCTGCTTTATCAGCCCAATGTATCTCATCCTGAATGATGGTTAAACGCATAACGATTACAGATTAAAACGTTCGGGAAATTTTCCGGTAATACCTTTATAATAGGATTTAATGGTTTCGATATCAGCTTTTTCGTCGCCCGTAGGATAAAAAAGTGCTTTGATGCCCACTTCTTTTTTCGCAAAATCGATGTATGCAATCTGGATAGGAATATTGGCACCCAATGCAATATAATAAAAACCCATTTTCCAGTCGTCCACCAGTTTGCGTGTACCTTCGGGAGTGATGGCCAAATGAAAAGACTCACGAGCATTAAACTCATCCACCATTTGCTGCGTCACCGAATTCTTCTTGGTTCTATCCACTGCCACGCCTCCAATGGCATTAAAAAACAGATTCATTGGAAAGAAAAACCATGATTTTTTAATCAGGAATGAGGCTTTTCGTTCTACCGACCAATAGGCCAGTTTGCCCATGATTAAATCCCAGTTACTGGTATGTGGTGCTACACAAATTACACTTTTTGAAGGCTCTTCAACAGCAACCACCGTTTTCCATCCGATCGCTTTGAAAATAAGCTTACTAATATTTGTCATTTACAATTACTTTCTATTTAGCAGAAAGCTGATTTTAAAATAAATACTGTTTTCCTGAAACAAATAACAACCCAATCTGTTCAGAAAAAAACGGTTGCAAAGTTAGTGTATTTTACCGAAGTATCTGATGTTGAAAACTATTTTCGCTGCAACCGAATCTAATTTGTATATTTGTAGTGAAATCAGCCGCCCGTCCTACAGGATGTTGGGGGCTATATTTTTGAATAATGGAACTTGAATTTCTAAACGAACTAAATGAAAGTCAGCGCCGGGCAGTGGAATACACCGACGGAGCTTCACTGGTAATTGCCGGAGCAGGCTCGGGCAAAACACGCGTACTGACTTACAAAATAGCTTATCTGTTGAAACGGGGAATGCACCCATCCTCCATTCTGGCACTCACGTTTACCAACAAAGCTGCCCGCGAAATGAAGGAACGTATTGCCTCCATGGTGGGCGAGCAAATGGCTAAATACTTATGGATGGGCACCTTTCACTCTGTATTTTCGCGTATATTACGTGCCGAAGCCGAACACGTTGGCTATTCCAAAAACTTTACGATTTATGATTCGGCCGATTCGAAAAGTCTTATCAAAAGCATTGTAAAAGAACTCAAGCTGGACGATAAAGTGTATAAACACGGGATGGTTCAGGGCAAAATTTCCTTTGCAAAAAACAATCTGATCACAGCCGATGCTTATGCTGCGAATACTGACTTAATAAAATCGGATGTTCATAGCAAAGTACCCATGGTGAAAGATATCTACAAAATTTACAGCAATCGCTGCAAACAGGCCGACGCCATGGATTTCGACGACTTGCTGCTACAAACCAATATTCTGTTCCGCAATCATCCGGAAGTATTGCAACGCTATCAGGAACGTTTTGGCTATCTACTTGTAGATGAGTACCAGGATACGAATTTTGCCCAATATCTTATCGTAAAAAAACTGGCCGAACGTCACGAACGGATTTGCGTAGTGGGCGACGATGCGCAAAGCATCTACTCCTTCCGTGGTGCCAATATCGACAACATTCTGCAATTCCGAAATACTTATAAAAATTCTCAAACGTTTAAGCTGGAGCAAAATTACCGATCGACAAAAACGATCGTAAATGCCGCCAACAGTCTGATTGACAAAAACTCGAAACAAATTCGCAAAACTGTTTTTTCGGAAAAAGAAACCGGGAAGCCCATCAAAGTAATGAATACCTTCACCGATTATGAAGAAGGATTTTTGGTGGCCAATAATATTTCGGATCTGCGATTTTCGAACAGTTATCGGTATCAGGATTTTGCCGTATTGTATCGCACCAACTCCCAGTCGCGTGTATTGGAGGAGGCATTACGCAAACAAGGCATTCCTTACCGGATTTATGGTGGACTTTCGTTTTATCAGCGCAAAGAAATTAAGGATGTAATAGCCTATTTCCGACTGGTATGCAACAACAACGACGAAGAGGCGCTCAAACGAATCATCAATTATCCGGCTCGAGGCATTGGCGACACAACCGTAAACAAATTAGTAGAATGTGCTCAGTTACATGGCGTAAGCATCTGGACGGTGCTTACCGACATGCTTAAATACAATTTGGGAGTCAATTCAGGTACGGCCAATAAGCTCGCTCAATTCCGGGCAATGATCGAAATTTTTGCAGAACAGGTAAACACTCAGAGCGCTTACGACCTGGCCAACAGCATTGTAAAAACCACAGGCGTGATTGCCGACACATATACCGACCGTTCGCCCGAGGCCCAAAGCAGGCAAGAAAACGTTCAGGAGTTGTTGAAAGCAATTCACGAACTTTGCGAAAGCAGACACACGAATGGTGAACCAACTGCTCTTCTTCCCGATTTTCTTTCGGAAGTTTCGCTACTTACCGACCAGGACAACGAAACTGAAAACGAGAAAGAGAAAATCACGATGATGACCGTACATGCAGCCAAAGGACTGGAATTCAAGGTCGTGTTTATTGTAGGCATGGAAGAAGAACTCTTCCCATCACCATTCTGCACTCAAAGTGAACGGGAGTTGGAAGAAGAGCGCCGCTTGTTTTACGTAGCCATTACCCGGGCTGAGGAGCGTTGCTTTATCAGTTTTGCTAAATCAAGATTTAAAAACGGGAAAACAAATTTCTCAAACCCCAGTCGGTTTATCAAGGATATTGACGAACAATACCTGGATATGCCTGACGAACAAAAGCCCAAGCAAGCTCGTTTCAGCGACTGGGACGATGATGTTGAAACTGAGCGCCGTCGATTCCAACAGCCACAATTTCAGAAACCGGTTTTCAACGAACGGGTTGATTTTGCGGCAAGCCCTAAAAAGCTGACAAAAATTACAAATAACGGAGTTAGCTCTGCGAAAACACCGACTTCCAACAGTTCAATTCCGGTAGGTGCATTTGTAAAACATGGAGTATTTGGCATAGGCAAAGTGATAGAAACCAGCATCAGCAATGGCAACGAAAAAGCCGATATCGATTTTGGCGAAAAGGGAGTTAAATCACTTCTGCTGAAATTTGCCAAACTAGAGGTATTGGAATAAATATTTCATTATCTTTGCAAATGTGATCTTTACATGAAAGATGAAATACAAGCACAACATATTACTTGAAATCAAACGATTAATCAAAGAGCGAGATTCGTCGGCCAAGATTTATCTGTACGGTTCCAGAGCAAAGGGGAATGCGCACAAAGACTCGGACTGGGATATTCTTGTATTGTTGCAAAGAGAAAAAATAACACTGGAAATTGAAAATGAAATTACGGATCCTCTGTACGAATTAGAGTTTGAAACCGGAGAAGTAATCAGCCCAATGATTTATACTGAATCAGAATGGAACTCCCGATACAGATTCACTCCCTTTTATAAAAACGTTATGATGGAAGGGAAATTGTTATGACAGATCACACACCAGATGATTATATCAAATACAGACTACAAAAGGCAAAAGAAACATTAGCAGAAGTTGAAATACACATTTCCAATCAATTTTGGAACACTGCAATCAATCGAATGTATTATGCTGCATTTTATGCTGTAAATGCACTTTTAGTAAAGAACAAAATTGAAGTGAATAGCCATACAGGTGTTCGACAAAAATTCGGACAACACTATGTAAAAACAGGGTTATTCAACAAACAGTTAGCGAAGCACTACACTGATTTATTTGAAAAAAGACATAAAAGCGACTATAATGATTTTTTCGATTACGACGAAGAAACAACAAAGAGGCTATTACCATTAACCAAAGAATTTATTCAAAACATAGAACAACTTATCGATAACAAATAAAACAATCAATAAAAACCTTATAAAACAATGGCAAAAAGTACCGGAGAAGAGTTGAAATTTCCAACTTCCGACAAGCTAAAAGCATTGCAGCTTGCAATGGACAAAATTGAAAAAGACCATGGAAAAGGCACCATCATGCGCATGGGCGACAACAAAGTGGAAGAAGTTCCGGTAATTTCTACCGGCTCTATCGGCCTGAACGTTGCCTTGGGTGTAGGTGGATTTCCACGTGGACGTGTTATTGAAATCTACGGACCGGAATCGTCGGGTAAAACCACTTTGGCTATCCATGCCATTGCCGAAGCTCAAAAAGCGGGTGGTATTGCTGCAATTATCGATGCTGAACATGCTTTCGACCGTTTTTATGCCGAAAAGTTGGGCGTAAATATCGACGAATTACTTATTTCTCAACCAGATAGCGGTGAGCAGGCGTTGGAAATTGCCGATCAATTGATTCGCTCATCGGCCATCGACATTATCGTAATCGACTCGGTAGCTGCATTGACCCCTAAAGCCGAATTAGAAGGCGATATGGGTGATTCAAAAATGGGTCTTCAGGCTCGTTTGATGTCACAGGCATTGCGTAAGCTTACAGCCAGCATCAACAAAACCAACACTACCTGTATTTTCATCAACCAGTTACGTGAAAAAATCGGAGTTATGTTCGGAAACCCTGAAACAACGACTGGTGGTAATGCGCTGAAATTCTATGCTTCAGTACGTTTGGATATTCGCCGTATTGGTCAGTTGAAAGATGGTGAAGAAGCTATTGGTAACCAAACCCGCGTAAAAGTGGTAAAAAACAAAGTGGCACCTCCGTTCCGTAAAGCAGAATTCGACATCATGTACGGCGAAGGTATTTCTAAAAATGGAGAAATTCTTGACCTTGGTGTAGAATACGGCATCATTAAGAAAAGCGGATCGTGGTTTAGCTATGGCGAAACCAAACTTGCTCAGGGTCGTGATGCATCCAAACAATTGATCAAGGATAACCCTGAATTGGCTGCTGAATTGGAAGCCAAAATTGTTGAAGCCATTCAAACCGGCAAACAATAAAAGATACGATTCTTTAAAATAGAAAAGCGGAAATTACAGTTGTAATTTCCGCTTTTCTTATATTCTAAAAGATCAGTATCAAACTAAATCTTCAATCTCTACCATTTCGTTTACATCGGCATGATAATCGATTTCTTTAAAACCAAATCCAAATAGTTTCTTAAATTCTTTGGTATAAGCTTTCAAGTCGCCCAAATGATGCAATGATTCAGTATCAACTTCTTCCCAGGCACCAATTACTTCCGACTGCACATCTTCACGCATTTCCCAATCGTCAATACGGATACGACCAGCTTCATCTACAGGCACTTCGCTACCACAAAACAAACGTTCGGCATACAGACGCTGAATTTGCTCAATACATCCTTCGTGAATACCTTTTGCTTTCATTGTTTTAAACAACAAACTGATATACAAAGGAATAATTGGAATTGCCGAACTGGCTTGTGTCACCAAAGCTTTATTTACCGATACATAAGCTTTTCCACCCAAATCTTTAAGATTTTCAGTAATTTTGAATGCAGAAGCTTCCAAATGATCTTTGGCACGACCAATAGTACCTTTACGATAAATCGGCTCAGTTACCTGTGGGCCAATATACGAATAAGCCACTGTCAGCACATTAGGAGCCAAAACACCCGCTTCTTTCAAAGCAGTCATCCACATATCCCAATCTTCGCCACCCATTACGGCCACAGTGTTCATTACATCTTCTTCGTTAGCAGGCTCAATGCTTACTTCAGTTACATGTCCGTTGTGAAAATCAACAGTTTTATTGCTATAGGCCTGTCCGATAGGCTTCAGCGTTGAACGGTGCGTCACCCCGGTAACCGGATGCGTACGAACCGGCGAAGCCAAACTATAAATAACCATGTCCACTTGTCCCAAATCTGCTTTGATAAGTTGGATGGTTTTTTCTTTTATTTCATTTGAAAAAGCATCACCATTGATGTTTTTTGCATAAAGTCCTTCGGCTTTCGCAAACTTGGTGAAAGCAGCCGTATTGTACCAACCTGCAGTAGCTGTTTTTTCGGGCTGTGGTTCTTTTTCGAAAAACACTCCGATAGTTGCTGCATCATTGGCAAATGCACTGGTAATACGCGAAGCCAAACCAAAACCGGTAGAAGCTCCGATAACCAATACTTTTTTAGGACCTTCGATTTTTCCTTTTGATTTTACGTAATTGATTTGATTCAGGACATTTTGCTCACATCCTGTTGGGTGCGTTGTAAGGCTGATAAAGCCACGCATTCTCGATTTTACAATCATTTCTTAATACCTTTTGGGTTTATATTTCGTTTATAAAAGGGCACTTTCTCTTTCGGGGTGCAAAAGTACAACTTTTATAAACACTGAAAAACAAAAACTGTTTGAAATATTGCACATTTATCATGAAAATGTGTATTTTATAAGAAATTTATGCCTTCTTCGAACAGATTCATTCATAATTATTCAATTTACTGATAAAAAATTCCTCAGACATCTCTCATTCATTTAGCATATTGGGCAAAGT
Source organism: Bacteroidota bacterium (assembly GCA_046051105.1). Taxonomy (GTDB): domain Bacteria; phylum Bacteroidota; class Bacteroidia; order Bacteroidales; family Paludibacteraceae; genus Paludibacter. Next base: position 7,418 of record JBJOOU010000034.1, read on the forward strand.
ATCAAAGAAAGATAGCTTAACGATAGAATCATTGACAAAAAATGCTTTTTATTTCTGACTTTCAGCACACTAATTGATCTATTTAAAGAAAAAGAAACTATATTTGCACTCTCTGCAACCTGTAATCTTTTTACACACAATGACAAACACTGAAATCATCCACCAGTTTTTTGAAGCATGGCAATCCGGCAACAAAAAAGCGATCTCTGCCGTCATGAGCGAGAAGGTAAAATGGCATTTCGAAGGGCGGCATGTATTGGCCGGCACCCGACATGGAATTGACGAAGTAGTGGAACTCTTTGATGTAATGGGATGTATAATGGCTAATTCCAATCCCACCATCGCAAAACTCGTTAGCGCAGAACAGAATAATTATGTCATTGAATGTCATCATGTGGTAACCAATCGCGATGACTCGGTAAATATCTGCCACCATATATCAGTGTTATGGACGTTTGAGAATGAAAAAATTATCAGTGGGCGTCATTTCTTTGCAGATCCGGTGGGTGCCGATAATTTTTTCAATGCTATCAGCGATTTGTTGAATATAAAGCATTTCTAAATCCAGAAAATGAAAAATTCTGTTCCCTCTGTATCTATTAAGTAGAACTGGAAGAGTCCACCTATCTCCTTTTAGAATTCCATTATTCCGGATGCCCATAAAAAACTGAGATAGTCTTACAACTCCTTTTGTTTTTATCAAATTTCATTTTCAGACCATGCTTTTTTTGTCTATCTTTGCAGGCAAAATGAAGCGGTATTTTTTGCATCAATATCCATCTGATATTCAGCATTATTTTATCGTTTCCGAACCTCAATAAGATCAAAAAAACAAAATGATTCAATTTTTCCGAACAACCGCCCAACATGTCTACGCAGTGCAAACTGCAGGCAATTTACCCGAAGACGATGTCAGAAAGTTAGAATGGCTTTTCAGCGAAGCAAAACTGGTTCCTCAACCTACCGTTGAAGGAAACTTTGTCGGCCCACGCCGCGAAATGATTACTCCATGGAGTACGAATGCCGTTGAAATCACTCAGAACATGGGTATCAGCGGCATTATTCGTATAGAAGAGTTCCGCTTATTGCCTTCCACTCCATCCGTACAGGGCACTTTGGAATACGACCCCATGCTGGAACGCATTTACTCGGGTCTGAATCAGGAAATATTTACCATCAACAAACAACCGGAACCCATTCGGTTTATCGATGATGTAGCTGCTTACAACCAGCAGGAAGGTTTGGCATTGAGTCAGGATGAAATTGACTACCTGAACAGTGTAAGCGTAAAAGTTGGTCGCAAACTGACCGACAGCGAGGTTTTCGGATTCTCGCAGGTAAACTCGGAACACTGCCGCCACAAAATTTTCAACGGGCAATATATTATCGATGGCGAAGAAAAAGAGCTTTCGTTGTTTAAACTGATTCGCAAAACATCGGAAGAAAATCCGAACGCGCTGGTTTCGGCCTACAAAGACAATGTGGCTTTCAACGCCGGTCCTAAAATTGAACAATTTGCTCCTGCCAGTGGCGACAAACCCGATTTCTTCCAAATCAAAGAAATCGACTCGGTAATTTCGCTCAAAGCAGAAACACATAACTTCCCTACAACCGTGGAGCCTTTCAACGGGGCAGCTACCGGTACTGGCGGTGAAATCCGCGACCGTCTGGGTGGAGGTAAAGCTAGTTTACCGATTGCAGGTACCGCTGTGTACATGACTTCATATGCCCGCAACGACAACAGCCGCCAGTGGGAAAACAACATCGCACCCCGCAAATGGTTGTACCAAACTCCCGAACAAATTCTGATCAAGGCATCCAACGGAGCTTCGGACTTTGGTAACAAATTCGGTCAGCCGCTTATCTGCGGTTCGTTGCTGACTTTCGAACACGAAGAAAACAACAAGAAATTTGGTTACGACAAAGTAATCATGATGGCTGGTGGTGTTGGTTTTGGTACCATGCGCGACGCACTGAAAGGCGATGTGGCTGCCGGCGAAAAAGTGGTGATCATGGGTGGCGACAACTACCGCATTGGTATGGGTGGAGCTGCTGTATCGTCGGTACAAACCGGAGAATACGATAACTCAATTGAATTAAACGCCGTACAACGTGCCAACCCTGAAATGCAGAAACGTGTGGCTAACGTCATTCGTACACTGGCCGAAGCGGACGTGAACCCAATCGTTTCTATTCACGACCACGGTGCAGGCGGACACCTGAACTGCTTGTCGGAGCTGGTGGAAACTACCGGTGGTAAAATTGACATGTCGAAACTGCCTGTTGGCGACCCAACTTTGAGTGCGAAGGAAATTGTAGGTAACGAAAGCCAGGAACGTATGGGCTTTGTTATCTCGGAAAAAGAAGTAGAAAAAGTAAAAAATATAGCCGAACGCGAGCGTGCACCATTCTACGTGGTGGGCGAAACTACCGGTGACATGGATTTTGTATTCGAGCAAGCCGATGGTTTGACTCCAATCAACCTGAAACTGGAAGATATGTTTGGTAAACCACCCCGCATGGTGATTACCGACAACACCATCGACGAAACTTATGCAGCTCCCGAAATTTCGGAAGAAAAACTGCAAGCCTACCTCGAAAATGTTCTTCAGGTAGAATCGGTAGCTTGTAAAGACTGGTTAACCAACAAGGTAGACCGCTCAGTAACCGGTAAAATTGCCCGTCAGCAGTGTGCGGGTGAAGTTCAATTACCACTGAATGACCTGGGTGTGGTTGCGTTGGATTATCGCGGTACAACAGGTATTGCCACTTCCATCGGTCACGCACCGTTGGCAGCAATGGCTGACTCTGAAGCCGGTTCAGTTTTGGCAATCGCTGAATCATTGACCAACATCGTATGGGCTCCGCTGAAAGATGGATTGGACAGCGTTTCATTAAGTGCAAACTGGATGTGGCCATGTAAAAATCCGGGTGAAGATGCCCGTTTGTACAAAGCTGTAGAAGCTTGTTCGGATTTCGCCTGCTCATTGGGCATCAACATTCCTACCGGAAAAGACTCACTGTCGATGACGCAGAAATACGGCGACGACAAAGTTTTCTCGCCAGGAACCGTTATCATCTCGGCAGGTGCTGAAGTATCAGACGTGAAGAAAGTAGTTTCACCAGTATTGGTCAACGATCCTGAAACCTATGTATATTATATCGACTTCTCGTTCGACAAACATAAACTGGGCGGCTCGGTACTGGCTCAAACATTGAACAAAATTGGTGACGAAGTACCTACTGTACAAGATGCTGAATACTTCAAAGCTGCATTCGATAGCATTCAGGAAATGATTGGCAAAGATTTGATTCTGGCTGGTCACGACATTTCGGAAGGTGGTATGATTACCGCATTGCTCGAAATGTGTTTTGCAAATGCCGAAGGTGGTCTGAATGTCAATCTGGATTATATTGCTGAAAATTCATTGGTAACCATGTTGTTTGCCGAAAATCCGGGCGTGTTGATTCAGGTGAAAAACAAAAAAGCGGTTGAGAAAATTTTGGTTGATAATGGTATTGGCTACGCACGTATTGCGACTCCGATTGCCGAACGTCGTTTGGAAATCAGCCGTAAGAAAGATGCTTATTCGTTCTCGATCAACGACATGCGCGACCTGTGGTTCAAACCATCCTATTTATTGGATCGCAAACAAAGTGGTGATGTATGTGCTCAGGCTCGTTATGCAAACTACAAGAAACAACCACTTGAATTTGCATTCAACCCTTCGTTCAAAGGTAAATTCTCACAATTCGGAATCACTCAAGATCGTCAGCCAAGCGGCGTAAAAGCAGCGATCATCCGCGAAAAAGGAACCAACGGTGAGCGCGAAATGGCTTACGCCTTGTATTTGGCAGGTTTCGACGTGAAAGACGTGCACATGACCGACCTTGCAAGCGGTCGCGAAACATTGGAAGATGTGAATATGATTGTATTCTGCGGTGGATTCTCGAACTCCGACGTATTGGGTTCTGCTAAAGGATGGGCTGGTGGATTCCTGTTCAACGAAAAAGCCAAACTGGCGCTGGACAACTTCTACAAACGCAACGACACTTTGAGTTTAGGTATCTGTAACGGTTGTCAGTTGATGGTGGAACTGGGTGTAATCACGCCTGACCACGATGTGAAACCACGCATGTTGCACAATGACTCACACAAGTTTGAATCGCAATTCGTAGGCTTAACTATTCCTGAGAATAATTCGGTGATGTTAGGCTCATTGAGTGGAAGCAAACTTGGTGTTTGGGTAGCTCACGGTGAAGGAAAATTCTATTTACCAAAAGCAGAAAGCAACTACAACGTAATTGCCAAATATTCATATGCCGAATATCCAGCAAACCCTAACGGTTCGGATTATGCTGTGGCTGGTATTTGCTCAACAGATGGTCGCCACCTGGCCATGATGCCACACCCTGAACGTGCCATTTTCCCATGGCAATGTGCCCACTATCCTACCGATCGTAAAAACGACGACCAAATCACTCCATGGGTGGAAGCGTTCGTCAATGCGAAAGTTTGGGTAGAAAAGAACAAATAGAACTCATGCCCCTAAGGGGGAATAAATAGAAAATCCCACTGTCAGTTTTGACGGTGGGATTTTTTTATTGCTCATACAGCTAAATCATTGACAAAAACAATATATCTTTGCATCAAACACTTCATTATCACGAGTATAGACGAATTAAAATTACAGATATTCAGACAAATTGACTCGCTTGATGCAAGCAGTTTGAAAGAGTTCTATGGTATGATGCTTAATTTTCTCAATAGCAAAAATGAATCGGATGCTTGGCTAAGTTTATCAGAAAACGAGCGTAAGGGTCTAATTGAAGCCATTGAAGAAATGAATACCAGCAAAGGAATTGCTCACAATGATGTAATTTCTCAGATCAGAGCACAAGCTAATCATGCCTAAAGAAATCATCTGGTCACCATTATCATTGGCAGACATGAAAGGGATAGTTGATTATCTATCGCTCAATTGGCCTGCTGGTGTCATCAACCATTTTATTGATGAGTTGATTGAATTGTCAAACAACTTTCATCTCATCCTAATACATCCCCTATCATTCATCCAAAACTCAAAATACGGAAATGTGTCATATCTAAACACAATTCCATCTATTACAGAGAACACAGGAAAAGAATTGAGATATTAAGAATTTACGATAATCGACAAAATCCAGATAATTTAAGCTTCAGATAGCAAAAAAAACTCCCGCCAAATCCATTGACGGGAGTTTTTCTGTATATGATGCTTTAAAATCAGATGGTCATATTCATTACGCTGCGAACTTCATCCAGTGTTTCGATGGCTACACGGCGGGCATTGTCTACACCATCGCGCAATACCTGGCTCACATAGTCCATGTTAGCTTCCAGCTCGGCGCGACGCTGACGCATTGGGCGCAGATATTCATTGATAGCTTCGGTCAATTCTTTTTTCAACTGACCACCGCCACCGTTGCCAATTCCTGCTGCCACTTCTTCGGGTGCACGACCGGTACACAATGAAATAAGCGTAATCAGGTTCGAAACTTCAGGACGATTATCAGGATCGTAAGTGATAAAGCGTTCTGCATCGGTTTTTGCCTTCTTGATTAGAGCAGCTGTTTCGTCTTCGGTAGCGCTCAGCATGATGGCATTGTTACGACTCTTGCTCATTTTCTGACCGCCGTCTAAACCTAAAATCATAGGCGACTTACTCAATAATGGCTGAGGCTCGGGGAACACAGGCGTGTTAGCAGCAAATCGCTCATTGAAACGACGGGCAATGGTGCGCGTCATTTCCAGGTGAGGAAGCTGATCTTTACCCACAGGAACCACATTGCCTTTGCAAAACAAAATATCAGCAGCCTGATGAACCGGATATGTGTACATACCTGCATTGATACGGGTTTGACCCGAAGCGGTAATTTCTTCCTTTACAGTTGGATTACGGCTTAGTTCGGCATTGGTTACCAAAGTAAGGAAAGGCAACAACAACTGATTCAACTCAGGAATATGACTGTGAGGGAAAATTACGGTTTTAGCATGATGAGGATCAATGCCAGCCGCCAGGTAATCGATGGTAAGTTGTTTTACGTTTTGTGAAATTGCTTCGAAGGTATCACGATCGGTAAGTACCTGATAATCGGCGATGACGATAAAAGTTTCAACTCCCATATTTTGCAGTCGAACGCGGTTTTGCAACGAACCGAAAAGGTGTCCGATATGCAAACGTCCTGTCGGACGGTCACCGGTCAATACACGGTATTTTCCGGGGTTCAATACTAAATCTTCTTCCAGTTTTTTGCTTCTCTCAACGGTTGCTTCAAATGTTCCTAATTCCATTGTTGGTTGAATAAATGCTATGTAGTCTTTTTGATTTATAACTTTTTAAATATAAAGCTTTCAAATCAGCTCTATTTTCAGTACAAATGTAGCCTTTTTAATACAAACCACCTGAACTGAACAGTCTATTTTCACAAATATGCTTTATCCTACATATCTATATACACTAAAACTGCATATCCATTCAACAAAATACAATTAAATTCATTTTTTCAAAAAGAATAACTTTGAGCACTGAAAAATATCCTTACCTTTGCCCCTACAAATTTTTGACAGGGGTGCCTTACTTTTCACAGGCTGAGATTATACCCTATGAACCTGATGCAGGTAATGCTGCCGTAGGAACGATTCATAGATTTTTTATTCTGCACGTAGGTGTACGTTTGCATTCCTGTTTATTCAAAACTAACTGGTATGCATAATCACATCAAAATCACTTATCCATCGTCCGAGAAAATTTATGTGGAAGGTAATCTCCACAACATTCGCGTGCCCATGCGCCGCATCAAGCTCCACAATACCGTCGAAATTGTTGATGGCGAACGACGCGTGACCTGCAATGCTCCCGTAACGGTATACGATACCAGCGGCGTATTTTCCGACCCCACTGTTGACATCGACCTGAAAAAAGGCCTGCCCCGCATACGCGAAAACTGGTTTGCTGCCCGTGAAGATGTGGAACAATTACCGGAAATCAGCTCTGAATATGGCCGGATGCGGGCTGCCGATCCTTCGCTCGATCACCTGCGTTTTCAACATATCTGCCTCCCCTATCGTGCCAAAACAGGAAAAGAAATCACCCAGATGTATTATGCCCGCCAGGGAATTATCACGCCCGAAATGGAGTATGTAGCCATTCGTGAAAACCGCATGATAGACGAACTGGGACTTGCGACACACATCACGCCCGAATTTGTTCGCTCGGAAGTGGCTGCAGGACGCGCCATTATCCCTGCAAACATCAATCACCCCGAGGCAGAACCCATGATCATCGGCACCAACTTTCTGGTAAAACTCAATACCAACATTGGCAACTCGGCCATGTCGTCGGGCATAGAGGAAGAAGTGGAAAAAGCTGTGTGGAGTTGCAAATGGGGTGGCGACACGCTGATGGATCTTTCAACAGGAGCCAATATACACGAAACAAGAGAGTGGATCATCCGCAACTGTCCCGTTCCGGTGGGTACTGTGCCCATTTATCAGGCGCTGGAAAAGGTAAATGGAAAGGTAGAAGACCTGAGTTGGGACATCTACCGCGACACGCTGATTGAACAATGCGAACAGGGTGTGGATTACTTCACCATCCATGCAGGAGTGTTGCAGGCACATGCGCCCTTGCTCGGAAAACGCCTGACAGGAATCGTTTCAAGGGGCGGATCGATCCTCACCAAATGGTGCAAAGTGCATAAGTGTGAGAATTTTCTCTACACGCACTTCGATGAAATCTGTGAGCTACTCAAAGCCTACGATGTGGCCGTGTCATTGGGCGATGGCATGCGTCCGGGATCCATTCACGACGCCAATGATGCCTTGCAGTTTGCCGAACTCAATGTATTGGGCGAACTGACTGAGAAAGCATGGAAACACAATGTGCAAGTGATCATTGAAGGACCCGGACATGTGCCCATGCAAAAGATTCGGGAGAACATGGAATTGCAAAAGACAGCCTGTCACGGCGCACCGTTCTATACATTAGGCCCGTTGACCACCGATATTGCCCCCGGTTACGACCACATCACTTCGGCCATTGGCGCAGCACAAATAGCATGGCTCGGAACTGCCATGATTTGCTACGTAACCCCCAAGGAACACCTTGGATTGCCCAATAAAGAAGATGTACGCAACGGAATCATTGCCTACAAAATAGCTGCCCACGCCGCTGATCTGGCCAAAGGACATCCGGGAGCACAAGTACGCGACAATGCCTTGAGCAAAGCCCGTTTCGACTTCAGGTGGAAAGACCAGTTCAACCTCTCGCTCGATCCGGAACGCGCCATGGAATACTACAAAGAAGGCTCGCACTCCGACGAAGGGTATTGCACGATGTGTGGCCCCAACTTTTGCGCCATGAAACTGACACGCGAACTCAGCGATTGCATATCATCCAACTAAATTACCGCAACATGAACATCTATATCAACGAACAACGACAGGAAATAGCCTGCGACATGAACATCCATCGCCTGGTGACCGAAATTCTGCAATTACAGATGGGCGGCATCGCTGTGGCCATCAACGAAAGTGTGGTGCCCCGCTCGGCATGGGAGTCAACGAGTCTATCGGAAAATGACAAATTGCTGGTAATTAAAGCTTGCAGCGGAGGATAGCAAACAATGATAGCCATCAGTCAACCCAACTTTTTCGAAGGGGAAGCCAACAGGATCAATGCGCTGTTTGCGGAAGGATTGTCCTGCCTGCATTTGCGTAAACCCGACGCGACCCTGGATGAAATGCGAAATCTGCTCAGCGCTATTGATAGCAGGTTTCATCCGCGCATCATGTTGCACAGTTATTTTGAACTGACAACAGCATTTTCGGTGCGTGGCCTGCATTTCAACGAAAGCAACAAGCAGATGATTGAGCAATACAGCCATTTTACAGGCATTAAAAGTACCACTGCGCATGAAATGGCAGCATTGGATCATATTCCTGCAGGCATAGACTATGTGTTGTTCAGCCCATTGTTTCCTTCGGTATCGAAAGCGGGCTACAGCCGTGAATGGGACTTCGAGCAGTTGCGTAAAGTACTGCAAAAGCCCCGCAATTTCAAAATTGTAGCCCTTGGAGGCATCACTCCGGAGCGAATTGCCGAAGTGAAAGCATTGGGATTCGACGATTATGCCATGTTGGGCAGTGTGTGGGAAAATACAACCCCAACCCGTAAAGGGGAGTCAATTTGAGTATCCTTTTTGAAAATACAATAAAAACAGTATCAATAAACAACTAGAGTAACATCCCCTCTATGGGAGGGGCTTGGGGAGGCTAACATGAAACACGAAATAGGCAAACTGCAATTTATCACCCTGGCACATGAAAACCTGAGCCATAGCGAGCAAGCCATCCGCGCCATCAGGAGCGGTTGCCGCTGGGTGCAGTTGCGCATGAAAGCAACGGACGATGCAACGATCCTTGCCGAAGCAAAACGGATTTTGGCCGTGGCCGAATCACACAATGCGGTGCTGATTATCAATGACCGTGCCGATCTTGCGCTGGAATGTGGCGCACAAGGTGTGCACCTTGGCAAATCGGACATGACCGTGGCGGAAGCCCGAAAGCTACTGGGCGAGCATAAAATAATCGGTGCCACAGCCAACACATTGGACGACATAAAAGCTCTGGCCCTACAAAAACCTGATTACATCGGTCTGGGACCGTTCCGGTTTACTACGACAAAGAAAAATCTGAGTCCGATACTGGGTTTGGATGGTTACAAAAGCATTTTGCAAGCCATGAAAAACCAAAACACCAACATTCCGGTGGTGGCTATTGGTGGCATAGTAGCCGATGATGTAGCTGAAATTCTATCAACCGGAGTGCACGGTATTGCCCTGGCCGGGGCGATTGTAGCCAATGAAACGATAGAAGAAAATACAAAACAGTATCTTGAAAAATTATACTAAAAGACCCCGAAATCCCCTAAAAGGGAACTTAAGTTAGTCATGATTCTAATTTAAAATTATCACTAAATAAAAATCATTCATACACATAAATATAAAAAATATGGAACCATTAATTATACAAGGACGCGAATTTTCATCGCGCCTATTTACCGGATCGGGAAAATTCAGTTCCAACCAGTTGATGGAAGAAGCGGTGCTGGCATC
>JBJOOU010000035.1:0-4178 GCA_046051105.1 Bacteroidota bacterium
CCCAGTACTGCCAATGTAAAAAAGACCTTTAGGTAGCTGCCAAACATTTCGGCTCCGGTGCCCTCAAATTCAAAATTTTTGCCCTCGAATTTGGTATTGTTGTACAGGTATTTATTGATGCGAGCCTTCATCCATGGGATGTAAAAGCTAAGCGTGATGACGCTCAGTAAGGCATTGACCAGAAATATGCCGGTTAGTTTTGCGTTTTTACCGCTGTATTTCAGCTTATAGCTTTGAATTTCTACTACTTCTGTTTCCATTCTTTCTTATAAATAGGGATGGTTCAATATTTGTTTTGTGCTCTTTACTATTAGGATGCAAATATAATTAAATCTGATGTAAGGGGATTGGGTGGATTAAGATTTTTCAGTAGAATAAAACAAACTTTTTCATCTGTTTATTATTTGTCAGCTTCATGTATCTGTATTTTTAATTGTCGTATAGAAAGCACAAGATGAAACCGTATCCTGCACTTGTGGTTCACTACACATTCGATCTTATCAGTTCCGTTTTTAGGGAGGGTGGAGTCGATTAAGTGTCCGGTACTTGTCTTTTAAAAGCATAATTTGACTGGCTGAAATTCTGTTTCACAATAATTTGTGTATTCGCCGTTTAATTACTGCAATTTTTCTATTTTTGTACGATTTGTTTCGGACAAGAAGCGATATTGTATTTGTCATTCAGTCAGGAGTTTAAAACTATAATTTGAAAAGGTTTTATGAGGAATTTGATAATTGCTGCATTATTATTCATGGGTCTGCATGCCGTTTCACAGCAGGTTTATCGTACTCAGGTGTTTCAGCCTGCGGTAAAAACGCTTCAAATCGGACTAATGGGGCAGAGGTTTGTCCTTCCGGTATTGCAACTGAATAGTAGCGAAAAATTACTTGTCAGCTTTGATGAAATGTCGCACGATGCGCATTCCTATAGCTATCGGGTGATTCATTGCAATGCGGACTGGACCCAATCATCACTGAATACAGGCGAATACCTGGCCGGTTTCCCTACCTCCACCATCACCGATGCGCAGGTGTCGCTCAATACCACTTTCTTGTACACTCACTATGCTTTCAATTTGCCTAATGATGATATGTCGTTCAAAGTGTCCGGCAACTATGTGGTGCAGATATATGAGGACAATCAGCAGGATACGCCCATTGCTCAGGCCTGTTTTTCGATCGTGGAACCGCACGTAAGTATCTCGGCCAAAGTGCGGGGGAATACTGATACAGAACTTTCCGGGGCATTGCAGCAGCTGGATTTCGATCTGAATTTTGGAGGTTACACAGTACGCGATCCGGGCACTGAGATCAAAGTGACCGTCCGTCAGAACAACCGCATTGATAATGAAGTCAGGGATTTGCAGCCTACTTACTATGGGGCAGGCAAGCTGAGCTATATCAACAACAAAGCGCTCATCTTTGATGGCGGAACCGAATATCATCGCTTCGATATTTCCAATGTGTATGCGGCTGGTGCTGGTTTGGATCGGATTAAATACAATCGACCTCATTACGAAGCCTATCTTAATGAAGACCGAATCATGGCTGATAAGCCCTATCAGCAGGATATGGATGTGAATGGTAAATTTGTGATCAATCTTCAAAGTTCTGATGCCGATAGCATTGAGGCGGATTATATGTATGTTCACTTTTTTCTGCCAACAAAGAATCCGTTTTTTGACGGGCAACTGTACCTCGGGGGCGGGTTCAATCATAACCTGATGAATGAAACCAACCGCATGAAATATGATGGTGAAACGGGGATGTATTACCAAACCATTTTGCTGAAACAGGGAGGCTACAATTATCAGTATTGGTTTGTCCCGAAGTCTGATCAAAAAGCAACTACCCGCAGAGTGGATGGCAGCTATTGGCAAACGCAAAACGAATACACAATTTATGTATATCATCGGGCCTGGGGCGAACGTTATGATAAACTGATTGGTATAAAAGATTTAGAATGACAACAATATGTTCTGAGAAAGAGCGATAGAATATTTTTATTATAATTTTTAGAGGAAATGAAAGTTTATAAATTCGGTGGAGCATCAGTACGGTCGGCAGAGGGAATCAGGAATATTGCCCGTATCGTATCCGGTGTGGAAGATGATTTATTTATTGTGGTATCGGCCATGGGTAAAACAACCAATGCCATGGAAGTAGTGCTGGACGCATTTATGAGAGCGGAACGAACGGCTGCACAGGAGAAACTCATGGAAGTTGAAACCTATCACACCGAAATTATTACCGAATTGTTTGACGATGCTCAAGTCGGTATCCGGGCTGTGATGCCTTTGTTCGACGAATTGAAAGACATTGTTCAAAAAGGCATTGGCGACGATTATGACCGTTGGTACGACAAACTGGTTTCCTATGGCGAAATCATATCCACCACCATCGTTTCGGCTTATTTAAATCAGGCCGGTATTGAAAATGCCTGGTTGGACATGCGTAGCTTGCTGGTGACGGATAGTAATTTCCGCGAAGCCAATGTGCGTATGACCGAGTCGCAGCAGCGCTTAAAACAGGCAGCCGACTTTACGAGCAACCGTATCTATATTGGTCAGGGATTTATCGGTGCCAATATCAAAGGAGACCCTACCACCCTTGGTCGCGAAGGATCTGATTATACCGCTGCGGTGGTCGGCAATCTGCTTGATGCCGAAAGTGTTTCGATTTGGAAAGATGTGCCGGGTATTCTGAATGCCGATCCACGAATTTTCGCTGATACGGTGCATATTCCTGAATTGACTTATCTGGATGCGGTGGAATTGGCTTTTAGTGGAGCTCAAATTATTCATCCCAAAACGATAAAACCACTTCAGAATAAGCTCATTCCGTTGTATGTTCGTCCGTTTGGAAGTCCGTCGGAGCCGGGTTCGGTGATCAAAGCTACTGTTGAAAAACCGATCGATGTTCCTGTGCTTATTTTGCGTAAAAATCAGGTGCTGATCACGATGCGTCCACACGATTTTTCGTTTGTACTGGAAGATAGCCTTTCGCATGCTTTCCAGGTGATGAATAAGCATCGACTGAAAATATCACTAATCCAAAGTTCAGCCATCAGCATATCGGTGTGTGTGGACAATACGCGTTATCTGGCAGGTGCGTTGGACGAATTGGCCAATGATTTCAAAGTGACCTACAACGATGGACTGGAATTGTTGAATATCCGTGGTACAAACCCCGAAATTATGGAAAAATGTACTGCCAGCCGAGAAATTTTGCTCAGTCAGCATACCCGTCGCATAGCCCGTTTCCTGATGCGTGAGGCTTAAAAAAGACTATTTTATGAACTTTTTTGTACGGAAATAGATTATTTACATGTAATTTAGTCCGAAATAGTCTTTTGTGTACAAGAGATTGAAACGTATTGTAGCAACATGAAAACCAAAGAAATATTGTTAGAATTGATTGATTATCTGGATGAGTACGAAAATGAAAGTGCTCATACAGATAAAACCTTGTCAACATCCGACTTTCTGGGGTTTTTAAACGCCAAATATCCCACAGAAAGTGTGCGGGTAAATGAGTTGAATAGGGGCGTAAAAACCGAATGGCAACAAGAACCGAATGGACCGGCAACGGACATTTCAATTCTTATCTCATTGTTGTTTCGATATGCAAAAGGCTATATTAAAAAGGCTCTGAAAGACAGCAAAATCAATACGGTTGATGAGTTTTCGTTTCTGATCACTCTTATGACGCGTGAGAGCATGAGCAAAACCGAGTTGATTACTCATCAGATCATGGAGAAAACTTCCGGAACCGATATTATCAACCGATTGCTGAAACAGGGCTTTATTGATCAGTATGACGACGAAGATGATAAGCGAATTATCCGTGTAAGAATAACACCCGTTGGCCGGACAGAACTCATTGCTATTTTGCCCCAAATGCGGACAGTGTCGCAAATTGTGGCCGGCAACCTGACCGATACCGAAAAAACGACGCTGGCTTATATTTTGCGCAAACTGGAAGTGTTTCACAATGATATATTCCTCAACAAACGAACGGCGGATTTAAATGAATTGATTCCTACCGTAGGATAAACGAAAGAGGGTGTCCAAAAAGTTTTGGGCACCTTTTTTTGTTACAAGTTTTCTTGTATATCTGAATAGTTTTTGCTATATTTAATGCACTTATAACTAATGTATTATGGCGAAAATTCCATTT
>JBJOOU010000036.1:0-14765 GCA_046051105.1 Bacteroidota bacterium
TGATCGGCAATGTTTGGATGATACGCTGTCCTGTTTTTTTAGCCCAATCCACCATCAGTTTCAAATCAGCAAACTCCCCTACCCCAAAACTCTTTTCGCTGCGCAATGAAAAAACAGGAATTGCCACCCCCGCCCCTCTCCACGAAGGAATGGTGCGAATAAAATGCTCATCATTTACAATGGTCAACTTTGCGGCATCAGCAGTTTCAACCACACGGTTAGGACCACCACCCCATGCCAACACTTCGTCGGTTACAGAGTCGATAATCAGATATTTATATTCAAGGGGGAAATTAATTTCAGCTACATCCAGAGCAATTGACCATACCGGGAACCGTGATTCATCCAATCGCACTTTTTGCAACACATCCCAATTGCCAAGGGCAGTCTGATTGCCCACAATAGCAAAATGCCGATTGGGTTCCATCTGAGAGCAATTGATGGTTAGCACCAGATTGCCGGATTCATTGCTGACTTCCATCTGATAGGGGTCGCGCTTAAAGAAGCAATCCTGAAAAGCAGCTGTTGTAAATGGACTATCGCCATAAGAAGCACGCCAATTATCAAAAACGGCCACTTCATCACGATGAATATTGAATTCTATTTGGCGAAGTTCCCCAAACTCATAATGAAAAACAGACTTGTCAGTCTCCTGGAAAGCATATTGATAGAGAAGCGAATCGGAGTAATCATCAATTTCAACTTCCGCCTCCCAGTTAGCACTGTTATGGCAATACATTGGAATTGGCGTTTGAGTAGCTGTCAGATCAGCTGAGTGCAAAAACACAAACATGGTTTGCCCCCATTCTGTTTTGAAATGTATATTGAATCTGATCTTCATAAGTCGGTTGTAAAGCTTTAATGCCTACAAATCTACAAAAAAATGAGCATAAACTAAAGCTGACTACTCCACCCCAAAAAAGTTAGTACGCAATCGATTGAAATAATAACAAAAAACCTCCTTTGCATTTCTGCGAAGGAGGTTTGAGGAGGTTCCTGGCGGATTCGAACCGCCGTAAACGGTTTTGCAGACCGGTGCCTAGCCACTCGGCCAAGGAACCCTGTTTTTTCGGTGTGCAAAGATAGGATAATTTCACATCACTTCAAAGCATTTTCCACAAAAAATCCGATTTATTTATTAACTCACTGAGGCCTTGGCCTTTCGGGCGGACGTCGATCCTGAAAATCCTGCAAGAGCTTACGCTTGAACTCGCGCTCGGCCTTATAGTACCGAAAAAGCGTTTCAGGAGCTAACAGTTTACGCAGCTGCTGATGATAATTTTTAAACAATTGGGCTTGTTTGAATTCAAAGTCAACGTATCTGTCATTTAAGTCAGCATAATTAGGCTTTGTTTTTTTGGCCTCTTTCATTGCACATTTAAATGCCTCTCTGTTCTGCTTGTGCATCTCCCACAACGATTTTTCGTATGCCAGAAACACGGGCTTCACTTTGTCTATATCGTCTTGTGTCAGCTCGGCCTTATCAACCAAAAACTGCCATTTATTTTCGTGTAAGTCATCAATAGCAGGCTTACGATCCTTATCTTGTGCCGACACAACAAAAGCCACTATAAGACTCAACGTCAGCAACAAATGCTTTACTGATTTCATTTTAGCTATCAATTTTGTTTATTTATTCGAATTATCCTGATCTACATAATAATCCATCATCACAGTTTCATCTACCTGCGACAATACATAGGATTCGTAGTTTTCGTTAGTTTGCACTAAACTGGTTTGAGTTTTATTATACATCACCGGTGTAATAATAGCAAAACCTACCAATACAGCCGCAACAGCATACATCCAAGGTTTTAATATTCGGTTTCGCCCCGCTGCATATCCGGTTTGCCGATCAATTTGAGCAGCAAACTGTTCGAAGTAGTTTTCAGGAACTTTAAACGGGAGTTCCCTACCGGCATCTTCAAACCTAAATTTTTCTGTCGATTTCATATCTTCTTCTATTTTAGCCACACAAAATCACTTTCCATCAATGTAACTATTATTGTGCTTTTTATATTCTATCTTTTGACTATATGTAAGTCTCTCCGTTTAATGATGATTGTTTTTTTAACCGCAACACATCATATTTATTTATTTGAAAATCACCTTTATTCTCCTGAAAAAAACTTTTCAATTTTCTTTACCGCATGATGATAAGAAGCCTTTAGTGCTCCAACCGAAGTACCTAGCACTGCCTCCATTTCTTCATAAGTTATATCATCAAAATATTTCATATTGAACACTAAACGTTGCTTTTCGGGTAGTTTCAAAATTGCCTCTTGCAGCCTGAATTGCAGTTCATCTCCATCAATATGGGAGTCTGCACGCAAATTCTGCAACAGATAATCATCAACTTCATCAAACGAACCGGAGAACTTCATACGCTTGCTGGACAGAAATGTAAGTGTTTCATTTGTAGCAATCCTGTACAACCAGGTAGAGATTTGAGAATCGCCCCGAAACCCATCCAGGCCATTCCAGGCTTTCATCAATGTATTCTGGAGAACATCATTTGCATCATCGTGAGAGATAACCATCTTACGGATATGCCAATACAATCGTTCCTGATAGGTACGAACCAATACCGAAAATGCCTCCGGGCGTTTTCGCGGGTTACTTAATTGTTGCAACAAATCCTCATCTGATTGACTCATACAATAGGGAGTTTCGTGACTTTCCGATTTTTTATTATTGTCCTCTGACTTCAATGTACTGCAATGGTTTAAAACACCTTCTGACATTCTACACAAATATATAAAGATTATTCGACTATTAATCGCTACAAGGCAGTGCCAAATAACAAAAGCGGATCATTTATTTGATCCGCTTTTTAAGACTGTCCACCCCTACAGTTACCAGAATGTTATAGTGTTTACGGTAGATGACGAAGATAAGGTGGGCGAAGATTTCAGTGAGGCAGCCGAACTGGAATAAGTTCCACCCGTACACAAACCATAACCGGAAGTTCCACCTATAAAACTACCACCGGAATAAGAACCGCCGGAATAAATTTTACAGGACGAACCTTTTGTCAATACTGATGAAGAAGCGTGGAAATAATAGCCACCATTCTTGGGTTTAAATGTAATAACATCATTGCCTGAAGCATCTTCGATGTGCAACAACGAAGTAGAAGAAATGGCCGACGATGATTTTATATATAAACTTACCTGAGTAGAAGAAGTGCTCATTGCTTTAGTCATTTGCGAACTGGAGCCGGATGAAATAAGAACACCACCATTAACATTAAACGTTCCATTACAATCCACGCCTTCTTCTATCCCACTCATCGGTCCATTTACAATCAGTGTTCCACCAGTCATTTGTATATTTCCGTTACTATCCACCGCATCGCTGCCGTTTGCCACCAAAATTCCACCTTTCATGTAGAAGTAGCTACCATCATTGGATTCGGTTCCTCCATTAACTGTACCATAGGTTGCATTTATTGCATCATTCGAGGCATTAATTATACTTGTTCCACCACTTACTATAATTGTCGACGATTCAATACCTTCATGCGAACTAACAACCGTCGTATTTCCACCAGAGATTTCAACCAGCGAGCCCCCTTTGATGCCCTGACTGGAAGAAGATGTCAAACTAAGGACACCCCCTTTTATCACCACCTGATTTACGCCATGTAGTGCATCTCCACTTGTTGACACCGAAGTAATTGTACCCCCCTCAACCAATACATAGCCCGTACCGGAGTCTTCATTATCCGACTTCAATCCATGTCCGGTTTTACCAGTTGCGCTAACTGTACCACCTTCCACAATCAAATAATCCTTTCCCCTTACAGCGTCATCAGCAGCACTAACCGTCACAACACCACTTTTCAGCAGCAACCCATCGTCACTTGAAATTCCATCAGCATAAGTACCTTTTACTGAAAGAGAACCCGCTCCAAAAATCGTCATATTGGCATTACTAAACAGTGCTGCGTTAGGTTCTGTACTGGTATCAGAATGAGTGTCTGTTAATGTATTGGTCGTCCCTTCTACCAAATTCACAATAACTTTGGTTGCCGATTTTACATAAACCGGGGCACTCGACGCATTTGAAACAGTAACACCATTCAGCAATAAACGTACAATACCATCAGTCGAAGTATTTACTAAAATTTGTCCACCGGACAAAGTTCCGGTAATTTTATAAGTTCCCGGAGCATTAATAGTAACAATAGTACCACTCACCGACACCCCTGCACCATCAGCCGATGCAGAAGAGGTACTTAACTGAACATTCACTACATCAGATGCCGACCATATATAATCAGTGGAATCTTCAGCAAAAGTTGTGGATAAATCAGAACCTGAATCGCTACCTGCCTCTACATCACCCGCACCAATCTGACATGAAGAGCTTATTAATGCAATGGCCGAAAAAGCCATTAGAAACATTTGTTTTTTCATATACTGCACATAATTTAATTATAAAGAAATAGTATAGTTTACACCTACCACGTATTTAGTTGCAGGATTAGTCACATTCAATTCCGGAGCTTTAAGCCCAAACACCTCAACACTCTGCTTTTTCGACAATCTATACTGCAACGAAAGTGTATAGCGGATTTCATCAAACATATTTCCAGAAGGATTATTGAGCTGATAAAACGACTCAACCGAGACAGAAGGAGTTACAGGTATTGATCGGATGTCATATTGAATCTTAAGCTTATTGCGCCAATACCACTCCGGGTTGATTTTATAGGTATCAATCGCACCAGAACTTTTAATTCTGTCACTCACATCCTTTACAGTACATTCAATTTTCTCACGCAATGAAAAATTGAATCGATCCAGTTTCCATTTTCCCTGACCATACACTGCATATCTTCCTCTTGGTTGATAATCGTCATACTTAAAATCATTGAAGTAGATAAATTTAGCTTCCGCCCCCAGCTTTAGCTTTTTAAACACGTTATAGCCACCATCAATATCAAGACTAAACCGATTGATATCGCTCAAAAATTCAGTTGTCCTGAATTCAGCAGTTGACGATAAATCCCATTTTTTCAACTTCTTCGACAAAGTAAAACTTGTCCAGACACCATACTCATTATCCTGAGCATCTACATTCAGCCAACCGAACATCAACAACAAGATAATCGCAGTCAATTTCGATCTAAAAAGAAATCCAGTTTTTTTCATAAATTTGCTCCAGTACTTACATATTCTCAGAAATGTTTTTCTACAAGTTTGGCCAATCGAAACGCTATGAGAATAATTTGATGAAACAAAAATAGAAAACAAAAAAGTCAATTAATATTTTAATCAGTTCAAAGGCGGATTTAATCAGTAAAAGTTGTTTTACTAAGGATAGAAGTCAATATTTTATCTACTAATTCACCCGGTTATAATCGGATCTTCCCTCAAAAAAACGAATAATATTCTGCGAAGCAAAACGGCTCATCTCGTTGCGGGCATCCACCGTTGCCGTTCCTACATGTGGTAACAACACCACATTATCCTGCCTCAAAAGCAGTTCATTGATATGCGGCTCAAGCTCATACACATCCAGTGCAGCCGCATAAATCTTCTTACTTTGCAATGCAATAGCGAGAGCCTGCTCATCGACAACCGGGCCACGAGCCGTGTTTACAAGGATAGCCGTTGACTTCATGAGCTCAAGCTTTGCGGCATCAATCAGATGATGAGTTGCATCGGTGAGAGGAGTATGCAGCGAAACCACATCGGCCAATGTCAACAAATTGTCGAGCGACACCCAGCGTGCATTATATCTGTTCTCGATCACAGGACCTAATCGCTTTCGGTTGTAATAAACAATCTCCATTCCACAAGCCACCGCTCTGCGAGCCAAAGCCTGCCCAATCCGCCCCATACCAACGATGCCAAGCGTTTTGCCATAAAGTGAAAGTCCCAGATTTTCGAGCACTCCCCATTTTAAGCCATCGGCAACGCGCAATTTCCGATCGCACTCGGCCACCCGACGAGCCGCCGCATGCATCAGTGCCAATGCCAGTTCGGCCGTTGGCTCCACAACCGGATCGGGGGTGTTTGTCACCACAATCCCTTTTTGAGCTGCATATTCCACATCAATATTATTGTAGCCAACACCATAATTGGCAATTATTTGAATGCGGGAAGCAGCTGCGTCAATCATCCCTTTATCTACCTTACACTGAAAAGTAGGAATAAAAGCATCGAAATGAGGAAGCAAATTCAACAGTTCATCCGTCGAAAACATACCCGTCTCAGGAAAAACAACTTCGTACTTTCCCAACAATTCATCAAACCCGGCAGGAAGCAAGCGGGTGGATACTAAAACACGTCGGCGCATATTCGTTTAATTTAAAATTCAGAGATACAAATATAAACAGATTGAAAGAATTCGTGAAGCAAATGCAAAAGATTGCTTACAAAACAACATTATTCAAGGAAAATTATCATCATTCGAAAACAACTTTGCGTTAAAAGCGTTACTCAGGTATTAGAAAATATAAACATCAAAACAAAATTGAAATGTTTACTGATAATTCAATGAAGACATTTCTCAAACTTTAAAAAATCATCATGAAAATTCACGAGTATCAAGCAAGACAACTTTTCAGGGAGTATGGCATTCCTGTGCCGGATGATAAACTGTGCTACACAGTAAGTGAAGTAGAAAATGCCGCCCGCGAGATGAATCGCATGGTAGTGGTAAAAGCACAGGTTCTGGTAGGAGGACGTGGAAAAGCCGGAGGTGTAAAACTGGCTCGCACTGTGGAAGATGCTGTTGCGGCTGCCAAACAAATTCTGGGCATGGACATTAAAGGCTGCAAGGTAGAGAAAGTACTGGTAGCCGATGCTGCTGAAATCAGCAAAGAATTTTACGTAGGTTTTATCAACGACCGCAACACAAAGTCTGTCACCCTGATGGCCAGCGCCGAAGGTGGAGTAGAAATTGAAGAAGTGGCCAAAGTAAGTCCCGAGAAAATCATCAAATTTCATATCGACCCGCTGACCGGATTGCTGGACTTTCAGGCCCGCAATATTGCCCTTCAACTATTTGGAGATATCAAACAAGCCCAACAAGCCGCTTCTATCCTTACCAAGCTATACAAACTTTACGTAGAAACCGACGCAACTATTGCCGAGATCAATCCATTGATTCTTAGCCCTGATGGCAGAGTATATGCTATTGATGGAAAAATGAATTTCGATGACAATGCCCTTTTCCGCCAACCACGAATTCTGGCTATGCGCGAACCGGACGAAGATGAAAAACTCGAAATAGATGCACATAGTAAAGGGCTTTCGTACATTCGTTTGGATGGAAATATTGGCTGTATGGTGAACGGAGCCGGACTTGCAATGGCTACCATGGATATGATCAAATTGTATGGAGGATCGCCAGCCAACTTTCTGGATATTGGCGGTAGCTCCAGCCCTCAGAAAGTAATCGATGCCATGAATATCCTGCTGAACGACAAAAATGTAAAAGCAGTGATGATCAACATCTTTGGAGGAATTACCCGTTGTGATGACGTTGCTAAAGGCTTGCTAAAAGCACTTGAAGTGATTAATACTAAAATTCCGATTGTAGTACGCTTATCAGGAACAAATGCTGCTGAAGGATTAGAAATTCTGAAAGCAGCCAAGTTGCCTACAGTAAAAACGATGAGCGAAGCCGCTCAGGAAGCAATCCGAATGGCAGAAACAGTTCTTTAAGGCAATCTGTTGATTGAATTCTTAGCATTCAAACTTCGAAAAGAAATCGACACTATTTAAAAACAATACTAAATCACAACAACAATGAGCATTCTCATAAACAAAAATACAAAACTGGTGATTCAGGGAATCACCGGACGCGACGGGAAATTTCACTTTGGCAAGATGAAAGATTACGGCACCAACATCGTTGCAGGTGTTTCGCCAGGCAAAGAAGGTACGATGGTGGACGGAGTTCCCGTGTTTAATACCGTAGAAAATGCAGTAAAAGCAACCGGAGCCAATGCATCCATCATCTTTGTACCAGCCGCATTTGCAGCTGATGCCATTTTAGAAGCCTCTTACGCAGGAGTAGAACTGGTAGTTGCCATCAGCGAAGGAATTCCTATTCAGGATATGATACGCGTAACTCCTATTCTAAAACAAAACGGCACTCTATTAATAGGTCCTAACTGTCCTGGATTAATCACTCCGGGCGAATCATTGATCGGTATTTTGCCGGCTAATATATTCAAAAAAGGAAATATCGGTTTCATTTCGCGCAGTGGAACACTAACTTACGAGGTAGTAAACCTGTTGACCGAGAATGATTTTGGCCAAACAACCTGTGTCGGAATTGGAGGCGACCCGGTAGCCGGATTGTATTTTATTGATCTGCTTCAACGCTTTGAAGACGACCCCGATACCATTGCCGTAGTGATGATTGGCGAAATTGGTGGAGATGCTGAAGAGCAAGCTGCACAGTTTATTGCAGAAAAAATGACTAAACCAGTCGTTGCCTTTATTGCCGGACAAACTGCTCCTCCGGGAAAACGCATGGGTCACGCCGGTGCCATTATTTCGAGCGGAGCCGGCACTGCCGAAGAAAAAATTGCGGCATTCAACAAAGCTGGCGTACCTGTTGCGAAAGAGCCCAACGAAATTCCGGGACTTTTGCGTGAAAAATTAAAGAAATAGTTCCCTACGTTTTTTTTATTAATGACCAGGAGAGTTGCATCGAGATTATTCATGCAACTCTTCTTTTTTGCAGCACTTTAGTACTAATTTAAATAGAACAACATCATTTAGTCGCAAATAAATCATATTTTGTGTACTTTTGTACATAAATGTAGGAAATACACAAAACGAATGTCATCAAAGTAAGATTTCATCTACAACAAAACAAGCTCAATCTTTTTATTAAACTAAATATCAAAGCATTACAATTATGGCACATCAATTGTAATCTTAAAATCAAATTATTTTCATTTAGAGTGCACCTAATTGAATGTTATTTTAAACCAATAAAAAAAACAACACTACATGTCTGAATCAACTTTTAATATGACAGCCGATTTATCAATTTACAAAGACGGCGAGTTATTTTTGGGAGTAAATCAAGTCAAACTTCTGAAACAAGTGATCAAAGATGGATCCATTCATGCAGCGGCTAAAAATCTGAAAATGTCTTATCAGCATGCCTGGCATTTGCTCGACAAGCTCAACAATTTGTCACCGCTCCCTGTCCTCATCCGACAAAAAGGCGGTCGGGATGGTGGAGGTTGTATTGTAAGTAATTATGGATTGAAGCTTATTACCACCTTTGATTCTAAGCAACTTGCTTTGCAAGACTTTTTAAAGGATAATAACGCCGACTTTGATAGCTGTTTTTTTTAGTTTTCGTTATTCTCAAAATTGAATATCGATTTTTTTTAAATCCCGTTATCTCAAACAAGAATAACGCATGCAGGTATAAAACTATAATTTGGTATTAGTAAAAACTACAAAATTAAAAGGTATGAAATCAAGTTTTAAATTACTCACGCTGGCTTTAATAGCCATGTGCACTCAAATAAATGCTCAAAATGTGATAATTGATGGTGAAATCCGCCCACGAACTGAATATGAAGATGGTTTTGGAAAACCAATATATAAAACTACAGATCCCGGCATCTTCACTACACAACGCACCCGCATCGGTATGACTTTTACCAGCGGTTTGCTCACTACGCAAATTACGTTGCAGGATTCGCGCGTATTTGGACAGTATGCCAACAGCGACAAAACAGCCACTACCGGTATTTTCGAAGCCTGGGCCAATATGTTGCTTTTTCCCGGAGGATCGCTTACTATTGGACGTCAGGCTATTAAATACGACGACAACCGACTGTTCTCTGCATCGGCATGGAGTACTACTGGTACAACCCACGACTTAGCTTTATTTAAATATTCCATCAATGATTTTCAGGCACATGTGGGTTTGGCTTACAACAACAATACAGAGAATTCAACCGAAACATATTATACTCCTACTGATAAATACCGCTCCATGGCATTAATTTGGCTTTCTACTCCTACTTACAATGGCTTTAACCTAAGTGCCATTGCAGTAGATGAAGGACTTCAGGATACATTAGGATTAAAAGGAACTGCAAACTATAAAAAAACAGACTTTGTACAAACATTTACATACGGTGGAAATTTAAAGTATGAAAATCCTCAGATTCCGGTTTCCGGTATCGCTACAGCGTATTTCCAGGGAGGAATGAATGCAGCTCACAAAACCTACAACGGTAAATTTATGGCTGTAAAGCTAAATTATACACCCATTACGCCGGTAACCATCAGCATTGCAACAGATTATTATTCGGGTGATAACGATGGTACGAAAGATGGTAAAGTAAGTACTTTCAAGAAATTATATGGTTCCAATCACTCTTTTAATGGGTATATGGAATACTGGAAAACAAATCCAACTTTAGGTCTTTTGGATTATTACGGTGTTGCAACCGGAAAAGTGGGAAAAAACCTGACTCTGGAAGGTACATTCCATGTATTCAACAACGAATATAAAGCAACTACCTATGGCAAAGATTTAGGATCGGAATTTGACCTGCTTGCTACCTATAAACTAAATACCTGGACAACAGTTCAGGGCGGTTACTGCCGGTATTTTGCCAACACCAATACCCGCAAGGCATTAAGTGTTACGGCTTCTGACATACGCAATCCACAGTGGGCCTATGTGATGTTCACCATCAAACCAACGTTTCTGAACACGGCTACGACAGCGAAATAATTCAACCGTTGTGTTTGAAAATTAGAGATTAGAAAATAAAAAATAGAAAATAGTTCAAACTCAAGCCCCCTCTAAATGAGGGGGTTGGGGGAGGCTTTATAGGAGACATAATATGAAACGAATAATTTTATCATTAGCAATTATACTAACTACTTTAAGTGTATCGGCACAAAAAGTAAATGTGGCAGCGGCTGCCAACCTGCGCTATGTTTTGGAAGAAATCAAAACAGCATACGTAAAGAAATACCCTCGTGCCAAAGTAAATCTCACTTTTGGTGCATCGGGAACCTTAGTACAACAAATTACCAACGGCGCAGCTTTTGACTTCTTCATGGCTGCTGATAATGAGTTTCCCGTAAAATTGAAAGACAAAGGACTGACAACCGGTCCAATATCAACTTACGCGTATGGTAAACTGGCATTGTACAGTACATCGCAACCGGTAGATAAAAAAGGATTGGAAACATTGAAAGCTGCCGATGTAAAAAAGATTTCGATTGCCAATCCTGAAACAGCTCCTTACGGTGAACGTGCTATTGAACTACTAAAAGCATTGAAACTTTATGACGGACTGAAATCAAAAATTGTGATTGCTGAAAACATTTCAGCTGCCGCACAATATGCCTTCACAGGCAATACAGAGCTAGGTTTTGTAGCATTATCATTGGCTTTGGCACCTGACATGGACGGAAAAGGCAACTACTTTGTGGTGCCTGCTAAATACTATAAACCCATCGAACAGGCTTGTGTGCTAATCAAAACTCCCACATTCAATACTGAAGCTGCCCGTTTCAAGAAATATGTACTATCGCCCGAAACAAAAGCTATTTGGGAAAAATGGGGCTATATGACCCCTGCCCCCTAAAGGGGAATCAATAGAAATGGAAACTGAGAACAGACTGATCAATTTTGTGTAAAATGCATTTTATTCTCCCCTTTAGGGGATGGGGGTTATTTTATGAACGAAGATTTTATTCAAACACTCTTACTCACCGGCAAACTGGCTGGCTGGACAACTGTTATCTTATTAATTATAGGCTTTCCAATAGCTTACACACTGGTTTACAGAAGATTCATCTTCAAACCTGTAGTAGAAGCACTTATTAGTATGCCGTTGGTTTTACCACCCACGGTTTTGGGCTTTTATATGCTGATAGCTTACAGTCCTGAACATGCTTTCGGACATTTTCTGGAACAGTATTTCAATGTCCGATTGGCATTTTCGTTTGCAGGTGTTTTAGTGGCCAGTGTTATTTTTAGTCTTCCATTTATGGTGCAACCCTTGCAAAACGGATTGACAGCCATACCGCAAAGTCTGCGTGAGGCATCCTACACTTTGGGCAAATCGGAGTTCACTACTCTTTTTAAAGTATTGATCCCCAACATGATTCCCTCCATTATCACAGCTATTGCCATGACATTTGCACACTGTATAGGTGAGTTTGGCGTGGTTATTATGGTAGGAGGCAATATGCCGGGCGAAACACGTGTGGCCAGCATCGCCATTTACGACCAGGTGCAAACCATGAATTACGATGTTGCCAACCGTTATTCTATCGTATTGTTTATTATATCCGCCATCATCCTTACCATTATTTATAGCATGAATGGCAAAAAGAAACTTTTAATGTAAATCGTTCAGTATGGAAATAGTATCTAAAACCAACGCTCTTAAAAAAATGATCTGTATAGATATAGAGAAAGAGATGCAAACCTCAGAAGGACGAAACTTCCTGAGGGTAAAAACTACCATTGAGCCACAGGAATTATTGTGTCTGTTTGGACATTCCGGTGCTGGTAAAAGTACACTCTTGCGCATCCTGACGGGGCTCACAAAACCCGACAAAGGCAAAATTACTTTTGGCGATGAAGTATGGTTCGATTCTTCAAAAAAAATCAATCTTAGTCCGCAAAAACGTAACGTGGGGTTTATGTTTCAGGATTATGCGTTGTTTCCCAATATGACGGTAGAGAAAAATATCCGCTTTGCACAAAAAGTACGGGACGACATAGAACTGGAAAAACTGCTCAAAGTTTTTGATTTGCATGAACTTCGCCAACAACATCCTCACAAACTTTCGGGTGGACAGAAACAACGCGTAGCCCTTGCTCGCGCATTGGCCTCAAAGCCCAATGTATTGCTACTGGACGAACCACTTTCGGCACTCGACTGGGAAATGCGGCAGGAATTGCAGGACGAAATCATCAAAGCCCACCTCCTACTCGACAGCATCACGCTACTGGTGAGTCACGATATGCACGAGGTAGAAAAACTGGCATCGAAAGTGCTTCTGCTCCGCAATGGAAAAATAATTACCGAAGGCAAACCTGTGGATGTATTTAAAACAATGATTCCTGCATCTGCCCGACAATAGAAATCTCGAAAAAGTCTGAAGTTGATTCAGGCTTTTTTTTACACTAAAATTCAGGAAAATTGCTTTCGCATTTCCCTACCTGAAGGTAATATTCATGTGTTTTGTGCTACTGAATTGTCTTCTTTAATGTACACAAAACGGCACACCAAACGCACAAACAACTGAACATCTGACCCTTACAACAATGGCATTAGTATTGTAATCATTGCTTTCAATAATTAGGTATGAGATATGTGGTCATTAGTGGACGAAAAGAAGAAAAGTTGTGCATGTAGCGGAATGCAACATGCAGATAGTACTATTTCAGAAGAAGCAGAGAAGAAGCAACCCATTCTATTGGCACTGTTGCCCTGCGGCTTGCGCAATCCGTTTCATCAGACTATTCTTGCTGAATTTCCACAATATGCTTCGTTTGCCAATGAAGACATAGTAGTTGAAGGTAATCTGAACTACGAAAAGTCATTTTACGGTTCATTAGACAGACTGACTAGTACCGACTCTCTACCCGACATTTTTATATCTTCGGATGTAAATAATCTGTATTACAGCAGCTTTAGAGAAAACATGCTTCAGAAAGACTTCTTCGAAGTCATTGTCTCTGAAGTTAATCCTTTGTTTCAGGCAGCAGATTACAACTATCCGGCAAGTGAATTCAATTGTTTCACCACTAATGTATTGGTACCAGTCATCGATACTCAAAAACTGAACGATCGTCCGGTTCCGGTTTCGTGGGATGAATTGCTACAGGGATGTTTTGAAAAAGACATTACACTCCGTGGCGATAAAGATTTCTTTTGCAATGCCGTGTTCTTTCCATTTTACAAAAACTATGGCAAAGTGGCACTTACCGAGTTGGGACGTAACACAAAAACGGGATTACATCCTTCGGAAATGGTAAAGAAAATGAATGCCGGTAACGGAGATGGCACTTGCTTGTACGTGATGCCCTATTCATTTGCCACTAAAATAAGAGACAAAGAGCGCTTCAAAGTGCTAACCTTTCGCGAAGGCGGCATCATTAGCCCCGTGCAAATGCTCATCAAGAAAGGTGCTTACACTCAACACAAAGAACTGATTGATTTTATTTTAAGCTCAAAAATGGCCAACACATTGAACCAAAATGGTTTCCCTACTTCCAATCCTTACGGAAGTGGAACACCGGGGTTTGAAAAGCTGTGGTGGATTGGACCGGATTTTATAGCGACTCACGATATTGCTGCCATCAAAGATGAAATGCCGGAATTGTTTTATAAAGGATTTCAATAGCAAAGTTTAAAAGAGGAACTTCGGTTCCTTTTTTAAAACAAAGCGTTATCTATTTCATGAATAACGAAGATATAGCAACACTACTAAAAACAAAAAAGTCTAAACTATAAAAGTTTAGACTTCTGTAAAAATTAATTACTCTGACTTGAAATACATTGTGGGTTATTTCAGCCAAATACTTTTTTTAGGTGGGTTACCATATGATTCGAACATGTCGCCGTTTTCACGCAATACAGCTGTTAGTTCTTCTACAGTAAAATCATATCCATCAGCAAGAGCAGCTTCTACGAAAGCCTCTTTGCTTAATGCATTGTCATACTTTACGCGATATTCTTTATCGCTACCACCTTTGATCAATAACTCTTCTACACTCTCTTTTGACAT
>JBJOOU010000037.1:0-6372 GCA_046051105.1 Bacteroidota bacterium
CAACATTATCGTTCAAAAAAAATACTTATAAATGAATACATTCTTCGAAAATGGGATAGCCCCAACCTTTTAGTCCCGGGCCGTTCACATTTCTCACTTCAAGATGCTTTTTTTAATCAAATACTAACATTTATTCAATCACACAAACACTTCAATTTGACAAATATATAGAATTAGAAGCACTTTTCGCTGACAATTAATAATGAAATAGAGACTGCTATTCAGAATAATTGCACTTTGTAGCAATAAATTGATTATCATTAAAATATATTACACATATTGCCAGAAACAAATACCACAAAACACTACAACGACCTAAAAAAGGTCAAGCTTACACCTACATACAAATTCACCAATTTAAACATTACAACACTATAACAATGAAAGACAAACTTCAAATAAATAGAATTAATCAGTTTGGATGTATAAAAAATAGCAGTGATGGAAAATAGTATAGGAAACCACTCTAACACAACCTGACTATTTCAATACTACTATTTCAATGTTTATTAAGATAGATCGAAACAATTTCATTGCCTGCACGTTTTGATTTTCGTATCTTTGCAAATTCATTTTTTCCATCTACAATATCTCATTAGTAGACATTGTTTTTAAATTAAAAATCAAGATTTTGGCCACCAAAACAGACAATACAGCGGCTATCGATACTACCGAGCAGGTAGAGGTGATTGGCGCACGCGTGCACAACCTCAAAAATATCGATGTCAATATTCCCCGAAATGCCCTGACGGTGATTACCGGTTTGAGCGGTAGTGGCAAGTCGTCGTTGGCTTTCGATACTATTTTT
This sequence comes from Bacteroidota bacterium, assembly GCA_046051105.1. Taxonomy (GTDB): domain Bacteria; phylum Bacteroidota; class Bacteroidia; order Bacteroidales; family Paludibacteraceae; genus Paludibacter. The sequence continues at coordinate 809 of JBJOOU010000037.1, forward strand.
GCTGAAGGACAACGTCGTTACATCGAAACCTTTTCGGCCTATGCCCGTAGTTTTTTGGGCAACATGGAACGACCTGATGTTGACAAGATTACCGGCTTGAGCCCTGTGATTTCCATTGAGCAGAAAACGACCAATAAAAATCCGCGCTCTACTGTAGGAACCACCACCGAAATTTACGACTTTTTGCGTTTGCTCTTTGCCCGTGCTGGTGATGCTTTCTCGTATGCCACAGGCGAGAGAATGGTCAAATACAGCGAAGACCAGATTGTGGATTTAATTCTAAAAGATTACGAAGGGAAACCTACATTTTTGCTGGCACCGCTGGTACGAGGTCGTAAGGGGCATTACAAAGAATTGTTTGAACAGATTCGCAAAAAAGGTTATTTGAACGTGCGTGTAGATGGTGAAATAAAAGAAGCTACACACGGCATGAAGCTGGATCGCTACAAAAATCACGACATCGAAGTGGTGATTGACAAACTGGTTGTCAGCGAAAAAGACCGTCAGCGACTGAAACAATCGATGCAAAAAGCCATGCAACAAGGCAATGGCATTGTGATGTTGCTCGAGAAAAATCAGGTGGAAGCGCGTTACTTCAGTAAAATGCTGATGTGCCCTACCAGCGGGATTTCGTATGACGAACCGGCACCGCACAATTTTTCGTTCAACTCGCCTCACGGAGCTTGTCCGCATTGCAAAGGGCTGGGCTACGTGAACCAGATTGACATGGATAAAATTGTGCCGGACAAGAAACTGAGCATATACAACGGGGCCATAGCTCCGCTTGGAAAACATAAAAGCACCACCATTTTCTGGCAGATTGAAGCCATTCTGGAAAAATACGGTCTGACGCTTAAAACTGCAGTTGCCGACATTCCGGAAGATGCCATGAACGAGATTATGAACGGTACGGATGAGCGTCTGCATATTAAGAACCAAGCCATTGGTACCAGCTATTTTCTCAACTACGAAGGTATTTTGAGTTATATTGAAATGCAGTCGGACAGTTCAGCTTCTGCTACCGAACAGAAATGGGCCAATCAATATTCGAAAGAAATTCGTTGTCCTGAATGTAACGGAGCGCGTCTGAACAAAGAAGCATTGCATTTCCGCATTCACGATAAAAACATTGCACAACTTGCTTCGATGGATATTTCGGAACTGGCTGGCTGGTTGGCGGATGCCGATCCGTACCTGTCGGACAAACAACGAACCATTGCTGCCGAAATTCTGAAAGAAATCCGTACCCGCTTGCAGTTTTTGCTGGATGTGGGTTTAAATTATCTGTCGCTGAACCGCAGTTCGCAATCACTTTCTGGTGGTGAAAGTCAGCGCATTCGTTTAGCTACGCAAATCGGTTCACAGCTCGTCAATGTGCTTTACATTCTCGACGAGCCAAGCATCGGGCTGCATCAACGTGACAACGAACGGTTGATCAACTCGCTGAAACAGCTTCGCGACACGGGCAACTCGGTAATTGTGGTGGAACACGACAAAGACATGATGCTCGCAGCTGATTATGTAGTGGATTTGGGACCGTTTGCCGGTCGACACGGCGGTGAAATCGTGTTTGCTGGTACTCCCAAGCAGATGATGAAAGCCGATACGCTCACCTCAGCTTACCTGAATGGTCGCAAAGAAATTGAAATACCATCGGAACTTCGTCCCGGCAATGGCAAGTTTTTGACCATCAAAGGAGCCAGAGGTAATAATCTGAAAAATATAGATGTCACTTTCCCATTGGGAAAAATGATATTGGTAACCGGAGTTTCCGGAAGTGGAAAATCTACTTTGATCAACGAAACCTTGCATCCCATTCTGAGTCAGCACTTTTATCGTTCACTCAAAGATCCGTTGGAATACGATACGGTTGATGGGCTGGAGCACATCGACAAGGTGGTGGACGTGGATCAATCGCCCATCGGACGCACGCCACGTTCCAATCCGGCAACATATACAGGCGTTTTCTCGGACATTCGAAATGTGTTCGTAACCTTACCCGAAGCAAAAATCCGTGGTTACAAACCAGGACGCTTCTCGTTTAATACGGCCGGTGGACGCTGCGAAACCTGTAGCGGAAATGGATACAAAACGATTGAAATGAACTTTTTGCCGGATGTGTACGTACCTTGCGAATCGTGTGGTGGCAAACGCTACAACCGCGAAACGCTGGAAGTTCGTTTCAAAGGAAAATCCATTGCCGACGTACTGGATATGACCATCGATCAGGCAGTTGACTTTTTTGAAAATCAGCCTTCTATCCTGAATAAAATCAAAACATTGCAGGATGTGGGATTGGGATATATCAAGTTAGGACAATCAAGTACTACGCTTTCAGGAGGCGAAAGTCAGCGCGTAAAACTAGCTACAGAGCTTTCGAAACGCGATACCGGAAAGACATTGTACATTCTGGACGAACCAACCACCGGGTTGCATTTCGAAGATATTCGGGTGTTGCTGGGCGTATTGAACCGTTTGGCCAACAAAGGCAATACGGTGATTATCATTGAGCACAACATGGATGTGATTAAGGTGGCCGATCATATTATCGACATTGGTCCTGAAGGTGGTGCTGCTGGTGGTAAAGTAATGTTTACCGGAACACCGCAGGAACTGGCCAACCATCCAACCAGCGATACCGGAAGATTTTTGAAGATGGAGTTGAAATAACCCCTACCCCCTAAAGGGGAATTAATTTGTCAGGAGTTTTTCATCTAAATGTACAATAAATATCAGTTAAAATTTAGTTCTAAAAAAAAACATTCAATCATTTATTCGAATGAATAATTCATCAAACAATACAAATCAAAACTCCATTTCAGGGGTTGGGGGCAAAAAGAAAGTACTTTTCATCGATCGCGATGGAACAATGATTATTGAACCACCTGTAACATATCAGGTCGACCACTTGGATCAAATGGAATTTCTACCGGGTTTGATTCGAAATATGCACTTTATCCGTAAAAAACTGGATTTCGAATGGGCCATGGTTACCAATCAGGATGGACTGGGAACTCCTTGTCATCCCCAGGAAAACTTTGACATTGTTCAGGGGAAAATGCTTGAAATTCTGGCCAATGAAGACATTACTTTCGATAAGATTTTCATCGACAAATCATTTCCTGAAGATGGTTTAGCTACACGCAAACCCGGCACAGGACTATTAACAGAATATTTCACGGAAGAATACGATCTGGAAGGCTCATTCGTAATTGGCGACCGCTATACAGATGTGGAGTTAGCCAAAAATATGGGTTGCAAAGCTATTTTCATCAGCACCGATACTGAAATTCTGAAAGAAAAAGGACTGGAAGCTTATTGTTCATTACAAACCATGAGCTGGGATGCGATTACCGAATTTCTTTTCGCAGGCGAACGTACGGCTACGATAAAACGCACCACTAAAGAAACAGACATTTTCATCGAAGTGAATCTGGATGGTTCGGGCAAATGCAAGATTGATACGGGCCTGAAATTTTTCGATCACATGTTGGAACAAATCGGCAAACACTCTGGGTCTGACCTGACTATTCAGGTAAAAGGCGATCTGGAAGTGGACGAGCACCACACCATCGAAGACACTGCGATAGCTCTGGGCGAAGCATTTGGAAAAGCTTTGGGCAATAAGCGCGGAATCGAACGTTATGGGTTTTATCTGCCAATGGATGATTGCTTGTGTTCGGTGGCACTTGATTTTGGAGGCCGTGCGTGGCTGGTATTCGATGCCGAATTCAAACGTGAATACATTGGCGATTTACCAACGGAAATGATCTACCATTTCTTCAAGTCGCTGAGTGATGCTGCCCGCATGAATCTGAACATCAAAGCTGAAGGCGCCAACGAACATCATAAATTGGAAGGCATTTTCAAAGCCCTGGCTAAATCCATCAAAATGGCGGTGAAGCGAGATATTTATCAATATGAATTGCCTTCAACCAAGGGTGTATTGTAGTAAATAAACTATCCATGCGCATTAAATCACTCTTTTCTTTTCTTCTATTTTTCATTTTCAGTATGGGAATGAGTGCTCAACCATCGGCAGGTGAACGTCCGCGCCTGATGGTCGGCATCATGATAGATGGATTGCAGCAAAAACATCTGGATATTCTTTGGAATTATTTCGATCCGAATGGATTTAAAAAGATTATCAATCAGGGTGCAGTTTGCAAAAACGTATCATACAATATAGTCTCAGCAGGAAATGCATCTGACATAGCCAATGTGATGACCGGCACTACGCCCTATTTTAGTGGCGTAGTGGGCGACCATTATTTTAGCAGAACTGATGATGAAGTAGTTTCTATTCTTCAGGATGAAAATCAGGTGGGTATCGGTACGCGCCAAACATTTTCAGCACATCATTTATTAGCCAGTACCATTAGCGATGAGGTTTCGTTGGCCAATAATGGCAAATCAAAAGTGTATGCCGTAGCCATGAACCCCGAAGAGGCCATTATGATGGGAGGGCATACGGCTCGTAGTGTGGCCTGGATGGACGACGTTAATTTTAAATGGATTACCACCGGATATTATGCCGATGGACTTTCGCAGTGGGCCGACCAAATGAATGCCGGCGGTGTGTTTCAAAACTACGTCAACCGCACCTGGGGACCGCTATACAACATCAGTACCTACCTGAACAAGCCTCTGAAAGAAGATAAAAAATGGGGATTTTATTACGACCCGGCCACCAAAAATGGAAGAAATACGCTCCTAAAATCAACACCTGCTGCCAACGGACTTGTCACAGAACTTGGATTGAAAATTCTGGAAAAAGAGCAGTTGGGTTCTGATATTTATCCTGACTTATTAATGCTTCAATATACGGTACGCATTCCGGGAGAAAAAACACAGGCAATGCAATCAGCCGAAAAAGAAGACATGTACCTGCGTTTGGACAAGGAAATTCAAAACCTTTTACAACGTATTGATGTTGCCGTTGGGCTTGATCGCACTTTGGTATTTGTATATGGGAACCAACCTCAGGTGCATTCGCCTTCAGAGTTGGGAACAAATAAAATTCCGGCTGGCTATTTCAATGCTGATCGATCATTGGCATTGCTAAGTACGTATCTGATGGCCATCTACGGACAGGAAAAATGGATTACCGGATATTATGGCAAAAACATTTTTCTGAACAAAGAGAAAATTGCGCAAAAGAAACTGCACATTGCTGATTTCCAAAAGTCAGTGGCTGACTTCATGATAGAATTTGAAGGTATACAATCGGCCTACCCTGCGAATCAACTGATTAATTTGGCGGGCACTAATGATCCGGAAATCACCCGACTAAGAAATTCCACACACAAAAATACGATGGGCGATGTTATAATTTCACTTTTACCCGGATGGATAGAAGTGGATAAAAACAATCATCCGATTGGTGAGTCGAATGCATTAATTCCTTATACACCCGTTTATTTTATGGGATGGAAAATAAAGCCACAGCAGATATCAGGGTCCTATTCCACCATCGACATTGCTCCAACTATTGCAAGGTTGCTGGACATCCCTGTACCCAATGCTTGCACAGGCAAACCAATCAGCGAATTATCATTAAATCC
>JBJOOU010000038.1:0-22092 GCA_046051105.1 Bacteroidota bacterium
CACTATTCAACAAAATAGTGCTGTAGCAGCCCCTGTCGTTACAGTAACAAATTTGAGTTATACTGATTTAGCCGGTAATCCCGGATCATCTGGTACAGCTACCATTCCGGTTGTACCTCCAACAATCGATTTGGCAAATACTGTAACTTCAGATACGGGTATCTCTTCAACTGACAATATAACAACTAATAGAAAACCTGTCGTCACAGGTGCTGTTGATAATGCTACATCTACTGTGACAGTAAATGTGCAATATTATGTAAGTGGAACACTTACAACCTTAACTTATAACAGCGTTGCTGTTAATGGTACTACTCATATTTATTCATTGGATTTATCTGCAGTAACTCCTTCTACCGGAACCATGCCAGCAGCTGGACTTCCCGAAGGTTATGTAACTTTAGTGGTAACAACACCTACCAGTGCTACAGCATCCAGTCAGTTTTTAATAGATCTTACTGCACCTTCTGCACCTACAGTTACTTCACTAACCACTTATGACCAGACTCCAACAATTCAGGGTACAGCAACTGTTGCAGATGGTGAAGTGTTGACAGTGACCGTAAATGGCAGAACTTATACGAATGGTGATGGTTATTTGGTTCTCAATGGTACTGCCTGGACATTAAGCGTCCCTTTGGTTTATAGAATAAGTTCCGGAACATATAGTGTGACAGCTACAGTCACAGATCTTGCCGGCAATGCAACCTCTGATGCAACATCCAGCGAGTTGGTGATTAATGCCTCTTCGGTAACCGTCGATTTACGCAATAATGCAACTGACGACACCGGAGCATCGTCAACAGATAATATTACTACCAACAGAAAACCAATTATTTCAGGTACAGCTACAGGGTCTGATGCTACTGTGAAAGTAACTGTCGTCTCGGGTGGATACACTTATGTGTACAATAGTGTAGCTGTTAGCTCTAATGCTTTTACTTTAGACCTTTCTTCGGCTGTGCCATCGTCCATTACACCTACAGGTATTTTCCCAACGGATGGATTACCTCAGGGAACGGTATCCTTGACTGTGGAAGGAAATACCTCGGGAGCCGTAGGAACCAATAGTTTTAGCATTATTTTTCCTCCTACCGTAACGACCACTGCTGCATCTTCTATCACTTCTTCTACAGCATCGAGTGGGGGGAATGTAACTGCCGATGGAGGCTCTACTATTACATCAAGAGGAGTGTGTTGGAGTACCAGTTCCAATCCTACGACTTCTAATTCGAAAACAACAGATGCAGGAACCACCGGAAGTTATACAAGCAGCCTGACCAGCCTTACAGCTGGCACTACCTATTATATCAGAGCCTATGCCATCAACGATGCTGGTACAAGTTATGGTCCTGAAGTGAGTTTTACAACTACTTCGGCAACTCCTACAGTAACGGTTTCTGCATCATTGAGCAGCTTTACCACTGTTTACGGAACTGCCTCAGCGGCTCAGTCCTTTACAGTGAGTGGCTCAAACTTAAGTACAAATATAACTTTGACCGCACCTGCTGATTATGAAATATCATTAAGCTCAGGTTCGGGATATGGATCAAGTCTGGTGTTGAGTCAATCGGGTGGAAGCGTGTCGTCGACTGCCATTTACGCGCGTTTGAGAACCGGTACAGGTATGAATGTCGGTACTTATAATAGCGAAGTAATAACAGTTGCTTCTACAGGTGCAACAACAGGCAATGTAACTTGTAACGGAACAATTACCACTAAATCATTAACTATAACCGGAATCTCGGGTGTTAATAAGGTATATGATGGAACCACTTTGGCAACCTTAAGCGGTACAGCTGCTTATTCTGGCTTGGTCAATGGTGATGCATTTTCTGTATCAGGTAGCCCGACTGCTACTTTTGCCAGTAAAAACGTGGCGGATAATATTTCCGTTACGGTAAGTGGTTATACTGTACCATCTTCTAATTACACTTTGAGTCAACCCTCATTAAATGCTAATATCAGTGCTAAAGAATTGACCATTGCTGGTGCAAGTGCACAGGATAAAGCGTATGATGGTACTACTACAGCTGTAATTGAAGGAACATTAGCAGGTGTTGTAGATCCTGATGACGTTACGTTGACTTTATCCGGGTATTTCAGCAGTGGCAGTGTAGGAACTGGTAAATCTGTAACTTCTAACAGTACAATTGGAGGCACAGGGGCTGCCAATTATTATTTAACTCAGCCTACAGGGTTGACTGCATCCATCTATTCTGATATGCAAACGTCATATATCAATGTGACTGATACGTCATTTACTTATCTTACTTTGCAATGGACAAAAGGTAGCAAGGCCAATCGTGTGGTGTTTCTGAAAGAAGGAACCGGTTCGGCAGGTTCCAATCCTGTAAATGGAACTACTTACACTGCTTCTTCCAATTGGAATTCAAAAGGAACTCAGCTTGGAACTACAGGTTTTTATTGTGTGTATAATGGAACAGGCACGGGGGTAACGCTCACGAATCTTTACCCTGGCACAGTTTATACTGTTCAGGCATTCGAGTATAGTGGAACTGCGGGTTCCGAAAGCTATCTTACTATTGCGGGTTCCGAAAATCCTGTTCAGGTTACACCATGGAATAGCACTACGTTTACAAATTCGGACGGAGTGTCATCGTTGGAAAATTGGATCACAGCAGCTCGTTGGGATCATGGAATACCATCGTTGGCCTTACACGATGCAGTGACTGTTTATATTGACGGTAATTGCCAGTTGACAACAACAGAGCAAACTCAGGTGAAAAATCTGACTATAAAATCCTCACACAGCAGTGTAAATCCGAAACTAACCATACAGCCAGCCGCTAAATTAAATGTAACCGGCAGCGTTACAAATAACCGAAATGCAAACGGCTTGTTGATAAAATCGAGCGCAAGCCAGCCAAATGGAACATTCACCTGGGGAAGTGGTACTGTAAATGCAACAGTTGAAATGTACTCAAAAGCGTCATGGGATTTGAATCAAGCTATCAACAGTAAATATAATTGGCAATTCTTTGGAATTCCGGTTCAAACGGTAACTGCCGGATCCACTTTCAACTTTAGCAATTGCTATGTTCGCAAATGGGACGAAAGTGTGTATAATTACGATAGTTTGTGGATCAGACGGAACAATGGAGCTACTTTGTATCAAAATGCATCGTCAGTTCTTGCGGCAGGTGATGGATTTGAACTTGTTCAACAATCGCCAGCAACCTATGTATTTACCGGAGCATTAGTGCATGGAAATTTTTCAAAGAGCTTATCTTATACATCAGCTGCAGCATTTCCGGGGCAAAATATCATTTCCAACCCTTTTGTAGCTGCAGTGCCTATTCGTAGCATTGAATTTTCAGGGAGCGTGGAACAGTCAGTCTATATTTACAATTCAGGTACATATAATGATTGGTTGAGTAATACAGGAACATCAAATTCAGGTACCAAAAAAGGAATGCATATTTCGGCATCAAAAAATGCAGCCGGAAGTAATGGAATTCCATCTCAGGTGCCATCTATGCAAGGATTCTTAGTGAAAGCAACCGGATCGGGTGCATCTGTAAGTATTCCTTACTCTGTATTGGTACCGGATAGTTCTTTGCAACGGGTGAAACAAAATGACAATGGCTTTGGTAATGTGTCGCTAAGAGTTAACGTTACTGGCGAAACTACCGAAGATGATTTGTGGATATTCACCTCAGCAGGTTGTACCAATAAGTTCGACAACGGTTGGGATACACGCAAAATGTTGAATACAGGAACCAATTCGCAGCTGTATGCTCAGGAAGTGGATGATAATTATCAGATCGATGCAGTTTCGGATATGAATGGCATTAATATGTGTTTCCGTCCTGGTAATGATGATGAATATACATTTACTTTCACCAGCGAAAATATTAATCAGGTTTATTCGGGAATCTATCTTGTAGATCAGCTCGAAAATAAAACGATTGATATTAGCGAAAGCGGAACCAAATATAAATTTGTTGCTTTGAAAGATAGCAAGCCAAATCGATTTAAAATTGTGACGAATAAATACTTTGATTCTTCAGCTAATCAGGCAAAAGCGATTAAAGTGTTTAATACACATGATGAAATAGTGCTTCAAAATGAGAGTAAGGAGGCGGGTACTTATTATCTGACCAATGCATCTGGTAATATTGTACAAACCATCAATTTTGCTGCAATGGAGGTGAAAACGATTTCGACTAAAGGACTTGCAACAGGTATGTATATTGTGTGTGCAGCCACAAATTCGGAGAGATTAGTAAAAAGATTAATGATCTACTAAACTGAAGGAAAATGAAAAATAAGAAGGATATATACGTAATCATCGGAGTGTTTGCAGTTACGAGCGTATTGTTAGCATTGCCATTGGCTCCACTTCGAAAGTCGTTTGATGGGGTAGTTGCCAATACCAACCTGAATGGAACTACGTTGGGGATGTTAGTGTCTCAAAGTATGAAATCAGCTCGTAATATTGCTACTGTGGCTGAGTCAGAGTTTAATGGGGTGCCAAACGTCGAAAGTAATCGATCAGTACGAAAACTGGCCTACGGTACTTCCGAACCGTCTACTGTTGTAGCAGGTAGAAATTACAGCCATTCACTTCAGGACAATGCCGGCAATACATCAATTGGTGGTGATGCCAGTTTGGTAGCTCGTTCGGGTGCTAAAGCCAAAGCGTCACAGGATGTGTCTTCGGCATCAGTGCCCGGGTTGAAGAAAGTAAGTACCAATGCCCAAAGCACATCAACCTCAGGTACGATAACGCCAAGCAGGCAAGCGGGCACCTCTTCTTCGACAGATGGTGGTGCGCACCCCGGACTTGATCCGCAAGCGCAACTGGGGTCGTTACCACTCGGCGATGGCTCATACATTTTGCTTGTATTGGTGGCTATTTTTACTGTTTTCAAAGGAAGAAGATTGTTTTTCAGATAAGGAATAATTTAGATGTTGGGTTGTAAACCTGCAAAAGTCTTTCAAATGAGATTTTTGCAGGTTTTTTTTATGAAGTATCATCTTGCTTTGTGATGATGCAGGTAAATTGTATCTTTGTGTGATTTTGTACCCTACAATAAAATAAATAAACAATTCTACCGTTAAATGTGGGTTCGAAACATCTTTACTGATGCCACCTATCTATCGATTCATGAATAAAAAAATAATATATACACTTTGTATCTTTCTGCTTTTTGTTTTTAATCTGCGTGCTGAAACCAAACTGCGTATCTTCGGATATGTTATCGATCCCGAGAATCGCGGTATTGAAATGGCAAATGTCTATATCGAAAATTCAAGCAAAGGCACCTCTACCAACCCCAATGGTTATTACGAACTGATCACTGATATCAAAGATTCAGTGACATTAGTTTACTCAATGGTAGGTTACCAGTCGGTACGACACACCGTGAAAACCGACAAGCATGTGATGCAAATTTCGGTGCAACTAAGCCCTACCGACCAGCAATTGAAAGAGGTGAATATTGTAGGGCAACGCCGTCAGTTATCTACGCTGGACATGGTGGACCCTTCAAAATACCGCTTAATGCCTAATACATCGGGCGGTATTGAATCGATTCTGATTACTTTTACGGGAGTGAGTTCTACCAACGAATTGAGTTCGCAATATAACGTTCGCGGTGGAAACTACGACGAAAATGCAGTGTATGTAAATGGTATTGAAGTGTATCGTCCGTTGCTCATCAGAGCCGGTCAGCAGGAAGGGTTGAGTTTTGTCAACCCGGACATGGTGGAAAACCTCAGCTTTTCGTCAGGAGGGTTTGATGCAAAATACGGGGATAAAATGTCGTCGGTACTGGATATCGAATACAAGAAACCAACTGTTTTTGAATCCACATTGTCGGCCAGTTTGTTGGGAGCCTCGGCTTATGTGGGAACTTCTAACAAAGGTTTCACGCAGATGCATGGTATTCGTTACAAAACATCTCAATATCTTTTGGGTACTTTGGATACGAAAGCCGAATATAAACCCTCGTTTTTCGATTATCAGACTTATCTTACCTGGCAAATGCGCCCTAAATGGGAGCTGACATTTCTGGGTAATTTCTCCCAAAATAGTTATTATTTCGAACCGCAAACACGCACTACCTCATTCGGAACCTATAATTTAGGACGTAATCTGACAGTTTATTTCGAAGGAAATGAGCAGGATTTGTTTCGTACAGGTTTTGGCGCACTTACTCTTAACTACCGGCCGGTGAAGAATATGAAGCTAAGTTTGCTGGGTTCGGCGTTTAATACCAATGAAAATGAAACCTACGATATCCTGGGAGAATACATACTGAGTGAGGTGAAAATGGACATAAATGCTGAAAATAAACAGGGTTCAGTGTTGGGTATTGGTAAATATCATAGCCATGCCCGAAACCGCTTGAACGCCACTGTGGCCAATATTGCTCATTTGGGAGAATACGATATCAACAATCACAAACTGCGTTGGGGAGCATCGCTTCAGGCCGAAATTATTCGCGACAAAATAAGCGAGTGGGAGTGGAGGGATTCCTCCGGGTATTCCTTGCCATATAGCGATAGCCAACAGAATCTGTATTATACGCTCAAGTCCGACACTTCGATGAACAGTCTTCGGGGGCAGGCTTTTTTTCAGGATACCTATAAATGGCAGTTTGACTCAGGTATCTTGTCGTTGACAGGTGGTGTGCGGGCTAATTACTGGTCGTTTAATAAAGAAATGCTTGTGAGTCCCCGTTTTTCGGTGGGTTATATTCCTCATTGGAAGCGCGAATTTAGTTTTCGTTTTGCAACGGGCGTATATTATCAGGCTCCTTTCTACAAAGAGCTCCGTAAAGAAACGACTGATTCATTGGGGAATGTTACTATCCAGTTGAACTCCAATATAAAAGCGCAGCGCAGTTTACACTTTGTGTTGGGGGGCGATCATTATTTCCGTGCCTGGGGACGTCCGTTCAAGTTTACTTCTGAGGCTTATCTGAAAATGGCCGACAGGGTGATCTCATACAGAGTAGACAACGTACGTGTTCGTTATTCAGGCGAGAACGACTCTAAATCATACACAGCCGGAATGGACTTTAAACTCTTTGGCGAATTGGTGCCCGGAGCTGATTCCTGGATCAATTTTTCGTTAATGCAATCAAAAGAGGATATTTTGAATGATTCGTATATCAAAAATGCTTACGATTCGGAGGGCAATGTAACTTCGTCATCTACTGTGTATCCGGGCTATGTTTCACGTCCCAATGAGCAACGCTATGTGTTTTCGATGATGTTTCAGGATTATTGGCCTACCAACCCGAAATACAAAGTGCACCTGAAGTTTATTTATTCTGATGGATTGCCCGTTCAGTCGCCCGAATATTCTGATAAATCGACTATATTCAGAGTTGCAGATAACCGTACAACGCCTTATCGTCGCGTGGATATTGGAGTGTCCCGCATACTGATGAGTGGTAGTGATAATTTTATGAATAAGGAGTGGCTACGACATATTAAAAGTGTCTGGCTCAATCTGGAAGTGTTTAATTTGATGGATTTTAAAAATATAAACTCGTATTATTGGGTAAATGATGTTAGCAATAATCAATGGGCGGTACCTAATTATCTCACCGGTCGTCAATTGAACCTGAAAGTTACAATCGACTTGAAATAAATCATTTCGAAGGCTTCCGAAGTGCTGTTTCTGAAAATATTTAATGGGCGTTGGTTTTTATTTTTGACTGAAAATAACTACTTTTGCGGCTTTGAATTGTAATATCAAACACGGAATTAGTTACGAACTGTAATTATCCGATCATTATAAAACTAAAAATATGCCACACACCTCACAACGGGGGCAGGCAATGCCCGCATCGCCAATACGCAAGCTGGTTCCACTGGCCGATAAAGCTAAAGCACGTGGAATCAAAGTGTATCATCTCAATATCGGCCAGCCCGATTTGAAGACACCACAAGTTGCGTTGGATGCGATCCGCAATATCGATCGCACTGTGTTGGAATATAGCCCGAGTGATGGTATCAAGAGTCTGAGAAACAAGCTGGCCAATTACTACCACACTTTTAATATTGATGTAACCGAGGAAGATATTATTGTTACCACCGGAGGTTCCGAAGCGGTGAATTTTGCTTTCATGAGCTGCCTCGATCCGGGCGACGAAATTATTGTGCCAGAGCCCGCTTATGCCAACTATACTGCTTTTGCCATTGCTTGCGGAGCAATCGTGAAACCGGTTGTTTCGTCTATCGAAGAGGGATTTTCATTGCCACATATCGAGAAGTTTGAAGAACTGATCACTCCTAAAACCAAGGGGATTATGATTTGTAACCCAAACAACCCGACCGGCTATTTGTACACCCGTGCAGAGATGAACAAGATTCGCGATCTGGTAAAGAAATACGATTTGTACTTATTCTCTGATGAGGTGTATCGTGAATTCTGCTATACAGGAGCGCCTTATATTTCGGCTTTTCATTTGGATGGAATTGAAGAAAATGTGGTGCTGATTGATTCTGTTTCAAAGCGTTATAGTATGACGGGGGTGCGTGTTGGAGCCATTGTTACCAAAAACAAAGAGGTGCGCAGCAATATTATGAAGTTCTGTCAGGCCCGTTTGAGTCCACCTTTGTTGGGACAGATTGCTTCTGAAGCAGCAATGAGTACACCGGCCGAATATATGCTGGATCAGTACAACGAATATGTGGAACGACGGAAATTTTTGATCGATGGTCTTAATCGTATTCCGGGTGTATATTCGCCTATACCGATGGGAGCTTTCTATACTGTGGCACGCTTACCAATTGATGACGCCGACAAATTCTGCGCATGGTTGCTTTCCGATTTCGAATTCGAAGGACAAACTGTGATGATGGCACCTGCTTCGGGTTTTTATACCATCGAGGGGATGGGAAAAGACGAAGTTCGTATTGCCTATGTATTGGATAAAGAAGACCTGAAACAAGCATTGGTAGTGCTTGGTAAGGCACTTCAGGTATATCCGGGGCGCACTATTTAGTTCATAAAGTTTGTAAAGTTCAAAATTTATAAAGTTTGTCAGGTTGAAATGAATTGATTCATTACGAATCATTTATCATTCATCACTGATCATTCATCACTAACCACTGATCATTAACCACTAATCACTGTTCACGTGAATCTGGAATATTTCATAGCAAAACGCATACACTTTCAGCAGGGCAAGAAGAATGTTTCTCGCCCTGCCGTTCGTATTGCCACCATTGGCATTGCCATGGGCTTGGCTGTTATGATTATTTCAGTGGCAGTGGTCATTGGATTTAAACAGCAAATTCGTAACAAAACCATCGGTTTTGGCGGCCATATCCAAATCACCAACTTTGAAAATAATAGTACCTACGAACTGAACCCCATCAAAGCCGATAAGGCAATGATGAAACAGGTGGCGGGACTGAGCGGAGTAAAACATATTCAGTGCTTTGCCACCAAGCCGGGCATTATCAAAACCGATGAAGATTTTCAGGGGGTTGTGTTGAAAGGAATTGGTAAGGACTTTGACTGGTCTTTCTTTAAATCCAATTTGGTGGAAGGTATTTTGCCCGATTATTCGGTGGAGAGTCCGTCTAATCAGGTGGTGATATCCAAACACCTGGCGCGGATGATGCATTTGAAGCTTGGAGATAGCTTTTTTACCTATTTCATTCAGGACGAAGTGCGGGCGCGTAAGTTCAAAATAACAGGTATTTATTCAACCAATTATGTTGAATACGATAAGCTGATTGTATTGGCAGATATCCGTCAGGTGCAAAAGTTGAATGATTGGGCAGCCGACTCTGTAAGCGGCATCGAAGTGCTGATCAACGATTTTGATAAAATCGACGATATGGGTGATGCTGTGTATCAGATTGTCGGTAATAAGTTTTTTGCCGAAGGTAGTGCATACAACAGTCAAACGATCAAGCAAATCAATCCTCAGGTATTTAGCTGGCTCGATTTGCTGGATATGAACGTATGGGTAATTCTGGGATTGATGCTTGCCGTGGCAGGCTTTAATATGGTTTCCGGCCTGCTTATTCTTATTCTGGAACGAACCAACATGATTGGCATTCTCAAATCGCTGGGTTCGTCCAATTGGTCGGTGAGGAAAATATTCCTTTATCACTCATTGTTTTTGATTGGTAAAGGGATGATTTGGGGAAATATTATTGGCCTTTCGTTGTGTGCAATTCAATATTTTACGGGTATTATTCCACTGGATGCAGAAGCTTATTATGTGCCAAGTGTTCCTATTTCGTTCAACTTGGTGTATTTTCTGTTATTGAATGCAGGCACTCTTTTGGCTTCCCTGCTGATGATGATCGGCCCTTCCTATCTTATTACAAAGATATCTCCCGCTAAGATTATCCGTTACGAATAGGTCAGTATTCGATCATTGGGGGACCCTCCATAAGCCACTCTCTATATTTGTTTTTCATATCATATTCATTTCGGATTCAAGTCTAGTAGGTTAATGTATGTTATATTTAATCTAACAAATGTATATATATATTAATTTATTGTTGTTCCATTCATCTTTCCTTACTCCTTTTTTCTCTATTAAGTCAGCAACTTCTGTTTTAGTCTGTTTGTACATTTTACTACAGAGTGGTTTTTTTAATGACGGTTTCAATCGCAACTATTAGTTCTTTTTGCCCAAATATTATCTTCTTTCCGTTGTTTGATTGAATTCATCAAGTCATCGTATCCCGAACCTGTAAAATGATGCTTTATTCTGATTTTATGGGCTGTAGTGTATGACTGTATTTGTGTCGTAATTGATGCTACATAAATTGCTGTTTTATAGTGTGTAAACTGTAGTTTTGTGCGATTCCTCTCATTGCTAAATCCCTTTGTTTCTGCATAAATTAGTTTATATTTGTATCAGACAATCAGCTGAGTTTTGCTCAGAATGTAGTCTGATTTTTGGAGACTCTTGATCATACCTAATTCTACTCTAAAAAAACACGATTATGAAAGCACTCTATTCAAAAAATGCAACTGAACTTAAGCATAATTTAAGTTTGCTGGAGAAGCAGGACGATGTGAAATCCATCCTGATGTTGCTTACAAATGAAGTTGAATTTACTCAGGAGGTCTTAAACCCGATTTTGGGTGCTATTTCGAAACCTGTTATCGGTGGAGTCTTTTATAAGCTCATATTTGATTGTAGATTAATGGATAGTGGCATTTTGCTGCTTCCATTGCCATTTTATCTCAAAACCGAAGTGTTCTTGCTGGACGAGCCGCAACCTGAAGTGTTTGCGAAGCTCGAAAGCGGGTATGCAGGTAAGATGAACGAGCAGGGTAGTGTTTTTGTGTTTATCGATGCATTTGCAGAATATAAAGCTTCATTTGTTGAAGAGTTATTTAATTTCTTTGGTTTTAAATTCTCTTTTGTGGGTGCAGGTTGTGGTTCGGAAAAATACAGCTCATTTCCATGTGTAATTCATAATTCAGGGATGCATGAAAATGCAGCAGTGATTGGCTATACAAATCACGACATTCGCCTGGGGGTAGGGCATGGGTGGTCTTCAGTGTCAGTGCCACTTAAAGTAACAGAATCTGTCGATAATAAAATCATTAGTCTGAACTGGGAGCCTGCTTTTGAGGTGTATAAACGGATCGTGGAAGAGCATTCCGCAAGAGTGTTTGATGATACGAATTTTCTTGATATTGCAAAATCTTATCCTATAGGTCTTATGAAGGTTGACGATGAGATGGTGGTGCGGGATCCTTTTCTGGTGGACAACGGTTCGGTAATCTGTTTAGACAACGTAGAAACAGGTGAATACGTGTCTATATTACATGGAACAGCAGCAACTTTGATTGACGGAGCCAGACAAGCATCGCTTGATTGTTGTGAAAATCAGGGGATGCAGCGCTCAGCTTCCAGCACTTTGTTTTGTGTAGATTGTATTTCGCGTGTCAAGTTTCTTGGCGAAGCATTTGATAATGAAGTGGCTGCCATAAGTGGCGATTTGCCGGTTAATGGGGTGCTTTCTTTTGGCGAAATAGCCAACGTGAGTCATTCTTTCCTCGAAATATATAATAAAACCATCATCGTAGCAAAATGGGAACAGATACGTTAAAGACTGAAATTCTACTGGAACTGATTTTCAGTGCAGAGAACAAAGAGACTGAAGATGATATAATTAATGCATTTCTTCACAGTTTGTTACGTAAGTTGAATTGCTTTATGTCGGCTGTTGTGAATGGCAATGGTGATGATTTGTCGGACAAACAGGTGTATCCGTTTTCATTCAAGTCGGATGAGAATTGGAAATACATTAAGCAATATATTCAAAATCAGGACAAACAGCAGGCAAAAGGACATTGTGAGTTGATCTTAAACGATAGTTGCTATTATGTTTACTGTCTGAACAATTATGGCTTTTTAGTGATAGGCCGAAAATCACAATTGAGTGATGTTTTTAAGAATGAATTTAAATCAGTCGTCAACTATTATTCAAAACTATTGTCTCAATCGCTTGAAAATGAAAAGCGAAAGATGGCAGAAGCAAAACTGGCCGAAGAACGCCGTTTGCTTCGTACGATTATTGACAATATCCCCGCGAGTATTTTTGCAAAGGATTTGCATTCCCGTAAAACGCTGGCCAACAGATATGACCTTAATCAATATGGGTTGAATGATGAAAGTGAGGTGCTTGGTAAGTCAGACTTTGATCTGTTTGACGAATCGTTGGCAACCGAATTCTACATCGAAGATTTACAGGTTCTTGAACAGGGAAAGTCGATTATCAGTGCCGAGAAAAAAATTGGTGATGATAAATGGGCCTTGATTTCGAAGATTCCACTCAGAGATGAATCCGGAGATATCACAGGTTTGGTAGGCATTAGTATTAATTACACTGATAGAAAGAAGATACAGGAGCAGCTTTCAGTTTTCATCAAGCTGTTTGACAATATTTCTGATGCCATACAGGTCACTACCGAAGAAGGTGATTTGTTTTATGTGAATAAAATTGCCAGTGAGCGTTTAGGTATCGCTCAGAATGAAGTAGAACGCTACAAGGTGACAGATTATTTATTGACATTCCCAACACTCGACGCCTGGACAAAGCATGTTCAGGAGGTTCGGAATCAGGATTATATGATTTTGGAGGGATTTAATGTTAATAAGAAGACGGGTGTTACATTTCCTGTTGAAGTGACGGTAAAATATGTAACGGTTAATGGTAACGGTTATGTAGTTGCAATTTCAAGAGATATAACTGAGCGTAAACGAGCAGAGGTTGCGCTTAAAGAAAGTGAAGAAAAATACAGGCACCTGACAGAAAGTTCCAGTGATGTGATCTGGCATCTGGATAGCAATTATTGTTGCGATTACATAAGTCCGGCCGACGAACGTATGAGAGGTTTTAAGCAGGAAGAAGTGCTGGGGCAGCAATTGTGGAACAGTCTTAAACCTGAGGGGATTGATGTTGTGTTGCAACATCGTGCTAAACGATTGTTGATGGACGAAAAAGGAGAATCGTCTCAAACTTCTCATTTTGAAATAGAGCTTTTAAAGAGCGATGGAACATGGTTGTGGACGGAAATAAGCTCAACTCCACATTATGATGAAAGCGGTAGATTGATTGGAATTCATGGTTCTACACGGGATATTAGTGAGAGAAAACGGGCAGAACAAGCTCAACGGGAAATCGAGAACCGTTATCGTGAGCTGGTTGATAACTCTCCCGACGCAATTGTAATCTACAAGAATGGGAAAATTGTATTTGTAAATAACGAAGGGGTGCGCCTGATAGGCGCTTCTACTTACAATGAACTTCTGGAGCTGCCGGTTGTGAAATTTGTTCATCCTGATAACCGTAGGCATATTTATAATGAATTAAGAAATGGATTTGATGATGGTATTGTCATTGCACCAATCGAAGTAGTGCTTCAAAGATTGGATGGAGCTCAAATTGAAGTTGAAATCAAAGCAATGCAGATAATATTGGATAATGAATTGTCAGTGCAGTTGATTATCAGAGATATTACAAGCCGAAAAGAATCCGAAAAGCAATTATTTGCCAGCGAGCAAAAATACAGACGTATTACCGAAAATATGTCGGATATTGTTTGGACCGCCGATTTGCAATTTAATATGACTTTCCTGAGTCCATCTGTTGAGAAGATGATTGGCGAAACAGTAGAAGAACATATAAAGCGCCCGATAGAAGAAAAATTTACTCCGGATTCGGTGCAAAAGATACATCAGTTGTATGTAAGAGAGCTCGAAAATGAATATACACCTGGTTCGGATAAACGCAGAAATTTTAAGATAGAAGTTGAGCATTATCGGGCAGATAAATCGATATTCTGGGCTGAGATAAATATGTCGATCATACGCGATGAATTGGGCAACCCCGTTGGTATACAGGGTGAAACACGTGATATATCGGTGCGCAAGAAAGCTGAATTTTTATTGCAACAGACCCAGCAGAATTATGAAACGTTTTTCAATAGTATTGATGATTTTATTTTCGTGCTGGATGAGGAAGGAAATATTATTCACATTAATTCCACAGTAATCAATCGTTTGGGCTACGACAAGGAGGAGTTGGTAGGGCTGCCTGTGCTTACGCTGCATCCTGAAGAAAGACGCGAAGAAGCAGCAGATATTTTCCGACAAATGTTGGAGGGATCTTCCACTTACTGTCCAATACCAATTGTATCGAAATCAGGAATGAACATTCCTGTAGAGACAAGGGTATCAATGGGGGTCTGGAACAATAGACCGGCCATATTTGGGGTAACGAAAGATATATCAAGACTTCAGCTCTCGGAGGAAAAATTTTCGAAGTCATTTTTCCTTAATCCATCGGCTTGCGGATTCAGTGATTTGGAAACAGGTAAGTATGTAGAAGTGAACAATGCCTTCTATGAATTGCTAGGTTTTGAGAAGAATGAAGTGATTGGGAAGACCTCTACCGAATTGGGTATTTTCACAGAGGAAGCACGTCAGGCAATATTAATTTATGCTGAAGAGAACGGTTCTATTCTGAATCTGGAAACCACGCTGAGAGCTAAAAGTGGTGATATTAAGCATGTATTGATTTCTGCCGAGAATATTTTTATACAGGACAAAAGATATCGTTTTACTGTAGTACATGATATAACTGCGCTGAAAGAGGCCGAAAAAATCATACATCAATATATTGATTTACAAAAAGTGCTCATTAATATTTCAACGAAGTATATCAATATTCCTATAGATGATTTTGAAACTACCGTTCAGGGTTCTTTGCAGGAGCTGGGTGAATTTGTAGGGGCAGATCGGGCTTATATTTTTGATTATGATTTGATAGGAGGAACGACTTCGAATACGTATGAGTGGTGTAATGAGGAAGTTAGCTCTGAAATTGACAACCTTCAGCAGGTACCTTTAAATTATTTGCAGGATTGGTTGGAATGTCACCGAAAAGGCGAAGAATTCTATGTCGAAAATGTACAGGAGTTGCCGGATAACGGCGCTGATTGTTTGCGTGGAATTTTGGAGTCTCAAGGTATTAAGAGTTTGATTACAATTCCGATGTTAAGCAATGGTAATCTGATCGGTTTTGTTGGTTTTGATTCGGTAAAAAAGTACCATGCCTATAGCGATCGTGAAAAGAAGCTATTGGAAGTGTTTAGTCAAATGTTGGTCAATATTTCAGAGCGTAAACGCAATGGTATGTTATTGATGCTTCAGGAAGAAAAATACAGGAATATAATATCCAACATGAATCTGGGAATTATTGAAGTGGATAAGGCTGAAAATATGTTGTTTGCAAATCAAAGTTTCTGTACTATGTCCGGTTATACGCTGGATGAGTTAGTGGGCAGAAATACAGCCATATTTATTACCTCTGATGAGGATGAAATCAAACTGAAGGAAAAACTAAAGTTACGTGAACAGGGTATTTCAGATGGGTATGAAATAGAAGTAATGAATAAAAGTGGAGAGCGAAGATGGTGGTTTGTAAGCGGTGCACCTAATTATAATGATAAAAATGAGTTGATTGGCTCCATTGGAATTCATTTGGATATAACTGAGCAAAAGAAACTGGCAAAAGAACTTGAAGCTGCAAAGATTTCGGCAGAGTATGCTGCGAAGGCCAAAGAGGTATTTCTAGCCAATATGAGTCACGAAATAAGAACGCCACTGAATGTGATTTCAGGTATGGTGAGGGAGCTTGGTAAGGAAAATTTATCCGCAAAGCAGCGCGATTTTGTAAATCATGCTGACGTGGCTACTGAACATTTGCTGACGATTATCAACAATATTCTGGATATGTCAAAAATTGAGTCAGGAGAGTTTGAGCTTTATAATAAGGATTTTAGTGTGGAGGCTGTGGTAGGAGATGTGAGAAGTATTCTGTTTTCGAAAGCGCACGAAAAGAATCTCGAATTCCGGATTCATCTTTCGCCAGATATAGCAAAAGCTCATTTGGGCGATCCTGGCCGCCTGCGACAGATTCTGATTAATCTGCTGGGTAATTCTATAAAGTTTACAGAAAAAGGATATGTAAGTCTGGATATTGATAGGGTGGCCCAGGCCCCTAATTATCAAACCTTGAAATTTACTGTAGTAGATACCGGAATTGGAATGAGCGAGGAATTTATGCACCGCCTGTTTGATAAATTTACTCAGGAAGAGGGAGCGACGAACAGGAGATTTGAAGGTACTGGCTTGGGTATGAGCATCTCGAAGGAACTTGTTCAGCTAATGGGTGGCGAGATTCAGGTAACCAGTACAAAAGGAGAGGGAACCAAAATTTGTTTTGAATTGCAGCTTCACGTTGGTGAAGAGAATAGACTTGTGACGAAGATTGATCATAAATCTGATATCGAAATGGTTGGAGCCAGAGTGTTGCTTGTGGAGGACAATGAAATGAATCGATTTATTGCTATTCAAAGTCTCAAACAAGTAGGATGTGTTATTACAGAGGCCGTGAATGGGCTCGATGCTTTGGAGAAAGTACAATCGGGACAATATGATATTATATTGATGGACATACAGATGCCTATCCTGGATGGTGTGGAAGCTACAAAAGAAATAAGGAGTAAATATGATGCGGAAATACCGATAATAGCACTTACAGCAAATGCCTTTAAGCACGATATAGACTTGTATTTGTCGGTAGGGATGAATGATTATTTGATTAAACCATATAAAGAAAACGAATTGTTGGAAAAATTAGGATTGTATTTAAGAAGACGTAGTGAAGAAGTTGAGGTGTCTGAGACCTTGTACGATTTGTCTCAGCTGCGGGAATTGAGCAGAGGAGATGAAGCATTTATCAATAAGATGTTGAGTGTTTTTAAAAGTTTGGCGGTGCAAAGTATAGAACAGCTTGAACACGGAGTAGAAGTGAATGATTGGCAGGAAATCAATCGTACAGCCCATAAAATAAAACCCAGTATTGATAATTTGCAGATCAACGTGATTTCAGACAAAATCAGAATTGTGGAAAAAGCAACAGAAGATCAAATGACGGTTGATGAATTGAAAGAAAATGTTTCAGAGGTGATTACTGTTTTGAAAAAAGTAGTAGTCAGTATTGATTGAATTATAAGGTGTAAAAATGTTGTTGTTAGCAAAAAAGAGTCGCATAGTACTGTACTTATGCGGCTTTTTTTTGTCAATGACAGGGGCTGTAATATTCGGAACATTACTGTCCGGTGTGATAATTATAGTCTTTCAGAAGGGTTTCGATAAGCAGGCGATCCGTTTTTAATGGGCTTTGAGTGTGGAGGATAGACTCTATCTTGCGGGCGAGTCGGTCAATGATCTGTGAATTAGCTTGCTTAATGGCGTTTTCGAAGTTTTCTTTTATAATGCGAATATCGTTGTCGCTAAACAATAGTATCTGATTTTGAGAGAAAACGGGTGTATAATCCTTTTCAATTTCCATCAGGATGGTATGGGATATATTGTACTTCGACCGTTCGGTAATTACCGCTGTGCCTGCCGCCAAATCACCAATCCGTTGTGTATGTTTTGACACAATCAGTGCGGTCAGCCCTGGTATATAGCCCATCGTGATGTCGATAAGCAGAAATACCCAACGGATAAGATAATCGAAAAAACCAGCCTGAAATCCATCTATTTTCACCACTTTTATTTTCATAAGCATTTTGCCCGGCGTTTTCCCTTCCAATAGCGATTCGGACAACAGGGTGTAGAATGCAACCGGAATAGATAGCAGTATAATGAAAACAATGCCAATTTCTGAATTAGCCAGAGTAAATAATGAGGTGCCGGTTATCAAATCAAAGGCTATGAAACAAATGATAAGATAGGCTATTTTGAAGATATTATCGATAATATGCGCCAACATTCTTTCGCCTACTGAAGCCGGCGTAAAAAAAAGATTAACGTTTTGTGTGGTAGTGATGTACAAGTTTGACATTTTTGACTATTTTTGTATAACCTATGAGAGAAATTGCTTTTATAAAACAGAATAAGGCGAAATGGCTCGCATTTGAAGAGTCGTTGAAGAGCAGGGAAGCCCGTAATCCGGACGAGATGGCAGATGATTACATTCATTTGCTTAACGATCTTGCCTATGCTCAGACATACTACCCAAAAAGTAAAACCACCGTTTATCTTAACTTTTTGGTGTCGCAAATATACAGAAAAATTTACAAAACAAGGCGTATTGAGCAAAATCGTCTGTTGTATTTCTTCAAAACTGAGGTTCCGATGATTGTATATGAGCATCGGAAACAAATGTTGTTTGCTTTTTTATTGTTTTTCTTCTTCACAACTTTGGGGGCTTTATCGGCTCGCTACGACGATACTTTTGTGAGGCTGATATTGGGAGATGATTATGTGAATCGCACGCTCGAGAATATCGACAAAGGCGATCCGGTGGCTATCTACAAGTCCGGCGATTCTTTTTTCTCGTTTCTGCGCATTACTTCCAATAATATTATGGTGGCGGCGCGCGCATTTGTATTTGGTGTTACGGGTGGAGTCTTTACGTTTTGGGTGGCACTCACCAACGGTATAATGCTCGGTTCGTTTCAGTACTTTTTTTACGACCAGGGGGTATTCGAAGCCAGCCTGAGGGGCATCTGGTTGCATGGAGCCATGGAGATATTTAGTATCGTTGTAGCTTCAGCGGCTGGTTTTATTTTGGCTGCTTCTATGTTGTTTCCCAAAACCTATTCGCGGATGTACTCTTTCAAAAATGGGGTACAGGACGGTTTAAAGCTGTTTCTGAGTACCACACCATTTTTTGTTGCTGCTGGTTTTATCGAAGGGTTTGTTACCCGTTTTTCCAACACGATGCCGCTGTGGCTCAACCTGCTTATTATTTTCGGAACATTATCCGTGATCTCATTTTATTATCTGATATATCCATTTATAATTAAAAAAAGACATTCTTATGAGCGAGTTTCAACTTTACAAAAAGAGAGAGTTTAGCGATTTTATTGGAGATACATTGCAGTTTTTCAAGAACTATTGGAAAAATTATCTACAGAATTACTTTTTGACCAACGGAATTGTACTTCTGGCCTTTGCCGGGGTTTATTATCTTACGTTTAAAGATATGTTTGCCAATATGTCCAATCCGCAGGGAATGCAACAATGGTCACAAAGTTTGATTAATAATCCTGCTGCAATGGTTGGGATGATGGGGATCATGTTTCTCCTGTCGATTGTATTAGGGGTGTTATCAACTGCTTATCCGATGGTTTATCTGCAACTGCTAGCTACTGAGGGTGATGGTGAGTTTTCGGTGTCGTTGATTTGGAAAGAGATTATGAACAAAGCAGTCCGTATCCTATTATTCGGCTTGATATCGATTTTTGTTCTTTTTCCTGCTATGATGATTGTATTGGTGGTTGGAGTAGCATTGTCATTTATTCTTATCGGTATTCCGTTGCTGATTTTGTCACTCCCCGCTATGATGATTTTATCGTTTCAGGCTCTGTATTTGTTTGTTGTCGAAAACGAAGGTTACTTCCGGTCATTGAAAAAAGCATGGAAAATTACGTTCGATAAATTCTGGCATTTGGTGGGAGCAACTGTCGTTTTGTACTTCTGTATTTCCATATTCAGTAGCATGTTTTCTGTTATTCCCATGTTTTTTGCCATGGGCTCTGTGATTACTTCCGGCGGCCAACATGGCATTGATCCTTCTTTTGGAGGACTGATGGCAATAATGTATGTATTGATGATTTTTGTGACATGTATACTCTATAATGCCATTTACATCCAGCAGGGGCTTATATTCTATAGCTCGCAGGAGAAAGAGGTGAATGTGCAGGCATTTTCGGATATCGACAGTATTGGCCGGGATGAAGAGTAAAATACTGCTGATTCTTACTTTCGTTGCTTTCCTGTTGCACACACCCCTCGTTGCGCAGCAGGATTCTACTTATCATGTATTTCAGAAGATAAAGAACCTTCGCTACAACGATCTCCAGAAGCGGAAAGCGCATCTGGATAGTATGTATCGTGTTGTTGCTGTTGATTCTTCGCGTCGCACGGTGGTGGCATTTCCGTCGCATTTTAAGGATCAATATCGTGCTGATGATGAGTTCAACTATGAGCGTGAGAAAACGGATACTACTTTCTGGAAGAGATTGATGGCCAAACTTGAACGTTTATTACGGAAGTTGTTGGGATTGACTCCCGATTATCATATTTCTGAGTATGGACCACTGATTGTGAAAATTTTATCGGGCATTATTCTCCTGGTGGCTGTCTATTTTATTGTCAGGCTTATAATGAAGCATTCGGGCGCATGGGTTTTTCAGAAAAAGGATGAAGAAATTTATATTGATATCAACAATACCGAACAGCTGATTGAAGAGGCTGATTTTGCTAAGCTCATCGTTGATTACGAACGACTGGGAGATACCCGCCAAAGCATTCGTCTGCATTATTTGTGGTTGCTTAAAGATTTGAAACAGCGTGGCCTGATCGACTGGCACCCGGATAAAACGAATGCAGATTATATGTATGAGATAAAGGAAGGCGACTTGCGTCAGGAGTTTAGCTATCTGTCATACTTGTTTAACTATATTTGGTACGGAGAATTTTCGATTAATAATGATGAATATCAGTCGGCCAAAGCAGCTTTTGTAGCATATATGCGGAAGGGGGTGATGTATGGGTAAATCGACAAAAGTATACCTGCTGATAATGCTGGCCATCGTGGTGCTGATCGTTGTTATCGATGCCGGCCGACCGAAACCGGTAAACTGGGAACCAACTTATTCGCTTGATCATAAGAATCCGTTGGATTTGTACGTGTTTAATCAACAGGCAGAGAAACTGATCGGTCGGGATCGCCTGAAAAGAATCACTGTAACTCCGTTTGAATATCTGCGGGAAGATTCCTCAAAGGTCAATATGCTGATCATCAATCAGAACGAGTACGATATGGGTGATTCGGTCTTGCTCGATGCTGTTGCTCGTGGTAGTAATTTGTTTATCAGTGCTGAAAATATAATCAGCTACTTTACCGATACGCTAAACGTAGAGTATGGTGATGTGGATGAAACAATGAATCTTCAAACGGTTGATTCGGTTCATCTGACGCTGGCAATGAAGAACTGGTCAGGTAGACCGCTGGTGTTGAAGCCCGTGCTGAATTCCTTTGCATTTACCCAACTCGATGAAAGAACCACAAGCATTCTGGGGCGGGAGTTGATGCCTGATAGTTTGGCATACCCCAATTTTGTACGGATTCGGTTGGGCAAAGGCAATGTGTTTTTGCACAACCAACCACAGGTATTTACGAATTATGCGCTGTTGTATCGGAGCAGTTCTGCCGATTATGTGGCGCATTTGTTGGCTTATTTGCCCAAAGATAAACAGGTGGTCTGGTTTGTGAAAGATCAAACAAGCAATACCGGCCGACCGGAAAACGAAAGTTCACTGTCGGTGATATTTCGCTATCCTGCTTTGCGCTGGGCCTGGTTGCTTTTCATTTATGGCCTATTGTTGTACATATTGTTCAATGCCAAACGTCGTCAGCGCATTATTCCGGTGAGAAAACCTTTGAGAAACACGACGGTTGAATTTGTACAAACAATTGGTAATCTGTATTATCAGGAGGGAAGCACCAGCAATATGATGAATAAGAAAATTATTT
>JBJOOU010000039.1:0-13904 GCA_046051105.1 Bacteroidota bacterium
GATTTATCTTACATTTGTTTGGCTTTTTAAATCTCATCATTTTATTCAAATGTCTGTTTATTAGTAGAATAGTTTAGTGATTTTGGTCGGTTATTCTACGGGTGTAACCTTTGTAACAGGAAATGTAACAAACGGGATAGTATATGTAACGGCATCCAAAACAATTGGAATCGAGAAATGAATCATTCTGCATCCTAAATTCTAATTTTGTTCGGATTAAAAATCTGAATACCTGAAAGCAACACCATCCTTCATTTTCCTGCTGTTGTGAGATTCATCTGAGGTATCAGAGTTTTATTTCAAAAACAAATGATAACTATAAAACAAAAATGACCAGAGATGAAAACATAGCTCAACTCTTTTATTATCGATCTTACAAAATTCTTAAATAATAATGCAATTAAAAAATCTATGAAAGTCACTATTAAAAAGCAATTTCTTTACGTGCTTTTTTTGCTGTTAATTCCTGTTTGGGCTACTGCGCAGGTAATGACAGTAAAAGGTACAGTAAAGGACAACAAAGGTGAGTCATTGGTGGGAGTTAGCATTCTTGAGGCGGGCACCAAGAATGGAACCATTACTGACATCAATGGAAACTACGCGTTGAAAGTTTCGAAAAATTCAAAACTAAACGTATCCTATATCGGGTATGTAAAGAAAACGGTTGCGGTAGACGGCCATGCGGTGCTGAATATCGAACTGGAAGAAGAATCCAGATCACTCTCCGAAGTGGTGGTGGTGGGTTACGGAAAAATGAAACGTACTGACGTAACTGGTTCAATTTCCACTGTCAACAGCGATGCTATTTCTAAGTCGGTTGTTACTTCTCTCGATCAGGTATTGCAAGGGCGTGCTGCTGGTGTGCAGGTACAACAAAACAGTGGTGAGCCTGGTGGAGGTGCTTCGGTACGTATTCGTGGTATAACCTCAATCACGGGTAATAATGAACCTATCTATGTGATAGATGGAGTTATTATTGATGGTAACTCGGGTTCATCAGTGTCTAATCCGCTGGCTACCATCGATCCGGCCGATATCGTATCGATGGACATTTTGAAAGATGCATCGGCAACAGCTATTTATGGATCTCGCGGTGCTACAGGGGTGATTCAGATTACCACCAAAAGAGGTAAGGCCGGAGAAGCAAGAGTAAGCTACAACGGTTATACCGGATGGCAGGAAATGCCAGGAAAACTGGATTTGCTGAATTTGAGTGAATATGCAACGCTTAGAAATCAACAGGCAGCTGCTGGTGTGGTTCAATACAACAATAACTTTGTGCGCCCCGACCTGATTGGTGAAGGTACCGATTGGCAGGATGAATTATTTAGTCGCGCAGTAATGACCAATCATAATTTGAATATAACTGGTGGCACCGACAAGTCAACCTATTCCATCAGCCTGGGTTATTTAAATCAAAATGGTATTGCGGTAGGATCTGGTTTTAAACGTTATAATTTGCGTTCCAACGTAGAAACTCAGATTAAGAAATGGCTAAAAATGGGCTTGGATGTAAGCTTTTTCAATTCGAACCAGAAACTTACCGTATCGGACGAATCGTTAGTGAAAATAGCCATGAAGCAGACGCCTGATGTGGCTGCCCGTAATGCAGATGGCACCTTTGATGGCCCTCAAACCAAAGAGTTTGTCCAAAACAATCCATTGGGACTGGCCATGATAAAAGAGAATTACAAAGAAAATATTGGTACACGCGGCAATGTGTTTTTTGATGCCACTTTGATAAAAGGATTGAGCTACCGACCAGAGTTTTCCTTTGATTATGGCACTGATAATGGTTATAAGTTTTCTCCTTCCTATACATTCGGAAGTATTGTAAATACCACCATTTTGTCGGAAAGGGCTAAGTCGTTCAGAAAAGGGTGGACGCTTCGAAACCTTCTGAACTATAACGCCAACTTTGGAAGACAAAATACACTTACTATCATGTTGGGGCAGGAAGCTCAACGGTATGGATGGAATGCTTTAAGCGCATCCTCTCAGGGTTTTCCAAGTAATTCAGCTCACGATTTAAATATGGGAACTACAAATTACACAGCGGGTGAAAATAGTTTTTATAGTACTTTGAATTCTTATTTTGGTCGCGCATTTTTCTCTTACGAAGATAAGTATCTGTTGACTTTGACTATGCGTTATGATGGCTCATCAAAATTAGCTCCGGGGCATCAATGGCATTCTTTTCCTTCAGGCGCTTTGGCGTGGAAAGTTTCGAATGAATCATTCTTAAAGGATAATGCAACGATTTATAATTTGAAGCTTCGTTTAGGATGGGGGCTTGTTGGTAATCAGGGAGCTGGAAACTGGAGTAATTTATATCCTCAAAAATCGACCCTTGGTACAGTAGAAACAATCTGGGGAACGGGTTTATTGACTAAAAGTACGGCCAATCCTAATCTCAAATGGGAAACAACCTCTTCCTCCAATCTAGGTGTTGATTTAGGATTATTCAGAGGAAGAATTGATCTTTCGGCAGATTTGTATTATAAACGGACTAATGATTTATTGCTGGAATTGCCTTTACCAGCTTATGTAGGTACATCAGGACAAGGATCAACCGCAAAACCATGGGCGAATGTAGGTTCTATGGAAAATAAAGGGTTTGAAATTTCGATAAATACCGTAAATATTGATAAACGGGATTTTAAATGGAAATCAAATGTAATATTTTCTTTAAATCGCAATAAAGTACTGTCAATTAATACTCAAACAGGAGTTTATGACAATACAATAACTGAAGGGTCTGAAACCAATGTGGTAACACGTACAGCTCCGGGTTATTCGGTAGGTATGTTTTATGGCTACAAGGTGATTGGGCGATTCGAAAAAGCGACCGATTTTTATTACAAAGATAAATCGGGGGCTGTTAAGCCAGTGGCATTGCCAACAGGTATGAGTATTAGTCCTACAGGAGCCTGGATTGGAGACTATATTTTCGAAGATATCAACAAAGATGGTGTGATTGATGAAAAGGATCGAACTTATATTGGGGATCCATCTCCAAAATTCACTTATGGGTTTGGAAACTCATTCACGTATAAAAACTGGGATTTATCGGTGATGCTAAATGGTAGCTACGGAGGAAAAGTAGTTAATTATCAGCGTCGTTGGCTAGAAAATCCCCGCTCGACGACTAATGTGCTATCGAAAGCTATGAATTATGCTGTATTGAGCAAGATCGATCCGAACGGTCCTATTGACTACCGCAATCTTTATATTTCCAGCGGTGATGCTGATATGTGTCGTATGGCGGCCTCGGCAGCCTCTTCAACTTCCAATTTCCGCTATAGCGATAAGTTTGTGGAAGATGGTTCGTACCTGCGCATTCAGAATATTTCGATTGGATATAATCTTCCAAAATCGATTTTGAAAAAGGTGAAAATCGAGAATCTGAAAGTTTATGCAAATCTCCAAAATGTATACACATTTACGGCTTACAAAGGGTATGATCCTGAGGTAGGCTCCATCAATCAGGATGCGACGCTGACCAGTATTGATAATGCCAGATATCCATCGCCACGAATTTATACATTTGGTTTAAACCTGTCATTCTAAAAGTATGAGAAAAATGAAAGTATTTAATAAGATAATAATCAGTGGCATGGTGCTATCTTCGATGCTTGCTTCAACAGCATGTAGCGATAGCTTTTTAAATGAAAAACCTACATCAGTGCTTACGCTCGAGGATTTTTTTCAATCAGAAGCCGATCTGAAAACAGCTACAGCCCCTTTGTATAACAATGTGTGGTTCGATTTTAATGATAAATTCTATTATGGACTGGGTGATGGACGAGCAAATAACCTGTATGCTCCTTATTCGGATTATATTTATCCGTTTAGTGATTGGACTGAAACTGCGCTGACAGGGCCACTTGGCTCAGCATGGGGCTCATTTTACAATGTAATTGCGCAAACGAATTACACGATCAATAATATTCGTACAAACTCAACGAATGTCACCGAACAGCAGAAGAACGAAGCTATTGCCGAAGCACGCTTTATGCGTGGCACGGCTTATTGGTATTTGGCTTCTCTGTGGGGCAATGTGGTTATTGTGGAAGATAACACTAAACTGGTTGTCAATCCATTGGTAAATACCAGTCCTCGCAAGGATGTATTCGAATTTGCTATCAGAGATTTAGAATTTGCAGCTAAATATCTTCCCGAAACTCAAAGTGATAAAGGACGTGTGACAAAATGGAGTGCTTTTGGTATGTTGTCGCGCGTTTATCTGGCCTATTCAGGATATGTTGATAATGCAACAAATCCCAATGCCGGTACACGTAATACAACTTACCTGGAACTTGCCGGAAAAGCAGCAAAGATGGTTTGTGATAAGAGTGATTTTAAATTAATGGCTACTTATGCCGATTTATATTATGTTGCTAATAATAACAATTCGGAGTCCGTTTTTGCATTACAATGGGTGCCCAATGGTAAATATGGAGTAATGAATACGCAGCAGGCCTATTTTGCTGTAAGTTCGGATATTACTTCGGATGATGCTGCCTGGGGTTATTACACAATGGCTTCTTACAATATGATGTCGGAGTACGAAACCGGTGATAGCTTGCGAAGAAAAGCCACCTTTATGGCTTATGGCGACCACTATGCCGAACTTTCAAAAGCATCCGGCGGATATACATACACAACTGTGCATAATAGTAAGAAAGCGTGTAATGTAAAAAAAGGAGTTGTCGGTTCTACTGCCGACACTGAGGGCAAATCATCAAAAATGAACTCGGCGCTGAATACCTATATGATGCGTCTGGCAGAAGTATATCTGAATTATGCGGAGGCAATCCTGGGGAATAACTCTTCAACTTCTGACGCTACGGCACTCGAATATTTTAATAAAGTAAGGGTGCGTGCCGGCCTGAAACCCAAAACAAGCATCACTTACGAGGATATTCGTCATGAGCGGCGTTGCGAGTTTGCAATGGAAGGTCAGTATTGGTACGATCTGGTAAGCCGCGGATACTATAAAGAACAGGAAGTATTGGATTTGATTAATGGTCAAAACCGTCAGTATATTGATCTTTACAATTATGATAAGGTGAGCAACAGTGCAACTTACACGGCCACCAGTACTGCCAGGGCTATCAATGCAGCTACTCATGACAGAATGGTGTTGCCTTATCCCGAATCCGAAACAGTTCAAAATCCACTTTTGAAACAAGCTCCTGTCAATTATGTATTTACTGAAGCCCGAATTACAGACTTATTTAATTAATCATTAAAACGTAAGAAAAAAAGATGAAAAGAAATAATTCAAATACAAGCTTTTGGACAATCGTATTATTGATTACTTTGTTCGTTGGCTCATTCGTATTTACTTCATGCAAAAAAGAAGAAGATGTAGCTGGCACACCTATTAGTGTAAAAGCGATTTATCTGGAAGATGCTTCTTCAACTGTAAAGGATCGGGAAGTGAATTTTGCCCGATTAGGATCGTTGATCCGTATAGAAGGTGAAGGTCTCGAGGGGCTTAAGAAATTGTATATTAATGGGTATGAAACCTATTTTAGTATGGCTATGCTCACCGATAAAAGTATGCTTTTGACTGTATCGGGCGAGACTCCCACTATTGGTGCAGATAGTACTGTACGCAATACTATCCGTTTTGTAAAAGACGGAACATCATTTACTTACAAATTTCAGATTCGTAGCTCAGCGCCTACTATTACCAGTATATCCAATACTTTGCCTGCCGTTGGCGATACGATTACGATTAATGGCTCGGGATTGGTGGAAATCAGTAAGATTACCTTTCCGGACAGCGTGGTGGTAACTACTGGTATCATTTCGGCCAAAGATGGGTCGTATTGTAAGGTAGCGATGCCTGAGGGAGTTTCGGACAACGGCGGTTCGTTGTTGGTCGAAGGCTCCAACGGTGGTGTATATTCTCCAGCTTATTTCAACTGCAAAACCGGTTTGATTCTGAATTTTGATGGCGCTGGTTCTCAAGGTTATTGGAGTTGGACTGATGCTGGAAGTATGCTCAATGCATCAGATTTGGAGTCGGGTGCTGTTGTGAACAGCGGTGTAAAGTCGCAGGGAAAATACTGTGCACACCGTCCGGCTCGTAAAGCATCGTTTCTAGCAGGTAAAAACCGTTGCAGCGAAGTGTGGACAGCCGGAAACGGGGTAGATAAATGGCGTGAAAAATATACAAGCCTCATTCCAACTTCAACTGCTGTAAGTGCATTTGCCTTCCAGTTTGATATTTATGTACCTCAGGCTTGGTCCAATTCGGGTTTCCTAAAAATATGTTTGATCAACTCGTTCAACGGTGGCGAATGGTCGGGCAAGTGCTACAACTATGTGCCCTGGTTGGTAAATGGGGTAGTAACTCCGTTCAAAACCAGCGGTTGGACGACTATCACCATTCCGTTTAGCAGCTTTTATGCTTATTCGGATGCCAACTCTACATTTACGTTTGAGAATATTTTGGCTGCACGTGATGCAGCTAACTATCAGAATTTTGGGATTTATTTCGAAAATTCGGACATCAAACTATCCAACGTAACAGGCAATACCAAAGATGCCAATACCACTTTGTCGTCGGCTGAAACCACCATCAGTGTGTACACCGATAACTGGCGTTTAGTTCCGTTGGCAAAACCCACTTACAGCGATTTCTAGGAATGCAATTGACCTGAAAATTTGATACTTAATAAATTATTGAACAATGAAAGTAAAATTTATATATACAATAGCTGTCCTGGTTGGTTTCATGTTTGCATCGTGCGACGATCAGATTATGGAATGGGGCAAGGACCCGGATCACGGCGAAGTGACAACTGCTGAACTTCCATTACAGTTAGCAGAGAAAATAACCCGTTACGATGTGTTGAAATCGTATGCAAAGGATTTTCCAATAGGAATTGGAATGGGGTTGGATGAATATCTGTCTAACCAGTCGTATGGAAAAATAGTGAATCAAAACTTTAATCAGATTACTGTTGGATATGCGATGAAGCATGGCCCAATGGTGGGCTCAACTGGTGCGTTGAATTATATCATGGTGGATTCGCTAATGCGAACGCTTACCCGCAATAACCTGAATTGCTTTGGGCACTGCCTTATCTGGCATCAAAATCAGAATGGTACGTATCTGAACGGAATCATTGCTCCTACAGTATCATATACCAATCTGATTGGTAATGGAACTTTCGAAGCGTCGGGGATTACAGGCTGGAGCAAATACAATGGCTCAACAGATGCTTTGTCGTTGTCTACCACTGCTTATCAGGGCACTGGCGGGATGAAGGTGGTGAATTTGGAAAGCAATGCATCCGGGCAATGGAAAACGCAAATCCATACTAATTTTAGCTCTACTTTGGTGTCGGGCACAAAATATATTCTTTCGTTTTACATACGTTCGGAAGCTGCTGGTTCGGTACGTTGTTCTACTACCGGAACTACCGCGCAGTATCAGGGCGATCAAACCACGGGTACCGGTTGGTCAAAAATTACCTGGAACATCACTTCCAATGGCACAGAGAACGGGTTTAATTTCGACTTGGGTAAAGTGGCCGGAACTTACTACATCGACAATGTGATGGTGTACAACGAAGGAACTGCCACGTCAGTTGAATTGGCAGATACCACCAAAACCCGCATCATTGGTAATGCTATGCAATCGTGGATTTCGAATATGGTTACACATTACAAAGACAAAGTGAAAGCCTGGGACGTGGTGAACGAACCAATGTCGGATTCTGATCCTGCTAATTTGAAAACAGGAAAAGGAACAACACAATCGAGCGATAACTTCTACTGGCAGGATTATCTGGGTAAGGATTATGCAGTTACGGCTTTCAAACTCGCTCGCCAGTATGGAAATGCTACCGATAAACTGTTTATCAACGATTATAATCTGGAATATAGTATTGCCAAATGTCAGGGACTGATCGATTATGTAAAATATATCGAAAGCAAAGGCGCTGTCGTGGATGGAATTGGTACGCAAATGCACATCAGCATTACCAACGATACTACCAAGATTGATAAAATGTTCCAAATGTTGGCTGCCACAGGAAAGCTGATCCGTATTTCAGAGTTGGATATCCAGGTGAAAACGGCTAATCCCACCACCGACAATCTGGCTACTCAGGCCAAAATGTATCAATATGTGATTAACTCTTTCAAGAAAAACGTGCCGGCGGCTCAGCGTTACGATGTAACGATTTGGGGCGTTTCGGACAATGCGAAAGAGCACGTGAACTGGATCCCGAACGATGCACCCAACTTGTGGGATGCTACTTATGCTCGTAAACATGCCTATAAAGGCGTGGCTGACGGACTGGCCGGCGAAGATGTAAGCAGCCATTTTACGGGTGAACTTCAATATTAATACTACAAACTCATCTTTTCCAAAGTTCTAAACTTTGGAAAAGATCGACTTGCTTCTTATATGCTTAAAATTAAATTACTTCTTTCGGTTCTGGTGGGCATCTGTTTGACAGCTTTTGCGCAGCGTGCTCCCGAAATCGTCAAAGCAAAAAATGGAGAATTTCAGCTAATCGTGAAAGGAAAACCATTTTTGATGTTGGGTGGCGAGTTGGGCAATTCGGCTACAGCGGATGCAGAGCAGATGAAATCTATCTGGCCCAAGCTACAACAGATGCATCTGAATACGGTTTTGGCACCAGTTTATTGGGAATTGATGGAGCCGCAGGAAGGAAAATTTGATTTTACACTGGTGGATGCCATGATTTCGCAGGCTCGCGAGAGTAACCTGCATCTGGTGCTGCTCTGGTTTGGAACCTGGAAAAATTCGATGTCGTGCTATGCTCCCGAGTGGATCAAAAAGGACTATAAACACTTTCCACGTACGCTCGACCAACAAGGCAAACCTTCGGAAATTGTGAGTGCTTTCAGCGAAAATGCTCTGAATGCTGATATCAAAGCTTTCAAAGCATTGATGGAGCACGTGAAGAAAAACGATGCTGAACAGCAAACGGTGGTAATGATTCAGGTGGAGAATGAAATAGGGCAATTGCCTGAGGCCAGAGATTATTCATCAGGAGCAAATCTGGCATTTCAAAGAGAAGTACCTCGCCAGTTGATTGATTATCTGAAAAATAACAAAGCGATCCTTTTGCCACATACTAAAGGCTTGTGGGCGAAAAATGGGTATAAGGCATCCGGCAATTGGGAAACGGTGTTTGGCAAAAGTCTGGCCACCGACGAATTGTTTACTGCCTGGAATTATGCTGTATATGCCGATAAAGTTGCCGAGGCCGGTAAATCGGTGTATAACTTACCCATGTATGTAAACTGTGCGCTGAACCGACCTGATGTTGCTCCCGGTAAATATCCCAGCGGAGGTCCTTTGCCTCATTTGCTGAATATCTGGCAAGCGGGAGCCCCTCATCTGGATATGCTTTCGCCCGATGTATATCACGGTGATTTTCGCAATTGGTTGGCACAATACGACAAGCTGAACAATCCGGTTTTTCTGCCTGAAATAAAGATGGAACCCGAAAATGCAGCGCAGGTTTTTTATGTGTTGGGTCATCACAAAGCCCTTGGATATTGTCCGTTTGCTATCGAAACTGCCAACGAAACTGAAGCGGCAGCCATTGGAAAGAGTTATCAGGTTTTAAGCGAAATGTCAGACATTCTCTTGAATAACCGTACGAAAACGGAGGGTGTATATCTGGATAAATCGCATCCTTCGGACACGCTGAAAATGGGCGATTATCAGGTCGTGGTATCGCATGTGTGCACGTTGCCATGGACGGATGGTGCAAAAGCTGAAAAGTGGACGCCCGCTGGCTGCGTGGTGGTACAAACGGCTGCCAATGAATTTTGGATAGGAGGTACGAGCGTGACCTGTACTTTTAAAAATACAAAGGACAAAGCGCTTGTAACCGGTATTCTGTCGGCGGATGTAGCATTAAAAAATGACAGCGACTGGAAGTTTATCCGCCTCAATGGTGATCAAACTCACCAGGGACGACACATGCGTATGGGCTCCGGTGAGTGGCAAATTCAGCGCATCCGACTGTACGATTATAAATAAAAAAATGGTATTTGATGATTGACAGGAGGCCTGCAGGGCATTTTGTTGATATATAAAGACAAAAAATTATGAACTCAACATCTCAGAAAATTTCGTTTGTAGAAAAGGTAGGTTATAGCCTTGGCGATTTAGCAGCCAACCTCGTTTTTCAAACACTTATTACCTACCTGGCATATTTCTACACCGATATTTACGGGCTCAAAAGTACCGATGCGTCCATCGTAATGTTGTCGGTGGGTCTGGTGGCGGCTTTCCTCTTCAACCCGATTATTGGCGTGTTGGCCGACCGCACTAACTCCCGCTGGGGAAAGTTTCGCCCCTGGGTGTTGTACACGGCTGTTCCGCTCGGTGTGGTGGCTTTTCTGGCTTTTTCCACTCCGCATTTTGCCTATAAAGGAAAGCTGATTTATGCTGCGGTGACTTACAGCTTTCTGTTGCTGCTGTATGCATCGAGCAATTTGCCCTACTCGGCTTTGAGTGGCGTAATTACAGGCGATATGGGCGAGCGCAACAGCATTTCGTCGTACCGCTTTGTGGCGGTGATGTTTGCTCAGTTTTTTGTACAGGTGTTTATGTTGCCCATTATTCAGTATGCCGGTGGTGGCGACAAAGCTGTAGGTATTGAAATCGTGATGTCGTGGCTGGCCGTGATTGGCACCATTATGTTGCTGATCACTTTTTTTACCACCCGCGAGCGTGTTGTGCCTGCACCTGAACAAAAATCATCATTGAAAGAAGATCTTTCGGACTTATCCCGCAATAAACCCTGGCTCATCATGCTTGTGCTGACGATTTTAGTGTTTGTTACCCTGGCGATGAAAGGCGGTTCGTATGTGTATTATTTCAACAATTTTGTGGACAAGGAGGCATTGGGGCAATTTATCAATCCGGTTTTCACGGTGCTATCGTCGGTAGGGATTACGTTCTTTGGTTCTGATCCCGTTTCGGCAGGCTTTGGCTTGTTCAATGCCGGTGGTATCATTTTTATGATTGTGGGCATTTCCTTGTCTAAAGGTCTGGCTGATAAATATGGCAAACGCGATGTATATAAATATGGTTTGCTAGTGGCCACTTTGTTTGTGCTGGTGTTTGTGTTTTTCAATCCTCAGAATATTCTGCTAATGTTTGCTGCGCAGATTTTGCATGGTTTCTCTTATGGTATTACCATCCCGATTTTGTGGGCGATGATTGCCGATGTGGCTGATTATTCCGAATGGAAAACCAACCGCAGAGCCACTGCTATCATTTTCTCTGCTATGATGGTGGGGCTGAAAGCCGGACTTTCGATTGGAGGCGCGCTGGTAACCTGGATTTTAAGTATGTACGGCTATATCCCCATGGAAAGCGGCAAAGGACAGCACATCATTCAGCCCGAAAGTGTAGCGCAAGGTGCTAAATTACTGGTGAGTGTGTATCCGTCCATTCCGTTTTTGCTGGGTGTGGGGTTGCTGTTTTTCTATGTGATTGATAAAAAAATGGAAGTGCAGATAGAAGCTGATTTGAAAGAAAGAAGAAAATAGAAAAAAGAGAATAGATGAATAGAAGAAGATTAATCCTCACAAATGTGTGTTTAGCGGTGCTCTCGGTATGTTTTGCTGCTTGTAAATCCAACGGAGATGTGCCCCTGAAAGAGGCACTAAAGGACAAATTTTTGATTGGTGTAGCTATGAATGCCAATCAGATTACCGGTAAAGATTCGGTAGGTATTCAGTTGATCGGGAAACATTTCAACTCCGTTGTGGCCGAAAATTGCATGAAAAGTGAAGTGTTGCAACCTGTGGAAGGAGAGTTTGACTTTTCGCTGGCCGATCAGTTTGTAAAGTTTGGCGAGCAACATAAGATGTTTATCGTTGGTCATACGCTGATATGGCATTCGCAGGCACCGAAATGGTTTTTTACCGATGAAAAAGGTCAGCCGGTAACGCGCGAAATAATGATTGATCGCATGAAAAAACACATTACTACGGTGATGACACGCTACAAGGGTAGAGTAGGAGGTTGGGACGTCGTAAACGAAGCCATCAACGATGATGGCAGCTGGCGCGAAAGTCCGTTCTACAAAATCATCGGCAAAGACTATGTGAAACTGGCCTTTCAGTTTGCACACGAAGCCGATCCCGATGCACAACTGTATTACAACGACTACAACATGGCCAAAGAAGGCAAGCGAAATGCAGTGGTGAAGCTGGTGAACGAGTTAAAATCCGAAGGCATTCGTGTGGATGCTATCGGGATGCAGGGGCATCTGATGACTTTTTATCCCGATGTAAATGATTTTGAAAAAAGCATTGATGCCTTTGCATCGACAAGGGCAAAGGTGATGATCACGGAAATGGATATGAGCGTATTACCCATGCCCGAAAAGAAAATCACAGCGGATGTAGCCTATAAATTCCAGTACGACCCGAAGATAAATCCGTATTACAAAGGATTGCCCGACTCGGTTTCGGAGGCGTTTAATAATCGTTTGGAATCATTTTTCAGGGTTTTTATCAAGCACAGTGCTCAAATCAGCCGCGTGACGATGTGGGGACTTTCGGACGGTGATTCGTGGAAAAACGACTGGCCAGTAAAAGGTCGCACCGATTACCCATTACTTTTCGATCGCAATCATCAGCCCAAACCGATTGTGGCGAAGATTGTTGAGATGACCACCAACCCCTAAGACCCCCAACCCCTAAAGGGATTAGCCCCCTAAATCCCCCACAGGGGGACATAAAGACTTGTTAGAAAATTTCAATATTAAATAAAACCAAACTGGCTATCTTAAGTCCCCTGTGGGGGATTTAGGGGGCTGGAGTTACATTATGAAACGCTATTTAGTACCTCATTTATACACTGCCGATCCGGCGGTACATTTTTTCAACGGAAAAATCTACATTTACCCCTCGCACGACGTAGAATCGGGCATACCCGAAAACGACAACGGCGACCATTTTGATATGCGCGACTACCATGTTTTCTCCATGGAAAGCATGGACGGTGAAGTCACCGATCATGGCGAGGTGTTGCACGTAAAAGACATTCCGTGGGCTGGCCGACAGTTGTGGGACAGCGATGCTGCGCACAAAGACGGCAAATATTACATCTATTTTTCGCTGAAAGACCGCAATGATGTGTTTCATATCGGTGTAGCGGTGAGCGATAAACCCGAAGGCCCCTTTGTAGCGGAAGATGCTCCTATCAAAGGTAGTTATTCCATCGATCCCTGCGTGTTTGAAGACGAGGACGGCAGCCATTATATGTACTTTGGCGGCTTGTGGGGCGGACAGTTGCAGCGCTATCGCAACAACAAAGCCATCGAATGCGGTCACGAACCGGCGGATGATGAACCCGCACTTTGCCCGAAAGTGGTGAAAATAGCCGACCACATGCTGGAGTTTGCCGAAGAACCCCGCGACCTGCTGATTCTGGACGAAAATGGCGAACCACTGAAAGCCGGCGATCACGACCGACGCTTTTTTGAAGCCTCGTGGATGCACAAATACAACGGTAAATATTACTTCTCGTATTCCACAGGAGACACCCATTTGCTGTGTTATGCCATTGGTGATAATCCGTACGGACCATTCACATATAAAGGTGTAATTCTTACTCCTGTGGTAGGCTGGACTACGCACCATTGCATTTTTACACTGAATGAGAAATGGTATTTGTTTCATCACGACAGTAAACCTTCGGGAGGTCGCACCTGGCTACGCAGCCTGAAAGTAACCGAGCTGGAATACAATGCTAATGGTACCATTAAAACTATTGATGGATTAGCCGACTGATTTCGTTTTTAGTGAGGGGGTGACTTTGAGTCACCCTCTCACTAAGAAATTGTATCAAAAACAGGGAACAATTATAGTTCTAT
>JBJOOU010000040.1:0-4411 GCA_046051105.1 Bacteroidota bacterium
TTCGGTTCTGCTGCTTCAGGTTTTTGGAGTATTGTGACCACTGTAATTTCTACAGGTTCTGTTAATTCTATGCACGACAGCGCAATGCCACTTTCAGGAATGACCCAAATGCTTGCAATGATGGTAAACGCTTTCTATGGAGGTGATGGAGCAGGTATCCTGAATATATTTATCTACATTATTCTTGCAGTATTCATCAGTGGATTGATGGTTGGTCGTACTCCCGAATTTATGGGTAAAAAAATTGAAGCCCGTGAAATGAAAATTGCCATGATTGTAGCACTCTTTCATCCTTTTCTTATTCTTGCTGGAACTGCAATAGCTACTTATTTTCCTGATCTAGGTACTTCCACGCTCAATAATCAGGGATTTCATGGTTTCAGCGAAGTATTGTACGAATATACATCTTCAGCAGCCAATAACGGAAGCGGTTTCGAAGGGTTAGGCGATAATAATCTTTTTTGGAACATTTCTACAGGAATTGTCTTGTTGCTCGGTCGTTTCTTACCAATTATAGGCCCTGTTGCAATTGCAGGATTATTGGCTAAGAAAAAATACATTCCCGAAGGGGAAGGAACGCTGAAAACCGATACTTCAACATTCGGACTGATGACTTTTGCAGTGATTGCAATTATTGCAGCATTATCATTCTTTCCGGCATTGGCTTTGGGCCCGATTGCAGAATATTTTTCAATGAAATCGCTATGATTTGGATACCCAAACACAAATAAAGATGACGCGATTCAATATGACAAATGAAAAACAATATGTATCTACATATTAAATAAATTTTAAATAACAGAAAATTAAAATGACTCAAAATAAATCTTTGTTTCAAAAAGAATTGGTTCAGGAAGCATTGAAACAGTCTTTTGTGAAACTGAATCCGAAACTAATGTTTAAAAACCCCGTCATGTTTCTTGTATGGCTCGGTACATTGGTGATGTTTTTTGTAAGCGTCTGGACTTTGACAGGAGAAAAATCTCAGGGAAGTTTTGCTTACAACTTTACGGTATTCATTATTCTTTTGCTCACCGTTCTTTTTGGAAACTTTGCTGAAGCAATTGCCGAAGCCAGAGGAAAGGCTCAGGCAGACAGTCTTCGGAAAACAAGAGAAGAAACGCCTGCAAAACTTCAAAATGGTGAAACTATCTCTTCATCTAAATTACAGAAAGGGGACGTTTTTGTTTGTGAAGCCGGAGATATTATTCCTTCTGACGGAGAAATAATTGAAGGACTCGCTACCATAGATGAAAGTGCGATTACCGGAGAATCTGCTCCCGTCATTCGTGAATCGGGTGGTGATAAAAGTTCTGTAACAGGAGGAACAAAAGTTTTGTCGGATAAAATTGTTGTACAAGTGACAACGCAACCCGGCGAAAGCTTTTTAGATAAAATGATTGCTTTGGTAGAAGGTGCTTCAAGGCAAAAAACGCCAAACGAGATTGCATTAACTATTTTACTGGCAGGTTTTACATTGGTTTTTATCATCGTGTGTGTAACTTTAAAACCATTCGCAGATTATTCTAATGTCACCATTACCATTGCATCATTTATCTCACTTTTTGTATGTCTGATACCCACAACCATTGGGGGATTATTATCTGCGATTGGTATTGCCGGGATGGATAGAGCATTGCGCGCCAACGTCATCACAAAAAGCGGTAGAGCAGTGGAGACAGCCGGAGATATCGATGTTTTACTTTTAGATAAAACAGGAACAATCACCATCGGAAACCGTAAGGCTACAAGTTTTTATCCTGCTAGCCAAGTTGATGAAA
Organism: Bacteroidota bacterium; assembly: GCA_046051105.1. Taxonomy (GTDB): domain Bacteria; phylum Bacteroidota; class Bacteroidia; order Bacteroidales; family Paludibacteraceae; genus Paludibacter. Next base: position 1,782 of record JBJOOU010000040.1, read on the forward strand.
AACAACTGATTAAAGCAGCTGTTTTGAGCTCAATGGCAGATGAAACTCCCGAAGGGAAATCAATCATAGAGCTGGCGGGTATCAATCCTTTAAGCTATGAAATCAGTAATCCTCAGTTTATCAAATTCACCGCAGAAACCAGAAGTTCAGGGATTGATTATGACGGAAACCGCATCCGAAAAGGAGCAACCGACGCCATCAGAAAAATATCGGAAGCGGCTGGAAATATTTTTCCACAAGAAATTGATTTAAAAGTTAAAGAAATTTCTCAGAATGGAGGAACGCCACTCGTAGTTTCAGAAAATGAAAAAGTTCTGGGAGTGATTGAACTTCAGGATATCATTAAACCCGGAATCAGCGAACGTTTCGAACGTCTCCGAAAAATGGGGATTAAAACGGTAATGGTGACCGGAGATAATCCACTTACGGCAAAATTTATTGCTGAAAAAGCAGGTGTTGACGATTTTATTGCCGAAGCAAAACCGGAAGATAAAATGAACTATATCAAAAAAGAACAACAGGAAGGTCGTCTGGTTGCCATGATGGGTGACGGTACCAATGATGCTCCGGCATTGGCTCAGGCAGATGTAGGCGTTGCCATGAACAGTGGAACTCAGGCTGCAAAAGAAGCCGGAAATATGGTTGATTTGGATAACGATCCCACAAAACTGATTGAAGTTGTAGAAATTGGTAAACAATTGCTGATGACAAGAGGAACGCTGACAACATTCAGTATCGCCAATGATGTTGCGAAGTATTTTGCCATTATTCCGGCATTGTTTATCACCGCAATTCCAGCACTGCAGGGTTTAAACATCATGAATCTTCACAGTCCGGAAAGTGCAATTTTATCGGCAGTTATTTTCAACGCGATTATCATCCCGATATTAATTCCACTGGCATTGAAAGGAGTGGCTTATAAACCAATCGGCGCATCAGCCTTGCTAAGACGTAATTTATTCATCTTCGGATTGGGTGGAGTTATTATTCCTTTTATCGGAATAAAAATCATTGACATCATTGTATCCTTATTTTTCTAAATATATCAAAGGCAAGGCAGGAAGAGACTTTTATCATGTAACTTTTCGTCCATTAACTATCTCAATTCTTCCTGCTAACTGCCTTTTTAAAATTATCATCAAATGAAAAATCATATTTTACCAGCAATCAAACTGACTGCATTGTGCATCGTTCTTCTTGCTATTGTTTATCCGATATCCATCTGGGCGATTGCTCAGCTTTCACCTAATAAGGGAAAAGGAGATTTAATTGAACATCATAATAAAACCTACTATTCTAATATAGGACAGTCTTTCACTACAGATCAATATTTCAATTCTCGTCCTTCAGCGGTTGATTACAATGCGGCTGGTTCTGGAGGAACTAATAAAGCTCCATCAAATGAAGAGTATTTGAAACAAATTCAGGCTCGTGTCGATACGATTTTGTTGAAAAATCCTGGAATCAAAAAGTCAGATATTCCGGCAGATTTAGTGACGGCCAGCGGAAGCGGATTAGATCCGAATTTTTCTGTACAGGCCGCGAAAATTCAGGTAAAAAGAATTGCCAAAATCAGAAATATGGATGAGGTAAAAATCAATGATCTAATTGCTCAGCAGACAGAAAAACCTCTGATTGGATTGTTTGGTCCTGAAAAAATCAATGTGCTAAAATTGAATATCGCACTCGACCAGTTAAGTGGAAAGTAAATTTTAAATCAATATTTATCATCGTGAGTTTTATTTTTTTAAATAAAATCCCATCTTTTTCTTAAATTTAAATTAAATGAAAAAAATACTATTTGTTTTGTTGGCAGTATGCGGTATCAGTGCATCTGCTCAAAACGATTCAATCGTTAAACCACTTACAATAAGCGGATACGCTGAGGTGTATTACACTGCAGATTTTAATAATCCTAAAAATAACAGCCGTCCTCCGTTTGTTTACAGTCACAATCGAAATAATGAGATCAATATTAATTTGGCCTTCATTAAAGCGGCTTACAACACAGCAAATGTACGGGCCAATCTTGCTTTGGCAGTAGGAACGTACATGAATGCCAATTACGCAGCAGAACAAGGCGTAATGAAAAATGTTTATGAAGCCAACGCTGGTTTGAAAATCTCCAAAAAACATAATCTATGGATTGATGCCGGAGTTTTTCCATCCCATTTAGGATTTGAAAGTGCCATAGGAAAAGACAATTGGACACTTACGCGAAGTCTTTTTGCTGACAATTCGCCTTATTTTGAAACCGGTGCAAAAATTTCTTATACTTCAGAAAGTGGTAAATGGTTCGTAAGCGGTTTGGTACTCAACGGTTGGCAGCGTATCCAGAGAGTTGATGGCAATTCTACACCTGCATTCGGACATCAGTTGACATTTAAACCGAATGAAAAATTCACCATAAACAGCAGTTCGTTCATTGGTAATGATAAACCAGACAGTATTCGCCAGATGAGATATTTTCATAATCTGTATGCGGTGTATCAAATCAATAAAAAGCTGGGAGTTACTGCAGGTTTTGATATAGGAGCCGAACAGAAAGCAAAAGGAAGCGACCAGTATAATATTTGGTATACACCTGTTTTAATTGCAAAATATAACGCCACAGATAAATTGAGTTTTAC
>JBJOOU010000041.1:0-2548 GCA_046051105.1 Bacteroidota bacterium
CCTGTCATTGCCGACGACGAAGTGTTGGTGAAAATCCATTATGTGGGCTATTGTGGTTCGGATTTAAATACCTATTTGGGTAAGAATCCGATGGTAAAATTACCCGTTATTCCGGGTCATGAAATTGGTGCAAGCATTGCCGAGGTGGGTGCCAATGTGCCGGAGCATCTTCAGCCGGGTATGTCGTGTACCGTTAATCCTTACACCGCCTGTGGGAAATGTCCTTCGTGCCGCAATGGACGCCCGAATGCTTGTCAGTTCAACCAAACCTTTGGTGTGCAACGTCATGGTGCGATGAGCGAATACATTAAAGTGCCCTGGACTAAGGTCTTGGCAGACAGTGCTATCACTCCGCGCGATTTTGCGTTGGTAGAGCCTATGAGCGTCGGTTTTCATGCTGTGTCGCGCGCAGAAGTCACTGATCTGGATGTGGTGATGGTGATTGGTTGTGGAATGATTGGTGTGGGAGCTGTGGTTCGTGCCGCTTTGCGCGGAGCGCGTGTAATTGCTGTGGATATGGACGATGAAAAACTAGCTTTGGCCAAACGTCTGGGTGCTCACGAAACCATCAACAGCAAAACAGAAAACGTAAGTGAGAAACTGAAAGCATTTACCAATGGCTATGGTCCGGATGTGGTAATTGAGGCGGTAGGTGCTCCCGTTACGTACCAGATGGCCATCAACGAAGTAGCATTTACGGGTCGTGTGGTGTGTATTGGATATGCCAAAACCGAAATAGCTTTCGAAACCAAATATTTCGTTCAAAAAGAAATGGATATCCGTGGGTCGCGCAATGCGATGCCCGAAGATTTTCGTGCCGTGATGGAATATATGAAGCGTGGTACTTGTCCTGTGGAGGAGCTTATTTCAGGTATTTTTAATGCCGAAGAGGGTCAAAAAGCGATGGATTTTTGGGCGGCCGATCCGGCAAAGGTTTTCCGCATCTTCATCAGGTTTGCAGAATAATGATATTGATAGTTCAGAGGCTGTTCCATAACAAGAACAGCCTCTGTTGTATCATAGGCTTATTGTTGAGCCCGTCTTGCTTTGCGTTTTTTCCACCAGCGTTTGATGCGAAGGCGGATGAATATAAAGGCAACTATTGTCGAAATTAGGAATGGCCAAATAGAGAAAAGCGATAGCACGAAATCGACTAAGCCAAACCAACCTTCTACTACAGATTCTTTAAATTTCTCCCAGAAATTATCGCGTTTGGGTGGTTGGTATACAAAATCTTTGGAAGTGCCAAGGGTGAGGCTTAATGTACTATAGTCAACACAATCTGTTAGATAACGCAATTTCCCTTCTGTTGATTCAATTTCCTCTTCCAGTTCCCGAATAGCATCCTGTAAGCTGACAATGTCTTTCGTCGTCGCCGCTTTTTTCATGATCTCGTTATACCTGATCAGAGCAGTGCGCTTGCTATTGAGACGCGTTTCCAAGTCGATGAATTCTTCTGTTACATCGCGTGCTGATACTTCCTTGTACAGAATTTTGTTTTTACTGGCCTCCTGAGCCGTTACAAACTGCTCAAACCGATCAACTGGAATTCGGATGGTTAACTCATAGCCACTTTCTGTGTCGGAATTGCGTAAGTTTTCGCTGGCATAATACCCTCCAAGCGCTTTTACTAAAGTATCGATTTGTTGTTTGGCCTTAACCAGATTTTCTACCTGAAGCCCCATTCGCCCGTCCTTGATGATTTTCTTTTTCTGAACAATCGGTTTGTTGATGACAGGCGCAGTAAACTTCACGCTGCTTTTCAATGCGGGTGGTGGCGCTACTTCTTCATAATCGGCATAATCTTTACCGTTTACCTCGTCGTAGGATACTGATCCAACTTTTTTGATGTGAGTATCCTCCACTCTGGCCGGAGGCAGCTTAGTCATGGCCATTGCAGCATACTCAATTTTTTGCTCTTTTTTGGTGCATGAATACAGTGCAAGAGCAACAGCACAAATAAAAATGACTCGTTTCATAAGTGTTTCATTTAAGGATGAATAATTCAAATACCTTTTATGAATGAAACGGTGGCGGGATTTCTTTATTTTAAATACAATAAAAAAGGAGCTGAATCGTTGCGATTCAGCTCCTTGCGGAGAGGAAGAGATTCGAATGCCGACGACCTCTGGTGTCGGCATCGAGACAAGCTACGCTTCGTCTCGACTCTCATTTATATTTATGTATTTTTGGATGAAGGCTTCTAGTCTGAGTCTGTTCAGGTTCTTTATTTTAGTTTCGAGCGCCATTGCTTCCGCTCTGGTTGGCTTTGTGATATATCCTACTAATATCCATGGCTTGTACTTGGAAGAAAAATTTTCGATTCCGGCATTGTGCCTTTTCAATCTTTCTTCCATGTTTTGTGTTTGACCAATGTAATATTTGTCAAAGTTTACTGCCTTGAGTATATATACGTAGTACATAAAAAAAAAGAGGGTGTCCCAAAAGGGCATCCTCTTTTTTTCATCAAGCCACCAATTTTACCCATGTGTCAGAGTATATTTTTAATTTTTCTTGAAGATTTTTATTTTGCCACTGCAACAAGTTA
>JBJOOU010000042.1:0-6291 GCA_046051105.1 Bacteroidota bacterium
GAATGGGAAGTTGAGAATACTAACCAGGCTGAATATGGTTATAATTATCGTGGTGATGTAAAGGATGTTGTTGATATACAATTAGGGCAACTTAACTGGTTTGGATTAGCCATTAGCCAACAAGTAAGTTATTTTAGAAGTCTTGCAATGGTTCGTAATACCTCTGGAGCTGATTATGATCAGAAAAACAAGGTGAAATCCAGCCGAATAAACGTTACTAATATGATGTTTGCTGGTGATGGAGTAGGTGTAGAACCACCTCCAACACTGAAAAGCTCAGTGAAATTTACTCCTCCGGTTATTAAAAAGGATGAAGAGATGTTTGCCGTGCATGAAGATGAACAATCTGTTTCTAAGATAAACTTAAAGAACATCACCCCCCGCACCAACTTCAACGAAACGGCCTTTTTCTATCCGCAGTTGCAGACTGATTCTGCGGGCAATGTGCAGTTCTCGTTTACGGCTCCCGAAAGCCTGACGCGCTGGAATGTGAAGATGCTGGCTCATACCCGGGATTTGTATTTTGGGCAGGCCGAAGCCCAGGTGGTGACGCAAAAAGAGCTGATGGTGCAGATGAATTTGCCGCGCTTCGTGCGCCGGTCAGACAAGCTGACCCTCAGCGCCAATGTGGTGAATCTGTCGGACAAAGCACAAACCGCCGATGTGGCCTTTCAATTGATTGATCCGGCGACTAATCAGCCCATCGTACTGAAAAATGCGCCTGCTCAGCATGTGACCCTGGCTGCCAACGAAACCAAAGTGGTGAGCTGGGAAGTGTCGGAATTCAGTCCGTACGAACTGGTCATCTGCAAAGTGGTGGCCAGCTCGGAGCAGTTCAGCGATGGCGAACAGAAATACTTGCCCGTGCTGCCCGACAAAGTGCTGCTTACCGAAAGTATGCCGCTGATCATTCGGGGTGGGCAGTCGCGCGATTTCCGCTTCGAAAGTCTGATGAAGAATGCTGCGAAAGTGGAAACAAAAAATCTGGCGGTGGAATTCAGTGCCAATCCGGCCTGGTATGCTGTGCAGGCGCTGCCTACTATTTCCGAACCGAACGACGACAATGCCATCAGCCTGTTTACGGCTTATTATGCCAATACATTGGCGGGTTGGATGGCCAATTCGAATCCGAAAATATCAGCCATGTTCGACCGCTGGAAAAACGAAGGGGGCAGTCGCGAAGCCTTGCTTTCGAACCTGCAAAAGAATGCCGAACTGAAAAATATGTTGCTGGAAGAAACGCCCTGGGTGATGGCTGCGCAAAACGAAACGGAGCAAAAACGTCAAATCGCCCTGCTGTTCGATCTGAACAATCAGAAGAACAAAACCGATCAGTACTGGGGCAAATTGCAAAAATTGCAATTGCCTTCTGGAGGCTTTGCCTGGTTTGCAGGCATGCCCGAAAGTCGCTATACTACTTTGGAGATTCTGCTCAACTGGGCACGCCTGCAACGCATGACTAAGTCGGCACTTCCCGCCGATGATGCCCGTTTGTCCTCAATTACTCATGCGTTGGAATATCTCGATCTGGAGATTGCCCATGATTTTTCGGAACTGAAGAAATACAACAAGAACTACGAAAAAGAGGATTGCCTTAGCGATGTGCAGCTTTTCTATTTGCATACCCGTTCGGAGTATCCACAAATTCCGTTGCACGAATCGGCCAAGGAAGCCGTGAAGTTTTATACTGCGCAAGCCGAAAAGTACTGGCACGATTGTACGCTCTACGGCAAAGCGATGATGGCAGTTACGTTCAACCGGAATGGAAATAAAAAACTGGCGGTCGAGATTTTGAATTCATTGAAAGAAAATGCGCTGAAAACCGATGAGATGGGCATGTACTGGGCTAAAAATGTATCGGGCTATTTCTGGAACGAGCGCCCGATTGCTGTGCAGGCGGCTATTATCAATGCTTTTACCGAGTTGGAGCCCGGCTCGGCAGCCATCGACGAACTGAAAATATGGCTATTGAAACAAAAGCAAACCCAAAGTTGGGATAATCCGCTGGCCTCGGTAAATGCCATTTATGCGTTGCTCAACAACGGCTCCAACTGGCTGAGCAGCGAAAGTAGCACCATCGTGAAAGTAGATGGCAAAGAACTGAAGCCAGCAACTAAGGAAGCTGGCACAGGTTATTTCAAACAAACCATCCCTACCGCCAATCTGACTGCTTCACAACTAGCCGATCTGTCGAAAGTGAAAGTGATTTCTACAGCCGGAAAAAACAGTTCGGTAGGCTGGGGAGCGATGTACTGGCAGTTTTATCAAAACCAGGAGGAAGTGGAAGCGCAGGGTGGTGCGCTGAAAGTGAGCAAAAGTTTGTATGTTCTGAAATCAGAAGGCACAACCAAAGAAATGATTCCTGCTAGCCAAACGACGCTCCACAAAGGTGACAAAGTAATAACACGACTTGTCGTAACAACGGACAGAAATTTGGAATACGTGGCACTGAAAGACTTGCGTGCAGCCTGTTTCGAACCGGTGAATCAACTTTCGGGCTATCAGTGGAAAGAAGGTGTGGGGTATTATCAAACGTCGAAAGATGCGTCTACGCAATTTTTCTTCTCCTATTTGCCAAAAGGAACTTACGTTTTTGAATACGAGTTGTGGGTGAACAATAGTGGTACGTTCACCAGCGGTATCACCAGCCTGCAATGTCAGTATGCACCGGAGTTTGTGAGCCATAGTGGCGGCGAACGAATTGTGGTGAAATAGAACGGGGACTGTATAAAAAGAAATCGCCATCATTCAGTTACGAGTGATGGCGGTTCTTTTTCAAGTGTGATAAAGATTAAAAAAGATTGTAAACAACCGCCATAAACCGAAATTAGCTTATGGCGGAGTTTGTTGTGTTTCTTAGCGAAAGGTTTAGGTCTTATGAATGGTTGTTGTGTATTATTTCCTTTTTAATAGTGCCACCGCCAGTTGGATTTTGTTGGATTTGCATCCTCACTCTTACCGGTTTTGTTGTGGTTTTTTTTTGCTCAGTTCTGAAATGTATGTTTTTCCTAACATTACATCACTTATTGCTTGTTCTACTTCTCCAATGCCTGTCGATTTCAGAATATAGCCTTTTACGCCCAAATCCTTCATTTTATGAAGATATTCATCATCATCGTACATCGTGAAGGCGATGATTTTAAGTTCAGGGTATCTTTTTAATGCTTCGCGGGTTGCTTCGAACCCATTCATTTCCGGCATTTCAATATCCATCAATACGATGTCAGGAGTTTCGAAAGCAAGTTTTTCGATAAATTCTGCTCCGTTGGATGCTTCCCCTATCACTTTTCCTAAATTTTCCACCGTGATGAGCGATTTTAGCCCCTGACGGAAAATTACATGGTCATCAACCAAAATAATAGATGGCTTTTTTACAAATGGTGATCGCATAGTAGTTTGCCTATTCATTTTAGCTGAACAAAAATACGCCAGCGTGGAAAACTCTACAAGGTCATGAAGTACCAAATGGGCGGTACTTTAGGAGTATTTTATATCCGCCTAAAGTACTAGATGGGAGCGGTATGAAATGATGAGGTGTGAGGGTGATTATTGGTTGGAAATATCTTATAGGTTGATAATCTTGTTTTTAATGGCGTGGAGTATCAGGCTGGGAGTGTTTTTGCTACCGGTCTTTTCGAGGAGACTGGCGCGGTGTGATTTTACCGTTTTTGAGCTGATATTTAGCTTGTCGGCAATTTCGTCGGTGTTCAATCCTTCGCAAATAAAATTCAGAACTTCCAGTTCGCGGGCAGTTAATTCCTTGTTGTCGGACGATTTTGGAGTCGTACCTTTTCCCATTCGCTGGATGATTTTGCGAAGCAATTCGTTGGAAAAATAGCTATCGCCAGCCATGACGTCATGAATGGCTTTTTCTACTTCCGAGATACCGGTAGTTTTTAGAATAAAACCTTTTACTCCGAGTTCTATCATTTTATAATAATATTCCTCGTCGCTAAACATGGTAAGTGCAATCACTTTCAGGTGTGGCATAATTTCTATTGCCTTTTGGGTGGATTCCATACCATCCATGTAGGGCATGTCTATGTCCATCAAAACTATATCAGGATTTAATCCGGGCAGCATTTGAATAAAATCACGACCATTTGCTGCTTCGCCAATAACTGTAGCGATATTTTCAGCCATCAATACGGCCTTTAACCCCTGCCGGAACATCAAATGATCGTCGACAATGATAATGTTAGGTTTCTGATTATTGCTCATTATTGTTTGGGTTTTAATGGATTTTTTACAGGGACAATGATGTTGTAGTTTACTCCCTCGTGAGGTTTGCTAAACATCATGATATCTCCTCCAATGGTTTTTATTCTATTCTGAAGATTATAAAGACCGAGGCCTTTTTTCTCATCCAGTTTGTTAGTAATGTCGAATCCCTCTCCATCGTCCTGGTAGCGGAGTTGGATTTGGTTTTTGTTGTCACTCAGAACGATCGAAATATGTTTGGCTTTTGCATGCTTCATCGTGTTGTTTACACATTCGATTACAGCTCTGTAAAGAGCTACTTCAATTTCGGCAAAAATTCTTCTGTTCAGATTGCTTTCCAGCTTGATTTTCACAGTGTTCGTTTCTTCTAGCTTATTCACAAAACTTTGTATAGCTGAAGTGAGTCCGTAATTAATCAGTAAGTGTGGACTTAGTCTGTTGGATATTTCCTTAACGGTGATCAATGCTTCCTCCAGTACTTCTTCTGCTTTTTCAATAATTTCTTTGTGCGATTTATTGCTATTGGGACGCATCGACCACTGTAAATATATCTTTATAGTAGACAATAATGGGCCTAACCCGTCGTGCAATTCTTTCGAAAAATTGGCACGTTCCTGCTCTTCTGTCTGAATAATGGCCTTGAGCATGTTCTGTTGCTGAATCTGACGTTTTTCAGTAATGTCATGCAAAATTCCGTAAATCAGTTTCTCGTTTGCCACATAATTTACGAATAGTTCTACAAATATACTCTCTCCGTTGGATTTTAAGCACTCTGTTTCAATACTTTTTTGCTGATTGGTGTCCGAATCAAAGGATAGAAAGTAGGCGAAGTCTGTTTTTCGTTCATTTACAATCAGATCAATGAAAAGTTTTCCAATTGTTTCTGTTTCTTTGTAATCCAAAATCTGAAGAAATGATTTGTTGGTAAATTCAATCATTCCGTCTTTGCATACAAATATACCGTCAGAAATGTTGTTGGCAAGCAGCATATAACGTTGTTCGCTCGCCCGGAGAGCATTTTCAGCGTTTTTACTTTCGGTGATGTCGCTTTGGATAGTACCTGTTCCAATTAGATTATTCTTCTCGTTGTATATAGGATAGCGCTTGATTTTGTAGGTAAGCTTTTGTCCTGTTTCGGTAACAATATCTTTTTCTTCTATCAAAAACTCACCATGTTTCAGCTGTTGGGCTTTTAGCTGAGCTTCCTTGTTGATTAAAGAGTTTGAGCTGTAGATCGCTTCATTTTCAGTTTTGTTGATGATTTGTGATAAATCCAGCCCCCCATTGTTTTGAATCCATGCTTTGTTGGCCGAAACAATTTTTGAGTCCAGGTTTTTGACAATAATCATATCGTCGGTGTTTTCGATACACGCCAGCAGGAAATTGCGTTGTTCTTCAATGATTTTTTTGTCCGAGATGTCGCTCGATACTCCAATTACTCCAATGATATTGCCATTCTCGTCTTTGAATGGCACTTTATTGGTATCAAACCAAATGACCTTTCCATCTGCCTGGTGTTGTTGTTCGATTATATGCACTTTAGGCAAATCCTGCTCCATTACTTCGATGTCATCTTTTCGGTAATGTTCAGCCTCTGTTTTGCTCCATGGTAGATCAAAGTCAGTTTTTCCGATGATGTCAGCCGGAGTAGATAATCCGGCACCATTTGCAAAAGCTTTGTTGCACCCCATGTAAGTTGAGTTGACATCTTTCCAAAATACAACCCCCGGAAAATGATCCAGAACGGTTTGAAGCATTTGTTCACTTTTTCTTAGGGCTTCTTCGGTATGTAATATGTCGGTGATGTCCAGATAGGTACCCACAAGACCACGGGTGAGCCCATTTTCGTCGAAAAAAACATTTTTTACGAGCATCAAATCGCGCCTGTTTCCCGCTTTATCTATCAGGCTACTTCTAATAGATGTTTTTCCACGGTTGGTGATTTGTTCCAAATCGCTGCGGTAATTTTTGAGATTTTCCTCGCTTGGCCAAATTTCGTATACAGTTTTTCCTCTGATATCATCGTCAGTAACGCCCATTTGGTCGGTAAATGCCTGATTGCATCCAATA
>JBJOOU010000043.1:0-6630 GCA_046051105.1 Bacteroidota bacterium
CTTGAAATAAAATTCGGAGAATTTGTTTGAGAATTAGATGAAATTTAGTACTTTTGCAAGCCCAAAAGAATTGATCAGGAAAATAAATTAAAACATAAAGATATGAAAAGCGGAATTCACCCAGAAAGCTATCGCACCGTAGTATTCAAAGATATGTCAAATGGCGATACATTTTTCTCACGTTCAACTGTAAACACAAAAGAAACTATCGAAATTGATGGCGAAACTTACCCAGTAGTAAAATTAGAGATCTCAAGCTCATCTCACCCTTTCTACACAGGTAAATCTAAATTGGTGGATACTGCAGGACGTGTTGACAAGTTCATGACTCGTTATGCAAGCCGTGGCAAAAAATAATTGCCCTGACTAACAAGGAAATAAAAAAATCCCGACGATAAATTATCGCCGGTTTTTTTTTATTTCTTAATCTTCACCCAAGCATCCTCTTTATATTCGTAGAGAATAGATTGACTCAACACAAAAGGTTTTACCTTTTTACCATCCTCTTCATTTAAACGCTCAGTAGCATGATTCTCTGCAATAAGCACAGGCGAATCGTCGGCAAATTTCAACGAAACGAAGTTCAAACTCATTGAATTCCTAACCCAGGCATGATCTACATTGACTGCTGATGTCAATAAACTTTCATCAACCCACTCAACACTCCGAGGCATCACAAACTTCATCGGGAGAGTACGCCAGCTCATATCGTAAAATGAAATTGACGAACTCAGAACGGGTCCCTGAACGCTATTAATTACAGCAATAAAAGGTTGATGTGATGAACGGTTTATGATTCTCATTTCAAACAATGAAGTTGAAGTATTTCTCACCACCACAGAGTTATGCAAAGTATCATACTTCAGGAAATACGCTACACCACCTAATTTATTCCTAACGGTATCAATTTGGTTGGACTTCATATATTCCACCATCTCGTTCCGCTCTTTATAGGTCAACAACGGATCAATATTATCTGGAAGGTTTTTATACAAATATTCCAGGCTTTGAGCATTAATCGCCCCCATACAGAACATCATTAACACTAAAAGCTTATTTTTGTTTTTCCTCATTATTTTTCTTCTTTGATTTACCGGAAATCATATTCCAATAATAATTAAGCATGGCCCCCGGCGACTCAAAATCCTCCTTATACAAAACCCCAACACCCTGAGTTGTTTTGGCAGTTATCAAGCGGGTTCTATCTACAGTGTGATTGTAGGCTTTAAGACGAATCTTTCCTGATTCGGTAAGCAAATATTCCAGGTCAATATCTCCAATAAACTTATTATTATTAGTACTAACATTAGCATTTTCGGTACTATAACCGAAATTACCATTGATAATCACCCTGTTGTTCGGCTGATAAAGCAATTGAGTTGAAAACTGCGATTCCGACTCATTGGCAGTTACATCAGACCGCTGCTTATAATCCAACCCAATACTCACATTACTCACTGCTTTGGACAGCCAGCTATTCACCTGAGCACTAAGCGTTGACAGTCCAAACGCAAACGCCTCATTTGCTCCAAAAGCAGAATTAGTAGCCTGAGTATATTCAGGAGTGTAAAATTTACCCAACAACAACAAATACAATATTTGACGGTTCATCATTTCATCTGTATTGACGATATCTTTCACCTTCTGCTTCACACTCTCTTCGGATTGAGGCAAATCAATATCAAATTTAATCGTAGGCTTCATTAAATCGTCAGTAAGCTTCAACACACAGTTCACAGGTACGCTAGCACGATTTGATGTCGTTTGCTTATCAGCATCCGGCTCCAAATCCTTCAGAGACGCCGACAGAGGATAAAGTGCGCGGATATTCACCTGAGCATGATAAGGACTTCCAGTCCACACCAAAGTACTTCCTTTATCTATTTTAAACTCCTTTTTAAATAAGTTCTGTAGAGTAAAAAGGTAATAACCATTATTTTGAATGGTATAGGTACCATAAAGTTTTATATCAGAATAGGTATCAAATTCGACACGTAAATTCCCATCCCCTCTACCCGTCACCACATCGCCTCCTTTGGGGTCGATAATCATCTCCATTTCTGCATCAGGTGTTACAGACATCTGCAAATTCACCTTTACATTCATTCCAGAGTTAGAAACAACCGGTTTACTCACAACCACATCTTTTCTAATACTTCTATCTTTCTTCACGAAAGTGATAAAGCTATTATCTTTGGCCGAAGACGCACTACCCATATTCACAAAGCACTTTGTACGGGGCTGAGAAACTGCATCTACCCAGATATTACATACTTTCTCGTCGCCAAAAATATGCACATTTCCATTGGCATATGCTTTCCCGAAAAAATAATCATTATCTTCCGTTCTCGTATTCAAAGCCAATATATTACGTCCATTCATTCTCACATCATATACCATCTGTGAAAATGAGCCACTATGATTGATCACGCCTTTCAAAGTACCAGGATTTCGCTCCTGATCATATATCTTTATATTATTCAACATAATAGCTTTACGTGCAAGATGCACCGAATCATTAAAGAAATAAGTGGTCTTCAACATTTTGACGGTCGCCTGCCCTCCCTTCACCAAAGCATCGCCTTCAAAACAAATATGCCTTGTCGGACCAAACATGCGCACTTTACCACTAGCAGCACCTCTAAAATCCTGCACAACAGACTCAAAATACCTGTTCAGAAAAGCGATATTAAAGCCATGGGTATCAAACGTCAAATCCAACGAGTCATTTCGGGGCACATAAACACCTCCAACCACAGCCACACGCTCCTTCTGGTCATTTGCAAACACAGCATCCATCACAATCTGACTATTCAACTTATCCCAAGTGGCATGTACCTTTGCATCTCCCACAGGCTGATGATTCAAGGTAGCCTTATTCAGACCCAAATCTGCCTCAAAAAATGGCTGCTTCATCAAACTGAACAATGTAACGTTTCCACTTACATTTCCACCAATACCAATAGCTTTCAACTTAATAAGTCCAAAAACAAAGTCCAGACTAATATCATTTAGATTTATCTTTATATTATCAGTTTGACTATTAGAGGCCACGCCATTAATATGCACAAATTGCTTATGGCAATCAAATAAAAAGTTATGTATATTAATCGTACTATCCGTATTAAATTCAACCAAGCTTCGATGAATATCCCAGACTGAGTCATTTACAATCACTTGGGTGGGCAGAACCGTAAATCGAGAGGCCGTTTTACCGTTTTCCTTTCGAAATCCCGCTGCCACTTTTATTTCACCGGCATTTGTTATCTTCTGAGAATTCTGCCAACCCATTTGAGCCTGCACACTATCTTGTCGGGCACTGGCACTTGAAAATACATTCATTATACCATCCTTCGCATGCAGTTGAGCCCGTCCTGTAAATTGTAGATTTTGCTTAGGGTTATCCACATGCAAATACACATTATCTATCAACTGATTACCTACTTGCAAAGATGGTACAGCCCCCACAAATTCAACCTTATTTACTGACTCATCAACAGCTCCTTTCAAATGAGCAACACCATTCAGTTTATATGACATCTCCAGTACATCTGTAATTTCATTTATATTGGATATACTAAAATCAAAATCAAGCTGATTCGGCATCCTTGCCACTTTTTCCAGAGGCACAGATAATGACGGAAGGTATTTTTGTAATATTTTATTGAGAGTAAGCCCTAAAGTAGCATATTTGAAATTCCCACTCAATGCTCCATTTACGTAATCCGAGGCTATCGTAATTCGCGTTTGCCTGTCAAAATTCCTCGACAGTATTTGCACCTGACCGGCATTCAGCACCTTACCTTTATTTACAAATTCAATACTATCTACCAATACCGAACCATTCACGTTATTGATTGAATTTCCCGAAATATTGGTATTCACATTAAACGAAAGACGAGCACCAGTATATTTTTTTATCAGGTGTAAAGCTTCCAGATTAGTCTCCTTCACCTTTAAACCGAATTTATAAACAGGCAATTTTTGAGTCAGGTCAACTATACCATTAAATCGGGCATGAATATTTTCATCTTCTACTCCCGCTTTACCATTAAAACCTCTTCCATCAAACTTCCCATCAAAATTTATATCCCGATAAGTATAGTTATTAAACTGTAGCTCACCCACATTGGCGGTAATAACACCCTGAACCGGCATCTTATCTTTTCGGGTTCCTTTTGAATTTACTTTGAATGCAATTTTACCCAACTTTGGATTATTCAGCAATTTCCCCAACTGAAAATTCGTCGTTTGCACAGTACCATTGTAGGCGAGATCATGAAATTGATTTTCAAGCTTCACCAGCAAGTCGGTAGAAATGCTCCCTAAAGCAGTATTTAAGTTGCCATATGCCACTAAATCAGTTAAGAAACCCGTAATATTACCTTTGTACTTCAAAGTACCTAAACGAGCCAACTCCTGCGGAAAGACAACTGGCTTCTGACTCATTTTGGACAATACATCCTGAAAATCCATTGGTTGTAAAACCAAATCATTAATCTTACCATAGACAAATGCGTCCGCTAACTCCGGAAGCCCATTTACATCTAAATCGGCTTTAAACAAAAGCGATTTATTGTATTTCAACTCCATCTTTTGCATATGCAAACTCGACACTCTCCCATTCAAAAGTGCCTTCAGGCGTACTTCACCTTTCACATTGCGCAATTGGGGAACAAAAGTTGCAAGGTCAGAGGGAGAAATTCTGGAGGAAATCAGTGGCAGACTCAGCTTTACTTTATCAACAAACCGTTTAAAATCTGCAATACTATCGTAACGTAACGCAATGTTTTCAAACCTAACCTCTGAGGCCGGAAGTGCGACAAACAACTCCGGCACCCGAATACCATGCTTCATCCCTGTGGCGCGCGTTCGGAACTCCTTCAACACAAGCCCAGAGTGCTCAATAGCCGACAAGGATGCAATCTCAACATCTATAGAATCCTTTTTGAAATAATTGAGAGCAATATTGGCGTTTATGGCGCGAAGTCGCAAGTCATTGCCATTAAACAAGCCACGGGCTGCGGGTTTAAACGATTTAGCGTTGTAATAGGTGAAGGTGGAATTCTTGAGTTTAAACTCTTTTATTTGATATTCTACCGCAGAAGTGTCTTTCTTTTGAGGTTTACTAAAAGCCTTAATGATGAATTCGATATTGGAATGACCATTTTTATCTATTTTCAAATGGCCACTGAACCTATCAAGCTCTACGGAAGTAAAAATAATCTTGCCTTTGAAAAAGTCCCATAGCTTAAAATGCGCATCCGCATTCCCGACATAAAGTAAGGTGTCGCGATGCTGATCTTCTACATAAAGATCGTCGATAGAGATTACATTAAAAAGCTTGTAGTTGATCTCACCAAGCGTCACTTTAGTATGCAATTTTTCCGACAACTGCTTAACAACATTCTGGGCAATAACCTGTTGTATACTGCTATTTTGAAGCAATACATACAGCAGTGCGAAAAATAAAACTATCCCTGCACCAACAAACCCTACTATCTTAGCTGTTTTTTTTATACTTTTGAACTTTGTTACACAAATGTAGCCAATATATTTGTAAAAATGGCTTGAAAACCTCATGAAATTAAGGTTTTATAGGAATATATTTGTTTTCGAAAACAAGAGTCGTGCCACTTTCTGGAAAAGGCTCGAACATCACTTACATATTACTAAATGACAATGAATTACAACTACATATTAGGCATAGAATCATCCTGCGACGACACCTCGGCATCAGTAATTTGTGATGGCGTAATGTTGTCAAACGTCATTGCAAGTCAGGAAGTTCACTCACAATACGGGGGCGTAGTACCCGAACTTGCCTCCCGTGCTCATCAGCTAAACATTATACCAGTTGTACACGAAGCGCTTAAACAAGCCAACATCACAAAAGAAGACCTAAACGCCATTGCATTCACCCGCGGCCCCGGCCTTTTAGGATCATTATTGGTAGGCACCTCTTTTGCAAAAGGCTTTGCTCAGGCCCTAAATATTCCTCTGGTTGACGTAAATCATCTTCAGGCACATGTACTGGCTCATTTTATCAGCACTGCCGGGGGCAATGAAAAAAAACCGGAGTTTCCATTTTTGTGCTTACTGGTATCAGGAGGAAATTCACAAATCATTCTTGTAAAAGACTTTGACAAGATGGAAATAATCGGCCAAACCATAGATGATGCCGCCGGCGAAGCCTTTGACAAGTGTGCAAAAGTAATGGGACTCCCCTATCCAGGTGGTCCGCACATCGATAAGCTGGCTAAAACCGGCAATCCACAGGCATTTGAATTTAGCAAACCACAAATCCCGGATTACAATTACAGCTTTAGCGGTCTGAAAACATCTTTCTTGTATCTTTTGAGGGATAAACAAAAAGAAAATCCCGATTTCATTTCCGAAAATCTAAATGATTTGTGTGCATCAATTCAAAACACAGTAGTTGAAATTTTGATGCGAAAATTGCGCAAAGCGGCGAAAGACCTAAACATAAAAGAAGTAGCAGTGGCTGGAGGAGTGTCTGCTAACTCCGCTCTGAGGGAAGCATTTAACGATCATGCAAAAAAAATTGGATGGACAGTTTACATTCCACCCGTTTCGTTTACCACCGACAATGCTGCAATGATTGCCATT
>JBJOOU010000044.1:0-8004 GCA_046051105.1 Bacteroidota bacterium
TATTTGTTTATCAAAACGCTACAGAACATTCTCTTTCCTTCAACGGAATTGACTTACAGATGGAAGAGATGGACAATCGACATTCCAAATATGATCTGTCGGTGTATGTAGAATTGATAAATAATAATTTTCAGGTGAGGATCGAATATGCAACTGATTTATACAAAGCATCAACTATTCAGCAACTTGCCACAGAATACCATGCGCTAATCAGAAATGTTGTCGGCCAATCATTCACAGCAAATATCGATG
The DNA here is from genome assembly GCA_046051105.1 of Bacteroidota bacterium. Taxonomy (GTDB): domain Bacteria; phylum Bacteroidota; class Bacteroidia; order Bacteroidales; family Paludibacteraceae; genus Paludibacter. Next base: position 253 of record JBJOOU010000044.1, read on the forward strand.
AACTAATCAATCCTCCAAAATCACTTACTACTCCATCTATACTACCGGGCAAGAAACCCCGTTTAGATCATTTGTCATTGATCGAATTAATCAACCAAAAAACAGCTGAATCACCTTCAAAAATAGCTCTGTATTTTGAAAACAGGGCTGTCAGCTATCAGGAGTTAGATTTACAATCGAATAAAATTGCGAATTATCTTCTTTCTGAATATCAGGTTCAACCCGATCAGCCCATTGCCGTTTTCATGGAAAGATCGGATGAATTAGTGTTTACTTTACTCGGTATTCTGAAAGCAGGTGCTGCCTATCTGCCTATTAATATCATTTTACCCGACGAAAGAATTTCATACATGCTGGACGACAGTCGGTCCGAAATACTCCTCACTGATACGGCATTCCTCACCAGAGTAAAAGGCCTGAATAAGGCAGAAATAAATATAAGTTCTGTACAGAAAATTCTTCAGAGTAATACCCCTAATTATTGTCCAAGACTGCACATTGACAGAAATCAACTGGCATACATTATCTATACCTCTGGCAGCACCGGCCGTCCTAAAGGAGTGGCAATTGAGCATCAATCGGTACTCAATTTGATCGAAGGCGTTTATAACCAAACGCTTCTCCACACAGTTGAGAGCATTCTATGTCTGACAACTTATTCATTTGATATATTTGTTGTTGAGTCATGGTTGGCGTTGTGTAAAGGTGTTAGCCTGATCATGGCTGATAAAGAGAGTGTTCAAAACCCTGAAATGGTTGCTTCGCTCATCAATACCTATCATATTCAAAGTTCGCAGTTTACACCTTCACGCTTACAATGGATGATGCTGAGTGAAGAGGGTAAAAAATCACTGGCTTCATTAAAGGTCATTCTGATTGGAGGCGAGCCATTCACTCCAGCATTATATACATCATTGAAGCAGATCACCGAAGCTGAGATATTCAATATGTATGGCCCCACAGAAACTACCGTTTGGTCGTCTGTATGCCATGTAAAAAGCGAAAAATCAATCACCATTGGAACACCCATACAAAACAACGACTTTTATATACTCAACCCGCAAAATAAGTTATGCGAGAAAGGAGTGAAAGGGGAAATTGCTATCGGTGGATTGAGTCTGGCTCGTGGTTATTTTATGAATGAACAACTCAGCTCTGAAAGATTTATCTACTCAGCAGATGTACCGGGTGAAAGGATCTATCTTACGGGAGATATTGGTGAAATATTGCCAAATGGAGAATTGCAATGCTACGGCAGAGTAGATAATCAGGTGAAAATTCATGGCTATCGAATTGAAATTGGTGAAATAGAAGCAATTATTTGTGAGTATACCAATATAAAAGAGTGCGCTGTCCTACCACAAACTGTGGATGACAGAATCGAACTAATAGCCTATTTTGTCGTAAATAAGTCAGATACGATGATCGAGTTGGATGACTTGAAAAAATTTCTTTTATCAAAGCTACCAGGCTATATGATTCCTTATCAATTTGTAGGAATAGCCTCCATGCCCTTAAACAATAATGGAAAGATAGACAAGCATCAATTGAAATTAAGCGAACATGCTTTTTATCAAACAAGCAGGAAAACCGAAAAAGCGTCCGAAACAGAAGCGGCAATAATCAAATGCTGGCAAAAATTCTTTCCTGACAAAGAGATACAATCCTGCGACAATTTTTTTGATCTGGGTGGTTACTCACTGTTGGCACTGAGAATGATCAACGACCTGAATCAGCAATTCAGCATTGAATTAAGCCCTGCTATCGTATTTCAATGTCCCACCATTCGTGATTTTGCGGCCTCAATAGAGAAAGATATCTGCAAACCAAAAGGACAAAGTCTGCTAATTCAACTAAAACCAGGAGAAGGATCTCCCTTCATTATGGCTCCCGGATGGGAAGGCAATTCATTGACCTTTATGTCGTTTGTCCAACACTTCAAGCATCCCAACCCAGTATATTGCCTGAATTATGACTATATATCTGCTCACGAATCGGAAATAATGACGATGGAGGAAACCTCTCAGGCCTATGTATCAGAAATAGAAAAGCTCTTTTCCGGTAGCTCAGTAATGCTTCTTGGGTACTCATTTGGTGGAAAACTGGTGTTTGAAATTGCACAGCAATTGAAGAACATCAATATTCCGGTAAGCTTTATGGCCATTGTCGACAGTATATCACCGGGAATCTATGTTCCCAACGATAATACCCTGGACTTTATCAAATTTGAAACAACGATATTCAGAGGTATTTCCCTTCAACAAAAAACAATTTATCTAAAAAACCGTTTTTGGGATTTGTTGAGATTATACGTACGTATAAAAACAAAAACAAACAAAAAACCAATTACTTACGACAATATCCTTACGGGTAACTCAGTATTTCAAAAAATATTTTTCAACTATTATTCTGATAAAAAATACGATAACCAATTTCTGCTAATTAGATCCGAACAAACCAATATATCTCCTTTTAGAAGACTATTTTATTTGAATTTGATGAGTCCCGTACTATTTTGGGATCGGAATATCAATAGCTCTATTGATACAAAAGAGTTTAGTTGTGGTCATTTAGATTTCTTCAAACAAGAGCACGTTCATCAAATTGTAAACATTCTTGATCAATATATAACTCATAAGTAGATGTATAGCATTGAAATTTTCAATATCAATGAACACCGGCATCTCGTTGATGATTATTGGAATTCGTTACAAGAGTTTGAAAAAGAAAGGGCAAATCGATACTCGACTTACGAACTGAAGAACAATTATGTGATAAGACATGGTATTCTGCGAAGATATCTTGCTGAATATTTAAATTGTCACCCCACAGAAGTGCAAATCAAATGTTTGCCCAACGGGAAAATTGTACTGGATACTGAGAAACATCAGCAGTTGATTTATTTCACGACCTCACATACTCTTGATAAATATGTTATTGCATCACATCCAATTGCTGAAATTGGTGTTGATATAGAATTCATCCACCATACAGATGATCTGCCCGACCTGGCAAATGCGTTTTTCCATAAAATGGAAATCAGATATTTAAACACAATTCCATCTTCGGATTTTTCGTCAATGTTTTATAAAATATGGACAGCTAAAGAGGCCTACATCAAAGCTATCGGAGTGTATATGCCCAACATGTTTTGTGTATCGCTTTGCCAAACAAATATGTCCACAAAAGACAATGTGGATTATTACTGGACAATCTGCGATACATTTTATCAAATTGCTATTGTATTAAGTCCTTCAAGCATCCATACTAAGGAATATCAAAACAATACAATTTAAATATAATAAAAACACTCCACTCTTACGTTGTATTTCACAGTATATCAGATGTATATAATTATTTTCTGAGACAAAATAGATTTTGAGATACTTTTTTGGAGAAATAAATTTGCGACTTTGAAAATAATTATTTAAAATTGCAATCGGTTAAGATTGAAAACATTGGATAACTGATGTTGGTCTTAATCCTTGTAATGGATTACCAGCGGGTAATCATTCTCTTTGTATTGGTAATAGCAGGTAAATCCAGTTGAAAGAAGGTTTATCGGATGCTGGTAGTCTATGTGATAAAAAATAATTTATTATGAAACATAGATATTCATATCTTGGCCGTATCCGGAACAACGAAATACCGGATATGGTACGTGCTTTGATAAAAATAGTATCAAAGCACACAACTGAAGCAATGGGCATACAGCTCTTTGTAGATTTACTGGTTGAAAAAGAGTCGAAACTGGCCACTTTTTCAGAGTTAGCAAAAAAAGCACATCCGCTATCGGATTCCATTACGGAAATACGAAAGAAGCGGCTTGTACTGATAAAGTCGATTCTGAAACAAAAGTCGGCAACGGAGAGTGGCGGTATCAGCATTTTGCTGGAAACTGCCAAAGATCTTTTTCCGCTGATAAATAAGTATTTGATTGACTTTAGTAAAGAAACTACTAAATCTGCTGACGATAAACTCTTAGGGTTTATCAGTGAATGGGATAGTAGTGAAGCACTAAGGACTGCTGCAAAAACTTTAGGATTGTACGCTTATGTAGAAGAACTAAAGTTGCTGCAACCTGATTTATCTGAAAGGGTTGACAAACGAAGAGAGGATAACTCCTCACGACGTATGACTCCACTGATTCAGATACGTGAGGAAATACTAACTTCGGTTACCAATGTACTGAAAGCAATAGAACTGGATCAGGTACAACACGCTGATGTTGATTATAGTGCACTGAATGCTGAACTGGATGAATTCTTCGTTCCATACATTGCCTCTATGAAAACGCGTGATACCCGAAACAAGAATGAAGTAGATACAAATGCAACAGCCGCGACGTCGACCAAAACTACCGCGGCTGCTAACTAAGCGAAGCATCATTCTGTTCTGTTGAACAACGAAGCCCCGTATCCTGCTTGCGGGGCTTTTTTATTGCCCCTGAATTTGTTTTTTTGCTTGAAAAGAGATAACTTTACTATACTGAAGAATATAGGATCTTTATAGGAATCTACATTCAAAAAATAGTTCTATTGAATATAAAGTACCTATTGTTGCGCAAATATAGAGCTAAACATCGATTTTACGCTCCGACAAGAGTTAATATTTGTAAACGAACGTTAGTTCCATTCAATATTTATTGAACATTGTCTAATAATAGATTAGAAAATGATTAATTAATACGTTTCAGGCAGTTGAGTTCATACTTTCAGCAAACCGAAACAGATACATTTCGAGCTAAGGTGGAAAACGGTATTTAATGTTTCCCATACTATGAACAAAAGAAACATATTTCGGCGAAAGCCAGAAGCATAGCCGGGAAAAACAAATAGGAAAAAATCGTCAGAAATTACTTCACAGTTTCATGCTGACACACTGATCATTCAAAGAATTTTAACCCATATATATGTTGAAAGATTTTAATTTATATGCGTCCGGTTTAGAAAACCTTCCTCAAGGCAGATTACTCATCACCACACTGAATGCACACTCCTACAACGTAAGCCGCGAAGATGCGGAATTTGCTCATGCACTGAAAAACAGTGATATCCTTTTGCCTGATGGTATTAGCGTTGTTTGGGCAGCCAAATTGCTGACCCCCAAGCCCCCTAAAGGGGAGTGTAAGAAAACATTAAAGAAGATTGCGGGAGAGGATTTGTTTTATTGGGAGATGAACCGTTTAAATAATATAGAGACGCGTCATGCCACGTCTACATACAAAAAAGCCCTTTTTATAGGAAGTACGGAAGAGGTGTTGGCAAAGATCAGGGAGCGGGCAGGGGTGGAGTTTCCCAATGTTGAAGTACATACTTATTCGCCCCCTTACAAGCCGGAATTCGATGATAAGGATAATCAGACAATGGTAGACATTATACTGCAAGTGAATCCCGATGTTCTATTTGTAGGCATGACAGCTCCCAAACAGGAAAAATGGGCGTACAAATTAGTACAAAGTGGACAGTTAACAATGGATAGTCAGAAGTTTGTAGTTGGTAGTAATGAAAAGAGTGTTGAAATTGATAATGGACAATTGACAGTGGATAATGACGGGAATAGTCAAAAGTTAAAAATCGAAAGTCAGGAGTCAGGAGTTGAGAGTAAAAATACTACCCACTACAAACTACCCACTACAAACTACTCACTACATACTAACCTACATATCTGCTGTATTGGGGCTGTTTTCGACTTTTATGCCGGAACCGTCAACAGGGCGCCACGATGGATAATCCGCCTGGGATTGGAATGGCTGTACCGATTGCTGAAAGAACCCAAAAGAATGTGGCGCAGATACCTGATCGGCAACACGAAATTTATCCTCAGTATTATAAAGGAACTATTAACGACCACTAAATAACATGCTTTCTCCCGAAGAAAAACTGGTTTTAAACTCCTTGAAATTGCAGCCAACGGAGGAAGATCAATCCCGAACCCGAGCGCTGCTTTCAGAAATCACTAATTGGCAATTATTAGTAAAACTATTGACCGATAGAGGACTTGCACCTTTGTTTCTGAACAAGACCTTAAACAAGGAACAGCTGAAAGAATTGCCGGATTCTGCCCGATGGGTATTGCAACAAGTTGTTTTTAAAACACTGTCGCGTAACATGGTTTTGTACAATTCTTTCAGCAATCTTCTGAAAGAATTGCAGCCCGACAATGTGGAAGTAATGGCTCTGAAAGGCATTTGCCTGGCCGAAAATCTATACGGCGACATCCAATTGCGACAAATGAGCGATATTGATATACTGGTGCTTCCCGAACATGCCGAATATGTTTTGAAAGCTCTGAATAAGCTTGGATTTCAGGCTGTAAATACGGGTGCACTCAGCAATTTTGTATCATCGAAGTCTGATTTTGTACATTATGCACCAATGGTATTCAACGGTATATCGGTAGAAGTGCATATTCGTTTGCACCAGATCAATGATTCGGTGCAGATCAATATCGATAGACTCTGGAAAAAATCAGAAAAAGTAATACTGAACGGTGTTGAAGCCCGAAAAATGGACTTTTACCACCAATTGATTCATCTCTGTGTCCATCTGCACAAACATTTTACAAAAGGACATGTACAGTTTACTTCCTTTGCTGATATTGCCAACTTATTGTTGAGTTATCAAGATATCGATGCTACCAAACTCGAAAGCATGTGTACCGAATACAACTGTTCTCAGGAAGTGTATCCCTACCTGATGCTGGTACATGAATTTTGCCATGTTCCGCTGCCCGTAGATATTCTCAATAAACATAAAGCCTGTTTACAAGATAACGCCAGAGACTTATTTATCAAATATCTGAATGGGTATGAGTTTGAGGAAGATAAAAACAAATCAGCAGTACCCGCTCACATTTCGAATCTGAAACGAATAAACACACTTTCCGATTTTGTAAGATATGTCAGCGATTTATTATTTCCCTCCAAATCCTTTATGATCGAAAAATACGGGATAGGGAGCAAAAAGTCAAAAGTTAGTACCGAAGAGAGTTCAAACAATAAACAACAAACTACAAACTACAAACTCTCATTCTGGTGGCTCTGGTACCCGTATCGGTGGGCAGTAGGAGTAAAGGGGCTTTTGCAGACTTTCAAGCCTCGCAGACCTTGAAACGTCTAATATCAAATAAAAACTATGCAGCGCGAAAATCCTGCTCACTTCAAGCTTTTTAAACGTTTTAGTGTCTCCCGTCGGTCGACGACTAAAAGTTTTTGCGAAGCTCAAGTTGTACTAAAACGATTCGCCCTAAAAAACGCATATCATTAGCTCCTCCAACCTTTTGTATTTGATAAAAAATCATTAATTTTGATAGGAATTTAAAAACAGAGAAAACCTTTATTCTTTGATCTTTATTCTTTGATCTTTATTCTTTGATCTAAAAAAATAAATCTATGCAAGTAAAAAAAGCACTCATTACTGCTGCAGGTCCTGATCAACGTAATCTGGCGCTGCAAACATTGGTTGACAGAGACGGTATTCGTAAAACGGTACTTGAAATTCTGATCAGTGAAGCCCGCCAGGCAGGTATAGAAGAAATAGGTATTGTGGTTCAACCAGCTGATATCGATGCCTACAGCAATATGGTGAACAATGATTCGCAAATCCATTTCATCGCCCAGGACAAAGCCCGCGGTTATGGTTATGCAGTGCTGTGTGGAGCCGATTTTATTGGAAATGATTATTTCCTGCACCTGGTAGGCGACCACCTTTATGTAAATCGATCCACCAAAGCCTGTGCGAAACATTTGCT
>JBJOOU010000045.1:0-11076 GCA_046051105.1 Bacteroidota bacterium
ATCATATCAACTTTGAAATAGGAACCGGCGAAGTGGTGGGGTTTCTGGGGCCAAATGGTGCAGGAAAAACCACTACCATGAAAATCCTGACAGGAGCACTCCCTTATTCATCCGGTTCGGCGAAAATCTGCGGACTGGAGGTCAGCGAAAATCAGTTGCTAACCAGCAGCATGGTAGGCTATCTGCCGGAACAAAATCCGCAGTATACCGATATGTATGTAAAGGAATATCTGCTTTTTGTGGCCGAAACCTATAAACAGGGCAAAGCTAAACATCAGCGGGTAGATGAATTGATCGATTTGGTGGGATTACGACCTGAATTTCATAAAAAAATCGGACAATTGTCTAAAGGTTATCGACAGCGGGTAGGTTTGGCTCAGGCACTGATTCCGAACCCAAAAGTGCTGATTCTCGATGAACCGACCACCGGACTTGACCCCAATCAGCTGGAAGAAATTCGGACGTTGATTCGTGAAATCGGCAAAGACAAGACGGTTTTGCTAAGTACACATATCATGCAGGAAATCAAGGCTATCTGCAACCGAGTCATCATCATCAACAAAGGCGAAATTGTGGCCGATTATCCGGATATTTCAAAAATCAGCCATTTTGATGAAAACAGTATGCATCTGGAAGTAGAATTTCAGAAAGCTGCCACCGGATTGGAACAATTGCAAAATATCAGTTCTGTAGATGCGCTCTCGGATACCTCATTTTCAATTATTGCCAACACCGATATCCGGGCTGAAATTTTCGATTTTGCGGTAAAAAGCGGAAACAAAATACTGACCATGAAAACCATGGAACGCAGCATAGAAGATGTATTCAAGAGTTTGACGAAATAAATAATTAGGGCAAACACATTAGTACCGAGAATTTAAATAAATGGAACAAAACTTCGATATACGAAACAACCGCAATGGCGAGAAGGAATTCGAAAATGCCTTGCGACCGTTGAGCTTTTCGGATTTTAGCGGGCAGAATAAGATTGTGGAGAATCTGCGGATTTTCGTGCAGGCTGCCCGCATGAGAGGCGAATCGCTTGACCATGTGCTGCTGCACGGGCCTCCCGGACTGGGAAAAACGACACTGTCGAACATTATTGCTAATGAGCTAAATGTGGGCTTTAAGGTAACTTCGGGGCCGGTGCTCGATAAACCGGGCGATTTGGCCGGGCTGCTTACCAGTCTGGAACCCAATGATGTGCTGTTTATCGATGAAATTCACCGATTAAGCCCGGTGGTGGAGGAGTACCTGTATTCGGCCATGGAGGATTATCGCATCGATATCATGATTGATAAAGGGCCCAGCGCGCGCTCCATTCAGCTGGATTTAAATCCGTTTACGCTGATTGGTGCGACTACCCGAAGTGGATTGCTAACGGCTCCGCTGCGTGCGCGTTTTGGGATAAACAGTCATCTTGAATATTATGATATTGAGGTGATTACGTCGATTATTGAGCGTTCGGCCAGCTTGCTGGATGTGCCTATTGAGCACGAAGCAGCGCGCGAAATTGGTGGACGTAGTCGCGGTACACCCCGTATTGCGAATGCTCTTTTGCGCCGTGTACGTGATTTTGCTCAGGTAAAAGGATCTGGAGTAATTGACATGGCAATAGCGCATTATGCGTTGGACGCTCTGAATATCGACCGTTACGGGCTGGATGAGGTTGACAACAAGATATTGAACACAATCATTGATAAATTCCGGGGCGGACCGGTGGGATTGACCACAATCGCAACCGCTCTGGGAGAAGATGCTGGCACGCTGGAAGAGGTGTACGAACCATTTTTGATAAAAGAAGGTTTTATGAAACGCACACCACGCGGACGGGAAGTGACTGAACTTGCTTATAAACATCTGGGGAAAGTAAAGTTGGGCGAACAGGGAATGCTGTTTTAAAAAACCAATCGAACTCTCGCGCTGCGTGCGCCAGGGATAGAAGCGGCGTGCCGGACGCGTAGCGGGCGGTACAAGAGCGGATAGCCCGACCCCAAAGGGGTGGCGCCCAAAGAATAAAATTTTAAAAAGAATCACTGCTATGGATGAACTGGTAACTATCCGGACTTTTAGTAGTTCGATTGATTTTGAAATGGTGAAGTCGTATCTGGAATCGTACGAAATTGAGTGTTATGGGAAGGACGAAATCATTAACAGAGCTTATTTGGCGACTGTGAATGGTGGGGTGAAATTGCAGGTGAGAAAAGAGCAGGTGGACGAAGCAGTGCGCCTGCTGATGAGTGGTGGCTACCTGAAACCAGAGGATTTTGAACCTTCGGGCGGAATGAAAATGATGGAAAAGCTGCTGAATTTTTTTAAGCACAAATAGCAGGTGAAAAAGCAAATAGAAAAGCTGGCCAGGGAAACGGCGTTGTATAGCATCAGCAGTATTTTGGGAAAATTCCTGAACTGGATGATGGTGCCGCTGTACACCTATGTGTTGCCACGGTCGGCCGATTATGGAATTATCACCAACCTGTATTCGTGGACGGCGTTGCTGCTCGTGTTTCTGACCTATGGTATGGAAACGGGCTTTTTGCGATTTGCCAACCAACGGCGCGAGGAAGCGGATAAAGTCTACAGTACGACGCTGATTTCGGTGGGCGTGAGTTCGCTGATTTTTGCTGTGATGACAGTTTTATACCAACGCCCATTGGCTGAAGTGATTGGTTATGCAAGTCATCCCGAATTTATTGGCATGCTGGGAACGGTGGTGGCATTGGATGCTTTTGGGTGCATTCCGTTTGTGTACCTGAGGTATCAAAACCGGCCAGTGCGCTTTGTGGCGATTAATTTGCTGGCTGTATTTGCAAAAATTGCGCTGAATGTTTTCTTTCTGGTGGTTTGTCCGTGGTTGCAACTGAAACATCCTTCATTAATCGAATGGTTTTATCGTCCCGATTATGGCGTAGGCTATGTGTTTTTGGCCAACCTGATTTCTACAGGTCTGGTAACGGTGATTTTGCTGTTTGATGTGTTTGTGGTGCGCTTTAGCTTTGATGTAAAACTATGGCTCAGGATGCTAAAATACTCGTTGCCCCTCGTATTGCTGGGTGTGGCGGGCATTATGAACCAGACATTTGATAAGATATTGTTCCCGTTTTTGCTGCCCGGCGAATTTGGAAAAGCGGAATTGGGCATTTACGGTGCCACCTCCAAAATCGCATTGGTAATCATGATGCTGAGTCAGGCATTTTACTACTCGTACGAGCCGTTTATTTTTGCTGAACGCACCGACAAAGACAGCCTGAAAGCCTACGCCAGCTCCATGAAATTTTATGTACTAATCGTGCTTACCGTATTTCTGGGCATGGTTTTATACATGGATGCGCTTAAATATCTGATTCGGCGCGACTATTGGATAGGCTTGGAAGTAGTGCCGGTGGTTATGCTTTCGTATATTTTTCAGGGCGTGTATTTCAATCTGTCGTTGTGGTACAAACTGACGGACAAAACCTGGTACGGAGCCTTGTTTTCAGTAATTGGTGCAGCTATAATCATTGGCGGAAATGTGATTTTGGTGCCAATTTTCAGCTACTGGGGATCGGCCTGGGCTACGGTGATTTGCTACCTGAGTATTATGCTGATTTCTTACTTTATGGGGCAAAAACGGATGCCGATAGCATATGATTTGAAAACAATCGGACTTTATTCGGGAGTGACCATTCTCCTTTTTACACTCAGTACATTTATTAAAACTCCTTATTTTGCTGTCAATTTTCTACTAAAGACATTGTTAATGGTGGCATTTTTAGTACTTTTGGTGAAGCGGGACGTCCCATTAAAAACCATTCCGGTGCTGAATAAATTTTTTAAACACAATATTTGACGAAAACAACATACATACACAATGAATTTCACCGATTTATGTAACCGGATTTTCAATGAATCCGTGCTTGATTATCACAAAACAGATCATGTTGATGCAGCTATCAACAATCCATACGAACTAAAAAGTATCGAATATTACCTGTATCTGAAAAACTGGATTGATGCTGTGCAATGGCACCTCGAAGATATTATCCGCAACCCGGAAATTGATCCTGCTGATGCACTGGTGATCAAACGTCGTATCGATAAATCGAACCAGGACAGAACGGATTTAGTGGAACTAATTGATAGCTACTTTTTGGACAAATACAAAGACGCAGTTGTAAAACCAGCTGCCAAAGTGAATACCGAAAGTCCGGCATGGGCGGTGGATCGGTTGTCCATTTTGCACCTGAAAATCTACCACATGCAACAGGAAGTCATGCGCACTGATTCTACTGCTGAGCATATTGCACAATGTCAAACCAAACTGAATACTTTACTTGAGCAACAGGTAGATTTGTCGACCTCCATCACCGAGTTGATTACCGACATTGCCAACGGCGACAAAAAGATGAGAGTGTACAAACAAATGAAAATGTACAACGATCCGAATTTGAACCCTGTGCTGTACGGCAAAAAATAAGTTTTACTGATGGCAAAAATCCTTATCATACGATTTTCGGCATTGGGAGATGTGGCAATGACGATTCCATTGCTTTACTCATTTGCTAAATCGCATCCCAACGACCAGATCTGTTTCCTGAGCCGGCGGTCGTTTCAACCGTTTTTCCTCAACATGCCTCAAAATATGCGCTATCTGAAAGCAGACCTGAGCGGTAAACATAAAGGATTGACAGGATTGGCAACATTGTATGATAAACTGGCTGAAGAACGTTTCGACTATGTGATTGATCTTCATTCTGTTTTGAGGAGCAAATATCTGACTTTCCGATTCAAAATCAGTGCTGTGAAAACTGCAACTATTGATAAAGGAAGAAAGGAAAAGAAAGCACTTACCCGACAAAAAGACAAAGTTTTTGTTCAACTGACATCCTCCTTTGACAGGTATTATGAGCCTTTCGAAAAATTGGGATTGGGATTTTCTCCGGATTTTAAGTCGGTCTATCTTCAGAATCCTACGAATGTAGAAGAACTTTCTTCGTTAACAGAACCGAAAGGATCAGAAAAATGGATTGGAATTGCACCTTTTGCCAAACATATGGGAAAAGTGTATCCTGAAATTTTGATGACTAAAGTGGTGGAAACATTGAGTCTGGATCCACGCTACAAAGTATTTATATTTGGTGGAGGCCCCGATGAGCAAGCTGCCGTCAATGGCTGGATAAAAAAATACCCAACCATTATATCTGCGATAAGCAAACTCACGATTGACCAACAATTATTGCTAATGAGTCAGTTGGACATAATGGTATCGATGGATTCCGGCAATATGCACCTTGCCTCGCTGGTGGGCACTCCGGTGATATCTGTTTGGGGTGCAACGCACCCATATGCTGGATTTTTGGGTTGGAATCAATCGGAAAGCAACATTATTCAGACTGATTTGCCTTGCCGCCCCTGTTCGGTTTTTGGCGACAAACCATGCTTCCGAAAGGATTATGCCTGCATGTATCAGATTAAACCCGAAACCATTATTCAAAAAATCGAAGAAAATCTTTCAGGTTCCAGATGAAAATCGTAATCAACCCACAATATAATCAGCTGCAAACATTTATACAGCAAATCCCTTCCCTTTTCAATCAGGAAGGCGAGCTGGTGTACACGGCACGCAATCAGCTAAAAAAGTTTGAAGTGGGTGGATATCAGATCATTGTAAAACGATATAAAGTCCCACATATCATCAATCGCATTGCATACACCTTTGTTCGCCGTCCCAAGGCGCAGCGGGCTTATGAATATGCATTGGAACTGCTTCGGAGAGATGTACAGTCGCCTGCCCCGATTGCATACATTCTGGACTACAAGGGCGGATTGTTGGCTTACAGCTATTTTATTTCCATTTATGAAGGTGAATATGCGGATATCCGGGATTTAATGCTGGAACATCAGCAGGACGATGAACTTCTGAAAGAACTGGCTGAATACATTGCTTATTTTCATAGTAAAGGCGTGTTGCATCTGGATATGTCGCCGGGCAATATTCTGTACAAAAAGCAGGTAGGCAGCGACACTCTGTTTACGCTGATTGACATCAACCGGATGCAATTTCCGGATAGCATGCCCGAAGAGGTACGTTACAAAAGTTTTAGACGACTTTCGCCTAAAGAATCAGTGCTGACAAAGCTGGCTGCGAATTATGCTGATGCCGCCGGGCTGAGCAAAGAACAGGCAATTACTGAAATCAACAGATATTGTGCTGAGTTTTTCAATTCTCGAAAATTTAAACGCCGAAAATAATGCAGATAGGATACGATGCTAAACGATTGTTTTGTAATCATCGCGGGCTGGGCAATTACAGTCGCGATCTGATTCGTATTTTATCGGAATTCTATCCTGATAATCAGTACAACTTATATACCCCAAAAATCAAGATTGATGTAAAAATCAATCCTTCCAACACGCAGATTTTTAAACCAGCAGGTGCTTATCAGTTTATGCCATCGGCACTTTGGCGAACTTTCGGTATCACCGATGCTATCAAAAAAAATGGTGATGAAATCTTTCACGGACTGAATCAGGAGTTTCCTGTGGGGATAGAAAAGCTGAATGTGAAGAAAGTGATTACTTTCCACGATGCCATTTTTATTCGCTACCCCGAATTGTATGACGCCTCTTATCGAAAAATTTTTACGGCCAAAAATCAGCGCAGTTGCCGGATTGCCGACAAAATAATTGCCATCAGCGAGCAATCTGCCCGCGATGCTATCGAGTTTTTCGGGGCTGATCCATCTAAAGTGGAGGTAGTCTATCAGGGTTGCAATAATATTTTTCGCCAAAAAGCTACCACTGAAGCACGTAACGCAATTCGGGCTAAATACAATCTTCCGGCCGATTACCTGTTATTTGTAGGAGCTATTGAGCCACGAAAGAATATTGGCGCGATCATTCGCGCCCTTGCCAACGACCGTATTGATATTCCGTTGGTAGTTGTGGGGCGGAAGACTGATTATATTCAGGAACTGTCTGCACTAACCAACGAATTGAAGCTGACGAACCAGGTTATATTCCTACACAATGTTGAAACTGTTGATTTGCCTGGTATGTACCAGATGGCCAATATATTTATATATCCTTCTATATTCGAAGGGTTTGGTATTCCTATTCTGGAGGCTTTGTGCAGCGAAATTCCCGTAATTACCTCCCATGGAAGCTGCTTTGAAGAAACCGGTGGGGAGCATACAATTTATGTCGATCCAACTGATGCTGATGAAATAGCAAACTCCATTACAACCATCATGAACAATGTGGGTTTACAACAAGAAATGACCTCGGAGGGCATTATACATGCAGGGAAATTTACCGATGAAAGGATTGCAGAAAATCTTCAAAATCTATACAAAACGTTATAATCAGCGAAAATCTTCTTGATCTGATTGATTATGTATACTTTTGTAAAGTACGATTGAACTCGCTAAAAATGAAAGCTACCCTTATTATTGCTGTTTACAAGAATGTTATTTATCTTAAAAGCGTTCTTGATTCACTAAGATATCAGACTGTTAATGATTTTGAAGTAATTATTGCTGAAGATGGAGAGTGTAAAGAAATGAGAGAGTTTATAGGTACATATCCATTCCTTCATCCCTTTCAGCACATAACTCAGCCTGACGAAGGATGGCGCAAAAATAAGATACTAAACAAGGCAATTCGCGCTTCGAAATCCAACTGGCTAATATTCATAGACGGAGATTGTGTACTTCATCCACGTTTTATTGAGATGCATTTTCATTATGCAGAGGAAAATACAATTCTGGCTGGTAAGCGGGTGAAATTGGATCAAGAATTTACAGATGTTTTATTGGATAACATTGATCAGGTACAATATATGTCTAAAAAGCTGGTTAGAAAGTTATTGATTGGAAAAATGAAACTCAGGCATCCAGAAGAGGGTATTTTTCTTGATCCAAAAAGCTTTTGGGGATTTATTCCTAAATTACGTCATCTGGATAATCTGAAAGGATGTAATATGTCTTTTGCAAAGGAAGCGATATGCTCCATCAATGGCTTTGACGAAGATTATATTTTGCCAGCCATAGGAGAAGACTTTGATATTACATGGCGATTAGCAGCAGCAGGTTATCGGTATAAATCCGTGCGAAATTTAGCAGTACAGTATCATCTTCATCATCCAGAAAATTGGGCAGACACAACGGAAAACATGAAGATATGCAATGCAAATAAGGCAATAAATAAGTTCGTTTGTTCAAACGGGCTCGAAAAAAGATAAGATGATTTCGATAATCGTTTGCTCAAGATATAAAGCGCCTAAAGAAGATTTTGTTCGAAATATAGAATCTACAATTGGAGTTGAGTATGAATTAATACTTATAGACAACTCTGAAAACTCGCATTCTATCTTTTCGGCCTACAACGAAGGAATAAAGAGAAGTTCAAAACCATACTTATGTTTTATTCATGATGATGTGAAATTCCATACATATAATTGGGGAAAACGCATTGTCGGCCATCTTCAAGACGCGGAAACCGGGATAATTGGCCTGGCTGGCAGTAACTATATTGGTAAGGTGCCATTACCATGGCCAATGTATATTACGGGTATTAATATCATTCAACCAGCTAAAAAGGGGACTAAAACAGTTACTCTTTTATCACCACAAGGATATAATGAAGTCAGAAAAGAGGCTTTAGTTTTGGATGGAGTTATGCTTTGTTGTCGTAAAGAAATGCTTTCAGAGTTCAGATTTGATGATAATCTAAAAGGATTTCATGGATATGATTATGATATTTGCTTGGAAGCGATTAGTAAAGGCTATCGAAATTATATTATTTATGATATTCAGTTGGAGCATTTTTCGAGAGGAAAAACCAACCAGCAGTATTTTAGAAACCTGCTATTTGTCTTTAAGAAATGGGAAAAACATCTTCCATTATATAGTGCTGACTTTGGGGACACAACAATACAAGAAAGCCATAAGAATGAAATTCAACAACTAAACCAACTCAAAAAAAAGATGGTAAGAAAGGGTTTTTCAATTAGCGAAATCAGATCGGCCATTGATTATTTTCACCCTAAAGCCAGCTCTTCATTCGGAAGGCTATTATTTAGCATGCATATTTTTACTTACAGGCTCTTTATTGCCCCTAAATATCTGTTTGGAGGTATTGATGAGGGTTGTTGATGAATTAACTAACCTAACTTGATTTTGATTGTAAATAACTTTTTTGTACTTTTGCGTCACCATATTATTCAACTTACGTCATTTTTAAATGATTATAAATAAACAACATCAGTTTCTAGCTTCTCTCATTATACTTTTTATAGTATTCGCAACGGCTATACGGGCCAAGCTTCCAACTCTTGTCATTGCTCCGGAAAACAATACACATTTTTTGCAATATTTTATCTATCCATTTATTGCGATAGCACTATTATCGGGACTGATTTTTTTCAGATCATGGAGCTCATTTAAAAGTACATCTGATTTAAAATCAATACTGGTTTTTGTTTTATTTGCAGGCACTCTGCTATATAAGCCGCTCATGATGCAAACAATGGTATTATTTATCGCCATTTGTGCCGTTTATGCGCTTATTACCAAATCAAAACCTCAAATACATCAGTTTTACTTTTTTATTCTCATCTATATTGGCTACGAAGTCATAGGAATGTTGTGGTCAATCAATAGAGAGGCCGGGCTTCACCTGTTAAACAAAAACATAGTGTTGCTGCTAATACCCATCGCATTTGGCTGCCTCAACATCAAAGCTGACCAGAAAAAGCTTACGATGCTCATACTTTTTCGATTTTGTATGATCTTTGTATTTGCAGGTTTGTTATCTTACCTATTTCAGGTTACTTATGTACATGAATCATTATTGGCAGGCTTGAAGCTTAATAAGAACTATTTAAACATTGTATTGCCCAACCTCACTCATTATGATTTACTGCTATACTGGGCTTATTATACTCACCCTACGTTTATCTCTTTCATTTTATCAATGACAGCCATTTTTGGTTTTTATCTGTATGATGATAAATCGGTTGTAAACAACATTTCAATACCAGAGTTGATAGTTTATATCGTGAGTACGATGCTATTAATCATCTTTTTGCAAAGCCGGTTAGGAATGATACTTTTCACATTATCTACAATAACCGGAATAATTTGGTCAGTTCGCAAACACAAGAAAACATTTTGGGCGATGCTATCTGCCCTATTTATTAGTACAGTTGCAGGTGGGGCTTTGGTGCTTAAATATAAATCTGATTATTTCTTTGACGAGCCCAGATACAGAATGTTCTTTCGAACGATGAGTTATATAAAAGAGCATTTATTGTGGGGCACAGGCACAGGGGGAATGAGAAATATTATTGTAGAATTTGCCAATCCTCACAACCAGTTTTATGGTGAAGTGCTTCATCTTGGGATATTCGGCGGAGCTATTCTTGTCCTTATGATAGGTATGCTGGGCTATTATTCATTCCGCGAAAAGAGCTTTCTACTGATTGTTTTCTTTGCCAGCTATTGTCTGCTTATGATGGTGGAAATGCCCCTGCAGGTGCAGAAAGGGATTAATTATTTTGCCTATTTCGCATTTTTCCTTCTGCCAACGGATAAAAAAACAAAGCATTCAAGGATCAATTCACAGAGCTAAGGCACTCATTGTAGATCGCGAAATACTTTTTGAAATGAGCTTCATAGCTGAACTGGGCAGCATGTTCTTTAGCTTCAGCACCTTTCTGTAAGGTGTCATAAAACTCGGTTAGATTTTTATTAACCACCTGAAACATGTATTCGGGGTCGAAGTTTTCCCAATAATAAACACAATCCTTACCAATTTCTTTCAAACTTGTTTGATTGGAGCTAAACACCGGCTTCCCAAACGAAAGAGCTTCAATGACTGGTAGTCCAAATCCTTCGAATAAGGATGGAAAAAAGAATGCTTTGCAATGACGATACAGCCAGACTTTTTCCGACTCAGTAACTTCACCCAACAGAATTACATTTCTGAGCCCCAGATCAGCAATTTCAGCCTCCAGGCGAGCTGCGTAATCTGTGTTTTTTTGTCCAGCAATATACAAGTTGACATCCGGAAAATATTTCATAACCGGAATAAGAG
>JBJOOU010000046.1:0-5089 GCA_046051105.1 Bacteroidota bacterium
TTTTTGATCAAGTGTCATTTTGCTAAAATCTTCAATCACATTGCCCACTACTGTCACCTTCGTATCCTCAGTTAGTTTCTTCGATCCATTTACAGATATATAAGCATCCAGCGACACCGGACCCCATTGTTTATATTTATCTGAAACAAATGTAACCACCAACTTTCCTTCTTCACCCGGCTTTAAGGTTACCGGAGTAACTTTCATACATCCGGGCAACTTTACTAGTGTTACCACTGCAGGAGCTTTCAAATTATTCTTCAAATCAATGACACGAGTCTGAACTTTGCCTTTTTCGATATTATTCATTTGTAAAACTTTCGACTTCAAAGACACTTCACCCATATTCACAGGATAAGCAGAGGCATTATCATCACCTCCGGCAGATTTAGGAATCACTTCCCCTTTGATAATTAACTGTGCTTGCTCCTCTTCTGCATTGCTATACACAGTAATAGTCTTCGTAAATGGCCCCGGACGTCCTAGTGGGTTATAAGTCACAGTAATAGTTCCTTTTTTCCCCGGCTCAATAGGCTCTTTGGTCCACTCCGGAGTAGTACATCCGCATTGTGCCTGAGCTCTGTTTACAACCAGGGGAGTAGCACCTTTGTTCACGAACGTAAAAACATGTGTAATTTTACCATCTTCTTCCTTGACTTTGCCAAAATCATGATCCTTGTCCGTAAAACTTATCACCGGTTTTTGTGCCATCGACACCAATGAAATCACCAGACAAGCCAGTAATAAACTGTATTTCTTCATACTGATATATGTTTTTATTTTTTAAAATGAATATATTCCTGTTCAACCACGCAAAAATATAAAAAATGTTGCTGAATATACCTGAAATAATAAAATAT
Organism: Bacteroidota bacterium; assembly: GCA_046051105.1. Taxonomy (GTDB): domain Bacteria; phylum Bacteroidota; class Bacteroidia; order Bacteroidales; family Paludibacteraceae; genus Paludibacter. The sequence goes on from JBJOOU010000046.1 coordinate 861, forward strand.
CTGTTTAAAAATACTTAATACGAAAAACAACTTATCAATAAACAATACGTGAAAAATCAATAAAAATAAACTTATGTCCAATTACCGCATATTAATGTACATTATTATGCATTTAATTTATCTACTTTTGTAGTACCTAAGCAAAGCATACTCAAGAATACATTTTATCTTACAGAATCAAACAAATATTTATATGCAAGAATATATCAAAGAGCTAGCCACACAAAACTATCAATACGTGGTGGACTGCTACCAACATTTACACGCCCATCCTGAACTTTCTTTTGAGGAATATCAAACCAGCCTTTTCGTACAGACAAAATTAAAGGAAATGGAAATACCGTTTCGTGCAGGTATTGCCGGAACTGGTATACTCGGACGAATAGAAGGTAAAAATCCAAGTAAAAAAATCATTGCCTTAAGAGCGGATATGGACGCTCTGCCTGTATGCGAATCGACAGACATCCCATGGAAATCGAAAAATGAAAACATCATGCATGCCTGCGGACACGATGCACACACTTCCTGCCTACTAGGGGCTGCTAAAATCCTCAACCAACTAAAAGATAAATTCGAAGGCACCATCTTACTTATTTTCCAACCTGGCGAGGAAAAAGCACCCGGGGGTGCACGATTAATGCTGGAAGATGGACTTTTTGACGAATATCAGCCGGAAATTATATTGGGACAGCACGTGTCAGTTGATTTCCCTACAGGCACCATGGCCTTTCTTCCGGGCATGATTATGGCTTCGGCCGACGAGATACACGTAAAAGTTCGTGGTACCGGAGGTCATGGAGCGCTTCCGCATCTATGCAATGACACTGTACTGGCCACAGCGCAAACTCTTGTAGCTCTACAACAGGTAAAAAGTCGCCTATGTCATCCACTAACACCCATGGTACTTACCTTCGGAAAATTTGTGGCGGGTGGAGCGCAAAATATCATCCCTCATGAAGTATTACTCTCCGGTACTCTGAGAACTGTTGACGAAAACTGGCGGACAAAAGCCAAAGAACATATCCGCAGAATCATACATGAAACTTGTGCCGCCTATGGATGTACTGCCGAAATTGAAATGCCCGATGGATATCCCTGTGTAATCAACAATGCAGAGGTTACATCAAAATCCATCACATTTGCACGGGAGTTTATTGGAGACGAAAATATGCGTACACTGGAAATGAGAATGACTGGTGAAGATTTTTCGTTTTTCACTCAGAAATACCCGAGCATGTTTTATCGCTTCGGTATCAAAGGTGATACCAATCAGGATACAGGAGGCTTGCATAGTAGCAACTTCAAACTGGATCTGAAATCGCTGGAAACCGGCATGGGCGGCATGGCTTGGTTGGCATGGTGCTTCATGGAGAATGAGTGAACAAGTGAGATCAGGTAGAACGTAGCAAGTCAGTCAAAGCCAAATCGAGCGTGGGATATACAAACTGATATCCTTCGCTCAATAATTTTTCTGGTTTCACATGGCTACTATCCAAAATCAACCCCGAATCAACCCCAATAATTCTAGCCGCAATTTTAATTGCAAAAGCCGGAGCAGGAAGCCCAAACGACCTTTTCAATTTTCTTCGCAAAGTATACATAAATAATTTATTGGAGACTGGTTTAGGAGACGAACAGTTTACTACGCCTTTCAGGGATGCTTTTTCCATTAAAAAAAGCAATATACGAAAGTAATCCTCAATATGTATCCAACTCATCATCTGCTTGCCAGAACCTTGAGTCCCCCCAAGGAACCATTTGGATAAACGGGTCAATGGCTCCAAAGCGCCACCATTTGTCCCCAAAACAACCGACGTTCTCAACGCTACCTGCCGGGTAGCAGGCAATTTATATTTAAAAAAAGTTCCTTCCCACACATCAACAACTTCGGCCAGAAAAGAATTGCTTCTTGCATATTTAATTTCAGTTGCCGGATATTTTACTGCTGAATCATATATACCGGTTCCACTGGCATTTATCCATAAAAGTGGAGGCTGTTGACATTGCTCGATGGCATTACCAATTAAAATAGTACTATCCACCCGTGAGTTGATTATAGCTTCTTTGTTAATCGGGCTAAGCCTGCAATTCACATTTTTTCCAGCCAGATTAAGCACTACTTCAGCACCTTCCAGCACCGATAACAATTCTTTCTCATTCCAGTTGACTCCGTTGCCAGAGCGCGAAATGATTTCTACATGAAAACCGTAAGCCCTAAATCGTTCGACCAAATACGAACCAATAAAGCCGGTACCTCCAGCTATAACTATCTTTCTCATACAAACAATATAAACAGATTAGGATAAAAAAAAACTCCTTTGCAAAAATATGCAAAGGAGTCGATATTTGGATTAAATATTTGAAATATTATTCGTGAGCACCCATTTTTAGCATTCCGATTTCACGATCATTCAGGAAACGATATTTTCCACGTGGAAGATTTTTCTTTGTCAATCCCGCGAAGAACACACGATCCAGACGAATAACTTTATAGCCAAGTTTCTCGAAAATACGACGTACTACACGATTTTGACCTGAGTGAATCTCAATTCCTACTTGTTTGAAATCAGCTTCTTTCACAAATTCAAGCGAATCGGCAGCAATTTTATCATCATCCAATTGAACTCCCTGCAAAATAGTCTCGAAATCATCTCTTTCCAAAGGTTTATCAAGAGTGACATGATAAATCTTTTTCTTATCATACTTAGGATGAGTCAATTTAGATGCTAAATCACCATCATTCGTCAACAATAGAACCCCTGTAGTATTTCTATCAAGACGACCAACAGGATAAATACGTTCACTGCATGCATTTTTCACAAGATCCAACACAGTCAAACGCTCGTGTGTATCTTCGGCAGTAGTTACGCAATCTTTGGGTTTATTCAGCAGAATATAAACTTTCCGTTCTGAACGTACTTGCTGATCATGGAATAAAATTTTGTCGGTCAACAATACTTTTACACCCATTTCAGTTACAATTTCTCCATTTACAGAAATAACACCAGCCTGGATATACTCATCGGCCTCACGACGCGAACAAATACCGGCATTAGCCAGGAATTTATTCAAACGAACAGGCTTAGTTAAGTCAACATTATTACGGTTGAATTCCGATTGTTTTTTATGACTGTATTTTGCATTCGGATCATAATCGTCTGTACGTTTTCTCGGTTTACGGAAAACAACACCTTCACGTTTTGATTCAAATCTGGTTTCAATATATTCAGTTTGCGAATCCTCACCCGGCTTACGAAAACTTAATCTCGCAGGACGTGATTCCTGATTGCGCGAATCATTGCCATTGCTATTAAAACGTGGACGTCCATACTGGCGTTCACCATTATTATTGTTGTAAGAGCGTTCCCCGTTGCTACCATTGCGATCTTCCCATGGCTTACTCTGATAAGGTCGACGTTCGCCATATGCTGGTTTTTCGCCTCTGTTTTCCCATGGTTTGCGAGGTGACGAAAAACGTTGTTCACCGTTACCAGATCTTTCTCCACGGTTTGGGTAAGAATTACGTTCACCATAGTTTGATCGGCCTTCGCGGTTATTATCAAACGATCTGCGCTCGCCATAACCACCATTATTATCAAATGATCTACGCTCGCCATTATTATTATCAAATGATCTGCGTTCGCCATATCCTCCACGGTTGTTGTTATCAAAAGATTTGCGTTCGCTATACCCACGGCTCTCAAAAGATCTTTTCTCACCTTGTTGAGGACGTTCATCATTTTTTCGTTCATAGTCCGAACTACCTGTCACTCTCTCAGCAGAAGGTCGGGTAGTTGTAAATTTCGCAGCTCCACGTGAGCCTTTCAATATCGATTTCACATCGCGTTTTTCAAACGGTTTACCATCACGGCCGGCACCTGAATTAGCATTTCCGTGCCATTTTTCATTGTTTGTTTTCATTCAAAATTTTAGTATGTACATTTGGTGTGCAAAGTTCGGAAAAAAACCTGAGACTTCCGCATGATTTTAAACTTTCAAGCAACTTTATTCCAAAAATAATCAGCCATTTTCGTTTTTTTCATATTCTGTTTAGGTCTACTAAAACCCATATGCGGTTTTTTCTAAACATCGAAAGAAATTCAAGAATAAATTTCTCCATACAGAAGCTACAATACAAAAGCATGCTTTACAACATTAAATAACGAACAAATGCTTGTTAAGAACTTGATTTATCACTATCTTTACACTCGAATTCAAGTATTTATTTA
>JBJOOU010000047.1:0-63012 GCA_046051105.1 Bacteroidota bacterium
GGATGCCAAGCATCACGAAAAAGAAACCTACTCTCATTATACGATAACTGTAAAGCCGAAGGAATAACTCCGATCGAAATATTTTTAAATGATGAATCACAAATGACTGTTTAAACAATAAACGGCCACGAAATTATTTCTTTATCCGTCAGGAATAAGGATAATTAAACATTATTAGTGTATATTATGCAAAGTTGATGTTGCTTTCGGGCGGCGCAATAGTATTTCCATTTACATAATTCTGCTGAATATAAAGGATAAGGGCTTTTGTAGCTATATTTTGCCACTCATTTTAATAATCTGTATTAAAAATTACCAATGATATATCATTTTTTCCCCTACTGAATAATTATTCGTGTATATTTTTGTGTGAGAATATAATCTTAAATCAACTTTTCACCGTATTTGTTATCGCTGAACATGAGTGGGATCATTTATTGCACGTAGTCAGATGCGTCAATTGTTCGGTTTCGCCAACGAATTGCTCGGCTAGCTACCATTAATAAGTACTCAAATAAGTTCTAATACTATCATCATTATGAAATTAAAATTTCTCCTTCTCTCTTTTTTGTTGTTTTGTTCGGGTAGCGGTTTGATGTTCGCCACCGATCTTCCTTCGTTCAGGGTGGATGTTAATAAATTTGGCCGATCAGTGGCCGAAGGAAACAATCCCAACTTTTTACCCTGGACTTTTGGTAGTGCCAACATCGTCAGAGACACGCTGATTCATTCATCTTTTCCTACCGATACAGTTATTGTTCAGCTTCGGGGACTTACATTAAACAATGTAGATACCGTAGTTTGGAATAACTATTACAAAGCCGGTATCACAAGTTCAACAGTTACCACGGAAGCTAAGCTCACCCTTGATGGAGCCTTTTCACGGATCATCGAAATGACGATTCACGGACTTCCGGCGGGGATAAATACCTTACTTACCTACCACAACAATGTAGATGCCGCTACCGCCTGGAACTATAATCCGATACGCATATTGGTGAACGGGCAAGTGGTGGTCGAAAATTTACTGCCCACAGTTAGGGAGTTGGTGATGTCGAATGTTCCCGTTAGCTACCTGAGTTTTAATGTGGAAGAAGGGAAAGATGTGGTTATTCGTTTTGAACCGATAGTGGTGCAGGCGAGTGGCACCCTGAAACCCTTTAATTGTGTTCCTCTGAATGGATTCGAAATCAATACGCCCAACGTGTTGCATCAGGCCTATAATTGCTATCCCGGCGACCGCGATGAACATGCCGATGGTGATGCAGGAACGCTTACTCTGAAATGGAACAAAGCGGCCACTGCCAGTTCGCACAAGGTGTATGTTGGAACCGATTCGGCTTCGGTAGCTGCTGCTACAACGACTTCCTCTGTATTCAAAGCGACGAATGCCAGGAACGATACCACTTACAGTGTTAGTGTGAATGATTTGGATAAATATTACTGGCGCATTGATGAAGTTGCCACCGATGGAACTGTAACCAAAGGCAATACCTGGTATTTCAAAGCTCGTCACCTTGCTTTTCGCGGAGCCGAAGGCTATGGGCGATTTGCGATTGGAGGACGCGGTGGTAAGGTGGTGCACGTAACCAATCTGAACGATGATGGCCCGGGTAGTTTCCGTCAGGCAGTGACCGGAAACAACGGCGAACCCCGCACAGTTGTTTTTGATGTTTCAGGTATTATTCGTTTGAATTCGCGATTGGTGATGGGTAGCTACATCACTGTGGCGGGGCAAACGGCTCCCGGAAAGGGAATTTGCTTCCGTGGCGCTCCTATGGGAGTGAGCAACGAAGGTATCTGCCGTTTTGTGCGCATGCGCCTTGGCGGAGGCCCTACTTTTGATGGTATGGGGATGGCAGGCGTTAATCATGGAATTGTGGATCATTGTTCTATTGGATGGACCATCGACGAAGCGTTTAGCTCGCGCAATGCCAAGAATATTACTCTGCAACGCACGATGATTTCGGAAGCATTGAATGTGGCCGGACATCAGAATTACCCGGCAGGAACTGCACATGGGTATGCCGGTAGTATTGGTGGCAATTGTGGCTCATTTCATCATAACCTGTTGGCCCATTGCGAAGGACGTAACTGGAGTTTGGCTGGCGGACTGGATGGAAATGGTTATTATGCCGGCAAACTGGATATTTTCAATACTGTAGTATACAACTATGGTGGCCGTGCTACCGATGGTGGAGTGGCTCAGGCCAATTTCGTGAACAATTATTACAAAAAAGGGCCTGCCACATCGATTGACTACATTCTGAATGCTCAGCTGGAGGGCACCGGAAAAGGTTCGCAGAGTTATTATTACTCGGGTAATATTAAAGCAAATCAGAATGGAACTTATGCTTGCGACGGCACTGACAATACTTGTGGAAATAAGTATTCCTTGTCGGGAGGGCAGGTGCTCGACTGGACTGTTTTTGTATCCCAACCCTTCTTTCCTTCTTATGCTACGATCCAAACAGCAACCGAGGCTTACAAATCGGTACTTTCTGATGTAGGTTGTACTATGCCCGTGTTGGACAATCACGACAAACGTATTGTAAAAGAAACACAAAAAGGAACTTACACTTATGTGGGTAGCGTTTCGGGCAAAAAAGGATTGATTGACAACGAAGCAGATGCCGGAGGATATGAAGATTATGGAAGTGAGGTTCGCCCTTCAGGTTTCGATACTGATGGCGACGGTTTGCCCAACTGGTGGGAAAATCTCTATGGAACAAATGTAAACTCGGCAACAGGCGATTTTTCCGATTCCAATGCTGATGCTGATAAAGATGGTTATACTGTCCTGGAAGACTATCTGGAGTGGATGTCGGTACCTCATTTTTATCTGGCCAATACCAATGCCACTGCTACCGTTAATCTCGATTCACTTTCGGTGGGCTATACCAAAAGTCCGGTGTATTCGTTGCCCACTGCCGTAAGCGGTATCAGTGCTGTGTTCAATGGTGCTAAAGTGACCGTGTCGTCTACCACAGGCACGATGGGCATTTACTATCTCAACCTGAAAGTAACCGATGGCGACAATGCCTCCATCACCCGTAGAATAGGCGTTTGTGTAGGTGCAAGCGAACTGACAGCAGTCAATGAACTAAGCGCCGGGTTCAATTCTATCAATGTGTATCCCACCATTTTCGATAACGAAATAAATATGTCTACCGACCATATTTCGGCTCCGTCCGTGGTGATCAGCATCAAGGATATTACAGGGAAATTAGTGCTTTCACGCTCTTATGACCTGCCATCCACTTCGGGAACGATTACGATGAATGGCCTGTCGAAACTGCCTCAACAACTCTATATCGTGGAAGTTGCGGATGGCCGCACTGGCGAAAAACTCGCTTATCGAAAAGTGATTAAGAAGTAAGTTTTCAGGAAAACGAGTTCCCTTTTTCTAAAGAATATTGGACAGCTCTCTGTATCAAAACGGATATGGAGGGCTGTCTTTTTTTGTTTTCAGCCTGAAAACTAAAATAGGTTAATGTGTGTTTCAATATTTCCGACTGCTATAGCTCTTTTGATGTCATGGCAGAAACATAAATTCTGATTAAAGATAAATTCAATCAAACACCGCTATCCTGTTACAATTTTTGTAATTTTACACTCACATTAAGTACCAGCGTATGAAAAAAATAATTGTGTTCTTGTGTTTTGTCGTTTTTACGATGCATCAGGTAGCTGCCCAGAGAGTTGGATTGGTGTTGAGTGGAGGTGGTGCGCGCGGTATTACTCACATTGGAGTAATCAAAGCGTTGGAACAAAACAACATTCCCATTGATTACATTACCGGAACGTCGATGGGAGCCATTGTAGGTAGTTTATACGCCATAGGAATGACTACCGACGATATGATTCAGCTCATCAAATCCGATGATTTTAAAAACTGGTCTACCGGTGATATTGATCCTGAATTTAAATACGAATATCGGTATGCCGACCCCAAACCTACCTTTGTAGAAATTCCTTTCCGCATCGATCGGGTGGATTCGGTACAGATAAAAACCACTCCACTGTTGCCTACCAATCTGGTTTCGCCTCGCCAAATGAATTATGCGTTTCTCCCTTTGTATGCGCAGGCCAATGCAGTGGCAGGTGGTAACTTTGATAAGCTGATGGTGCCTTTCCGGTGCGTGGCTTCGGATGTGTACCGCAAAGAAGCGGTGGTGTTTCGCCACGGCAATCTGGGCGATGCGGTAAGAGCCTCGATGACTTTCCCGTTTATGTTTAAACCGCTGAATATCGACGGGCGCTTATTGTTCGACGGTGGCATTTTCAATAATTTTCCGGTAGATATCATGCAGATGGATTTTAACCCCGACTTTGTTGTGGGTAGTGCGGTGGTAGACAATCCGAAGAAGCCCGACGAATCGGACGTGGTGGCGCAGGGGCTTAACCTCATTATGAATCAGTCCAATTATCATATTGATAAAGACAAGGGAGTGTTGTTCAATTTCAATCTAGAAAATGTCAATTTGTTTGATTTTACCCGCGTGGACGAACTGGTAAAGCTGGGCTACGACTCCACCATGAAACATATCGACGAAATAAAAGCCCGCGTAAAGCGCACGCAGACTCCTACCGAGGTAAATGACCGTAGGATGCAATTTGCTAACCAATTTCCGGAACTAAAATTCCAGAATGTGATTGTGACAGGATGCGATAGCCTGCAACGCAGGTATGTGGAGCAGTTTTTCCATTATCAAAACGATGTATTTACCCTTGGCGAGTTCAAAGAAGCGTACTTTAAGCTGATAGCCGACGATAAAATTCTGGAAGTAATCCCCAAAGCGATGTACAATCCTGCCACGGCCAGTTTCGACCTCCATTTGCAGGTGAAAATTCAGAACCAAATGAAACTCCTGCTGGGCGGTAATATCTCTTCCAGCACTTCCAATCAGGCTTATTTTGGCATCAACTTTCAGCGCATTGATGAGTTTGCACAGTCGGCACATATCGACGCACAATTTGGACGAATGTACAACGGACTTTCCTTTGGTTCGCGTATCGAAAGCCCTGCTATACAGAATTTATACCTGAAAACGCAGATTGTATTGCATAAATTCGACTATTACGAAGGCGAACAGCTGTTTTATGCCGACAATCGCTTGTCCAATTTCAATCAGATAGAAATATATGGCCGACTGAGCGCCGGATTTCCGATTGGCCGCAAAAGCCGTCTTGAATTTGGGTTGGGCTATGGTGCTCTTACCGATCATTATTCGCAAAATACCGACACCATTGCAATCACCGACAAAAAAGACAAAAGTTCCTTTGCCATTGGAAGCTTGTTCTCGCACGTAGAAGGCAATACGCTCGATTATATCATGTATCCTACCCGTGGATTTGCCTATAGTGGCACGCTGCAAGTGCTGGGAGGCGACCAAAGTTTTAAATCTGTGCGCGACCCCGAAGAAAACAAGGCCGAACATCTGAAATTCTGGGGTCAGCTGCGTGGAAAAGCCGATGCTTATTTCCCTATCAACAAGAAATTTACCATGGGTGGCTATGCCGAACTGGCTTTTACTTCGCGCGAAAGACTAAAGAACTATACGGTGAATGTGATAGAGGCACCTGCGTTTAAACCAACTCCTCATAGCCGCACTATTTTCAACGAAGGCTTTAGTGCCAACCAGTTTGCCGCTATTGGAGTGAAACCAATTTATCAAATCAATCAACAATTTCACCTGCGGAACGAATCCTATTTGTTTGTACCCTACCGCACGTTTCTGTCTACCAGCGATAACAAAGCCATTTATTCCCAACCGTTTCATACGGCACAGTTTATCAACGAAACCACACTGGTATTCAATTTCAAATTTGCCTCAGCAGGTCTTTTTGCCAACTATTACAGCACCGGAGCCAATCGCTGGAACTTTGGAGTGAATATTGGATACCTGCTGTTCAATAGCAAGTTTTTGGAATGAGGTTTTTTTGTTCTTATTCGTAGTATTCTTTCATTCCTTACTTTTTGTGGAATGATGCTGATGAGTTGTGTCAACGATAGTTATCATTGCTTCAAAAGATGTACATGTTTTAGTGTAAAAAATGTACATATATTGATATAAAAGATGTACATATTCTGATATGAAATATGTACATCTTTTGAATGATTGATAAGTTTGGATGTGATAAATGATGAGGAAGCTTTTGAAGTATCAGTGTGTGATTCGGGAGAATTCGTTAGCTTCGAAGATTGGATGGGTGAGGGGAAGGCCGACCAGAGTTGGAATATTTCTTGTAAAATTAAGGAGCAACTTTATGAGCCACCCCTTAATCAAAGAATATTACAATGTGTTTTCGGCCAGTTCCCGGCCTTGCTTGATGCGGTCGGCCATGCCGATGCCGCCACGCAGATTGCCGCCAATTTGCAGTCCCGGGTACGCCTTTTCGAGCTTCTCTACTGCTGCAAAGCGCTCAGCGCTATCGGGGCCATATTGCGGAATAGCGTGATTGTGGCGCATAATTTTGATCAAATCAGGATTGAACCGACTAACGCCCATCAGCGCTTTAAATTCACGTTCCACAATCTGCCGAACGCCTTCATCATTGAGCAACATCTGATCCTGGCGACGCACGCCGCCTAAAAACACCGAAAGCAAAGCTCCCCTTTCCGGCGCACGACCTTCGAAGAGCGACGACATATACAACACGCCCAGAATATCACGCTTTTCTTTCGAAGGAATCAACCCTCCAAAACCATCGAGTTTGATACCTTCCCAGCGGTTGAAGCCGAGTGCTACTTCGATCACTTTTGTATAAATCAGCGAGTCGATTTTGCTCAACAATTCCTTGTCGATAAAGGGCATAGTAGCTTCCAGCGCAAAAGCTCCGGTGGTGGAGATCACTTTTTGGGCATGAATGGAGAGAGGTTCGCCTGAAGCATTTTCATAAGTTACCAGAAAGCCGCCATCGGATGGTTGCACCTGAATATTGTTGGCTCCCAACACGAATCTATCTTTTCCTGCCGACTCGTAAAGCGCCGTAGTCAGATTCATTAACCCGCCTTCCATCGAGAAAGTCTTCCGGCTAACGCGTTTCTCGAGTTCGGTTTTCTTTTCCTTCATGGGCTTCTTCACCGAACCGCCAATCAGACTACCGTAAGTTTGCTCCAATGCATAAATTTTAGGCACTGCAAAGCGCGTGGTGAGGTAATTGGGGTCGCCGGCATATACGCCACCAATAAACGGATCGATGGCATAATCGAGGAAACTCTGCCCCATACGGCGTTTTACAAATGACGCCAGACTTTCGTTCGGATTCTTTCCTTTGGGTCGGAAGGGCTCACCCAGGATGCGTAATTTGTCCCCAAACGAAAACAAAGGTGTGCTGATAGCATCTTTCAAACCCAGTGGCATACATTCCCATTTAGCATTTTTCAGGATAAAACGCTTGTTTACGTTTTTGCCGCCCAGCTCGGGTTTGCACTTTCCGGTTTGCTCCAGTTCTTCGAAAAGTTCCACCACAGCCGTATTGCCCACCACACCGGTGTTAGGGCCATTTTCGTACAAGAAACCATTCTCACAGGTGGAATGAATGACGCCACCAATGCGGGTTTGTTTTTCCAATACCAGGAATTCTTTCTTATTCTTTTGCAGGTAATATGCCGTTGTCAGGCCGGTGAGTCCGGCGCCAATTACCACCACATCGGTGGTTTGAGGAGTTGTTTGTGTCATGCTTTCGCGAGTAAATTCTTGAGTATCGCAATCAGTTCCGGATGCGATGCCGGTATTTCTACCCTGCAAATATACTGAAATCCGAGCTCATCTTTTCCATACGGAACAATTTCGCAGCCCTGATCGTAAGCCGTTTCCAGATTTTCGTTGGTAAAGCTGATGGGGACGAGCATGATTTCGTCAATGCCTTCCGCTTTCATCGCTTTCAGGCAGTCTTTTGTATCGGGATCTACCCATTTGATGCGACCGATTTTCGACTGGAAAGCCACCCGATGTGCCACACCCAGTTTTTCGGAAATAATGCGCGCAGATGCTTTTATTTCTTCCACATAGGTGTCGCCATCGTCTACATTGTATTGCGGAATGGAGTGTGCGCTGAACACCAACGTCGGTTTTTTGTAGCCCTTTTCAGCAATGGCTTTTTGAATAATATCCACCCAATAAGCGATAAAATGTTCGTCCTCGCCATAAGTTCCCAGCTCCTGAACGGTCAGTTCAGGATAACGTTGCTGCACCTGTTGCAGGTCGGTTTGTACGCTCCCTGTAGTGGAAAAGGCTGAATGCGGGTACATCGTGATTACTTTGATATCTGTGATACCTTTGGCTCGCAGCGTTTCAATACCCTGACGGATGGATGGCCGACTGTAGGAATAAGCAGAAGTAACCACATAATCCGAGCCCAATTCCGCTGACAACTGATCGTTGATCAACTGCATGGACTGCATCAGTTTAGAGCCACCAATCAGTTCATATTTTTTCCATGAACCCGGACTACGAAACGTACTGATCATGAGTGCCAGTAGTGTTCGGGGCAATTTCGGGAAAGGCAAAATCGCCTTATCGGTAAACATATTGAAAAGAAACTCCCTCATCTCTTTACGCGACAAGGGAGATCCCATATTGATTAATAATACTCCTTTCATAATTAAACTCTAGCCCGATTAGGGTATCGCTTTAAACAGTTTTTGAGAATTTGTAAGTGGTAGTTGCCAGATTGGGATCGAACAACATAGCAATGTTGCGCACCACAAACATACCATCGGCACTGACATGTATATTTCCATCCACAATTTCGGCCAATCCATCTTCGATAAATGGCTGAAGCATTTCAGGATTATATTTGGTTACAGCTGCTATTTCTTCCGGAGTCGAATCTAAATGGTTTGCAATATCAGCGAAATTCAAATAGCCGTTGCACATCACCTGATTAATCACCTCGCGAATGATAATTTCTTCTTTTGTCATGCTATAACCTTTGTCGATCGCCAATCCGGTAGCTTCAATCTGATCCATGTACTGATTCAGATTTTTCGTATTTTGAGCATAACTGCCCCACAATTGAGAAATACCTGACGTTCCGAAAGCGTATACCTGTCCGGTTGTCTCGCGGGTACAATAGCCCTGAAAATTGCGGTGGAGTTTTTTGTTGTGCTTCGCAATGGCCAAATCGTCGTTTGGTTTGGCATAATGATCCATTCCAATGGATTCATAACCGGCATTGGTCATCATTTCGTAACCAGCCAAGAGCATTTGTAGTTTCAAATCTGGTCCGGCCATGGTACTTTCGTCCATTTTGGTTTGGTTCTGATTCACCCACGGCACGTGTGCGTACGAAAATGTAACGATACGATCGGGCGACAATGCAATGGCTTTGGCAATATTTTCTTTGAAACTTTCGAGCGATTGCAGCGGAAGTCCGTACACTAAATCGAGGTTGATGCCTTTGAAATTATTCTGTCGCAGCCGTTCCATCACCTGTTCAATCGGGAATTTGGGCTGACGGCGGTTGATGGCTTTCAATACTTCCGGATGGAAATCCTGAATACCCATGCTCACGCGGTTGAAACCAATGGCTGCCAGGCGGTCGATATCTTCCATGGTCAGGTAAGCCGGACTGCATTCGATGGCAATTTCGGCATTATCGGTATAGTCGAAGTGCGATGCGATTTTCTCCATAATTTCCTGAATATAATCGAAATTGATGGAGTTGGGCGTACCACCGCCCCAGTGTACCTGGCTCACTTTTCGGTTTTTATCGATGTGTTGCGCCACGGTATCAATTTCCTTCAGCACACAGTCGATGTAGCGACGCACTTTGGCAGCGCTCTCGAAAGCCGTGGTGTTGCAACCGCAAAAAAAGCAGAGTTGCGGACAAAACGGAATGTGCACGTAGATGGAAATGCTCTCGGGCTTTTCGCTGTTCGACTGGATGACAGCCGGAACGAAATCAGCCGAAGTAAAGCTTTGAGTAAAGCTCGTAGCCGGCGGATAGCTGGTGTAGCGAGGCCCGGTTTTATTGTATTTATTGAGAAATTCAGGTGTTACTTTCATTATCTACTTTATTCTTGTTTCCAGTGTCTCAACCAGTTCATATATTTGAGTTGATAACTGTTAACTATCAATTATTCACTGATATCATCTTCCCCAGTCGGTAGATTTTACCCAATCAATGACAAATTTTACATTGTCCACTTTATTGTCGGGCGAGAAACCATGACCGGTATTGAAAATCCAGTTGTAATTATCTTTGCCAAAGGCTTTGAATTTTTCCAACTCTTTTTTCAGCATTGTGCGATCGTCGATAGAGAGGATGCGTGGATCGAGGTTTCCCTGTACGCCCACTTTTTTATCTACCAGGGCACGTGCTTCAGGCAACGAATATTGCCAGTCAATACCCACAAAGTCGGCCACATCAAAATTTACCTGAGCCAATCCAAGTCCCAATCCTTTCGGGAAAAATATGACCGGCACATTGTTGGCACGCACCGCATTGGTGATTCGGCTCACATGTGGCATTATTCGCTCCATGTACAAATCGGACGGAATCAAACCCGCATGCGTTTCGAATAACTGAAACACATCAATACCGTGTTTGGTTTGCTCTACTGCGTAATGAATCGACAAATCGGTGATGATTTCCAGAATTTTAGCAGAAATCTCCGGGTTATTATAAAAAAGCTTAATGGCCTTCGAGAAAGTATGATTAGCACTACTACCTTCCACCATATAGCAAAAGGTGGTAAAAGGTGCTCCGCAAAACCCGATTAATCCGACATCGGCAGGTTTGCGCTCACGGATGACATCCAGTGCTTTGTATATGTGTTCCAACTTGCTTGTGTCGGGCTGTAAACTGCTGTATTGATTCACAGCATCCTGCAAGGGAGAATCGAAAATAGGACCTTTGTCGGTAAATTTCAGTTCCATTCCCAAAGCTTCGGGAATGACCAGAATGTCTGAGAAAAGAATAGCTGCATCCACCCCCAGATCGTTGACAGGAAGCAAGGTAACTTCGGCAGCCAGCTCTGGCTCCAGCATCAACTCGCGGAAACTGTATTGCTCACGCAGTTTGAGGTACGAAGGCAACACGCGCCCCGCCTGGCGCATAAACCACACCGGTGGTCGTTCGCGTTTAATTCCTTTGAGTGTATCTGTAAATATTGTGTTTGACATGGAATTATTGTTTTATAATGGTTCTTATGGTGTCAGTTAGTTCTTCCATTGTTGGCAATTCTTTTCGTATTGTTTCAGGAAGTTCTCTGTAAGTATATTCACTGACACCGATTGGTTTATTTATATCTTTCAATGAGAATTCTACTTCATAATTGTCTTTGTTCTTACAAAGTAATATTCCAATTGTTGGGTTATCTGATTCATCTTTCACAAATTCATTGATAGCGGAAATATAAAAGTTTAGCTTTCCAATGTATTCTGGCTCAAATTCGTTGATTTTTAGCTCAATAACAATATAGCACTTTAGTCGTGTATGGTAGAAAAGCAAATCGGTTCGATATTCTTTTTTGCCAACTTTTAGTTTAAACTGCTTTCCCATATAGGCGAATCCTTTTCCCAATTCTAGTAAAAATTGAGATATGTTGCCAACTAATTGGGCTTCAAGTTCAGCTTCATTCGCTTTTTCCGATAGGGCAATAAATTCAAAATTATAAGGGTCTTTCAAAATCGCATTCGCAAGATCGCTATGAATATCCGGCATTGTATTTTTGAAATTTGTGATTGCATTGCCCTGACGGCCATACAAATCGATTTCAATCTGATATTCCAACACCGATCGACTCCAGTTGTTTGCAAATGTCTGATTTACATAAAATAGCGCTTTGTCAACGTCCTTTATTTTTCGGAGAATAGTTGTATGATGCCCCCACGGGATAGATGATAATAATGCCAACAATTCATCTTCCTGTAAATGTTGCACAGCTTGTGCAATAATTACCTCATTCGTTTGTTGCACAACTTGTGCAGTTTTTTCTGGAACTACTGTATTAAGATCATCTGCAATAGTTTCTTGATTATAAAACAAATACATCCGCTTCATAAATCGGATGTTATCTGTTGAAAAACCAGACATTGCGGGAAAACTCCGTTTTAATTCTCTGGATACAGATTCAAGAAAATTCTCACCCCAATTGGATTCTTTTTGCTTAACGTAAATTTCCTTTCCCAAATACCAATACAAATGGATTAGCTCCCTATTAACCGATAGAGAAGCCTTGATTTGGGCTTGTAAAATATTCTGTTTTACAGCGTCAATCCAGTTTGAAAATTCAGATTTGGAAAGTATAACCTTCATCGAATTTGTTTCTACAATTGTTTCATCGCCTCCTGAGCCGCTGTAATAGTAGCCTGAATATCTTCATCGGTGTGTGCATTCGAGATAAAGGCAGCTTCAAACTGTGACGGTGCGAGGTAAATACCTGCTTCGAGCGACAAACGGAAAAATTTTGCATAACGATCTTTGTCGGATGTCATTACATCTTCGAAAGATGCTACGCTTTCGTTTTCAGTAAAAAACAGCGTCAACAAAGAACCCACACGATTCACTACGCCTTTGATACCTGCTTTTTCCAATCCTTCTTTCAATCCATTTTCCAGCATCTCGGCATGACGCGTCAGTTTTGTGTAAATAGTCGGATTTTCTTTCAGCGTTTTCAGCATCACGATGCCCGCCGCCATCGCCAATGGATTTCCCGATAGCGTTCCGGCCTGATATATCGGGCCTGCAGGTGCCAGTTGCAACATAATTTCTTTTTTACCACCATAAGCACCTACCGGAAGTCCACCGCCAATGATTTTACCCATGGTTGTGATATCTGGCATTACCCCAAAATACTCCTGAGCACCGCCTGGAGCCAGTCGGAAACCGGTAATTACTTCATCGAAAATCAGCAATGCACCGTTCTCTTCAGTCAGTTTGCGCAGGCCTTCCAGAAAACCCTTTTTCGGAAGTACCACGCCCATATTGGCAGCGACAGGTTCAACAATTACAGCGGCTATTTCGTTCGCATACTGTGCAAAAAGTTTTTCCACCGATTCCAAATCGTTGTAGTTGGCGGTCAGCGTGTCACGGGCAGTACTTTCCGTTACACCCGGACTATCAGGCAATCCCAATGTCAATGCACCTGAGCCTGCTTTGATCAAAAAGCTATCGCCATGACCGTGGTAGCAGCCTGCAAATTTCAGAATTTTCTGACGACCGGTTATGCCGCGCGCCAAACGAATGGCACTCATTGTAGCTTCAGTGCCCGAGTTCACCATGCGCACCATTTCTACGGATGGCATCATGCTCACAATCAGTTCGGCCATCTCAGTTTCCAGTAAAGTTGGTGCTCCGTAGCTCGTGCCAAGTGTTGCTGCCTGCTGAATGGCTTCCACGATGGGAGGATAAGCATGACCAAGAATCATGGGACCCCACGAACCGATAAAATCGATGTATTCGTTGTCGTCGATATCGGTAGTACGCGAACCGCTGGCTTTTTTGATCAAAACGGGTTGCCCCCCTACACTTTTGAATGCACGAACCGGCGAGTTTACACCGCCCGGAATAATTTCGCAAGCACTTTTAAAAGCTATTTTACTTTTTTCTATATTCATGATATAATTATTCCCCTTCAGGGGTTAGGGGTTTATTTTCTGTTCAATACTTCTGCAATTTCTTTAGCATAATACGTGATGATAATGTCGGCACCGGCGCGTTTGATGGAGAGTGCTACTTCCATCATGATACGCTCCTCATCAATCCAACCATTGGCAGCAGCGGCTTTAATCATGGAAAATTCGCCACTCACACTGTAGGCCACAATCGGCATATTGAAGGTGTCTTTGCAGCGACGAATAATATCTAAATAACTTATTGCCGGTTTCACCATTACCATATCAGCACCTTCTTCGATATCGAGAGCAATTTCGCGCATGGCTTCGTCGGAATTGGCAGGGTTCATCTGGTAGCTGCGACGGTCGCCAAATTTAGGAGTCGACTCAGCAGCCTCGCGAAATGGTCCGTAAAAGCCCGATGCATATTTGGCTGAATACGCCATGATAGGCGTTTGGGCAAAACCGTTGTTGTCCAGAATTTCGCGGATTTTCTTTACACGTCCGTCCATCATGTCGCTAGGTGCAATCACATCAGCACCCGCTTGGGCCAACGAGAGCGACTGTGCTGCCAGTGTTTCCAGCGTCAGGTCGTTATCCACATCGCCGTCCACGATGGTTCCGCAATGTCCGTGCGTGGTATATTCGCAGTTGCAAACGTCGGCCACAATCAACAATTCGTTGCCAAAACGAGCTTTGATAGCATGAATCGCCTGTTGAACAATGCCGTTGTGTTCACAAGCCACGTGTCCGTGTTCATCTTTGTGATCAGGGATACCAAAAAGCAGCACCGATTTAACGCCTGTTGCCAGAATCACAGCACATTCTTCCACCAGCAAATCTACCGAAAGCTGGTAGTTTCCCGGCATGGAGTTGATTGGATTTTTTACGTTAGTGCCCGGACAAACGAAAAGGGGCATAATTAAATCGTCCACACTAAGTGTGGTTTCTGCTATCATGCCGCGCAAAATAGGGTTGCGGCGCAAGCGACGGAGACGTGTTACTGGGAATGCCATATTGTTGATTTCAAGCCCCCTAAATCCCCCACAAGGGGACTTTTGGATAGGCATTTTTTAATGTTTATTTTCTTGACTCCGTCGTTTCCCCTCCTGTGGAAGGGTTAGGGGAGGCCAGATATTTTTCTATTTCGTTCACAAAGCTGTCGGCGTCCGATTGGGGTGATACCAGAAGCGGTGCAGCGCCTAACTTTCGCATTTCAGCTTCGGTAGTGGTGCCAATGCAGGCAGCTTTGAGTTCGTTTATTTCTAATTTTTTGGTTATCCGGTGAAAGTTCCGGTAACCCGATGGACTGGTGAACAGGATCAGATCGTATTCATTTTTCGCCATACTATCCAGTGCCGGATGTGTATCATAGTCCATATCAAAAGTTTGATATACATCGATGCGTGTAACATCGCAATGTGGCTGTAATCCCAGTTCCAATTTATCATCTGCCAAAGCAGCCAGCGCTAGCAGCACTTTGTCGGTCCGTTTGATTTGCGGTTGAATTTCCTGCAACAAATCTTCAGCTGTCCGTCCACGCGAAATAAGTGCCGGAGTTCCAATGCTGTTTTGCATGGTTTCGCCGGTGGCTTTGCCAATCACCGCAAATTTTCTATCTGTCAGACTTGTAGGATCAATGCCCATTTGCAGTAAAAGTTCACAAAAGCAAATTACCCCGTTTTTGCTGGTAAAAACAATCCAGGTATAGGACTGAATATTACTCAGCACGTTTTTTATTTCTTCTGAAAGCGAAACACATTCGGTACGAATCATCGGAAAGTCAAGCACACGCGCCCCTTTGGCCTGCAGGAGGCTCTTGATCCGGTCGTTTTCTACTTCCGGACGGGAGGAGATGATAGTTTTTCCGCTTAATGTTTTCATTTTTAATACCAACCACAATAGGACACAAAAGGAAATGAAAGAATTTCTGTATTGTCTGATGCGTTCCTAATTCAATGATTTTACGCTAAGTGACCTTTTGTGGTTCAAAAAATCACCTCAATATTTCTATTCCTTGTTTTTCCGCTTCGGCTATCATAGCTTCACCCAGTTTCTGACCCAGCTTTTCGGCATCGACCACTGAACCGGTTTCATCCATGCGGATGATTTGTCCGGTATGATGATTGCCTAACATAACGTGCAGGTTTACTTCGCCGTTCGCTACAGTAGCGTACGCTCCCAACGGAAATTTACAGCCACCTCCAATGGTCTTCATGTAGCTGCGTTCGGCAACGATGGCTGTTTCGGTAGCCGCATCGTTGATCGATTTCAGCATCGCGATAGTTTCAGCATCATCGGCACGGCACTCGATGGCAATAGCTCCCTGGCCAATAGCCGGCAAGCACACGTCGGTGGGCATATAGGCCGATTCTTCAATCTCTTTTCCCAAACGTTTCAATCCGGCTGCCGCCAATACAATTGCATCATACTGACCGTCTTCCAACTTTTTCAATCGGGTATCGATATTCCCACGCAAATCGGCAAAAGTGATTTCTTCTTTCAGTTTTGCGACTTGCACAATGCGGCGCGGACTACCCGTACCAATTACGCAGGGCGAAGGCAAATCGGCTACGCTAACGCCGCCACGGGTAAGCAACAAATCGCGTGGATCCTGCCTGTTGGGGAATGCTGCCAGCACCAAACCTTCGGGTTGAATGCTCGGAACATCCTTCAAGCTATGAACGGCAAAATGCGCTTTACCTTCGTAGAGCGCATTTTCCAGTTCTTTTACAAACACTCCGGTACCGCCAAAAGCAGTCAGTGGTTTGTCGGTCACTGTATCACCGTGAGTGGATATTTTTACAATTTCGAATTCACAATCCGGGTTTTTAGCCCGAAGTAAATCTACGGTTTGCTGTGTTTGTGTGTAAGCTAACAGGCTTGGGCGAGTAGCTACAACGAATTTTTTACTCATGTTCCGGCAGATCTATGGTGAATGAATCTTTTAATGTTTTAGTAATGGAAATCATTTCCTCGCGGGTACTGGCTTTACGCAAATTGGACATGATGACCCGAATGATACGGTTGGAATACGAATCCATCAGGTTACTGAGTTCCTCGCGGTCTTTTTCTTCCAGTTTGTTCGTAAATGGTTCGTAAAGGTCAAGCGTACTTTCTTTTAATACCACCAACCCTTTTTTGATCTCTGCCATCACCGGCATGATAAACTGCTTGGAATACCATTCGAAGTAATCTTCCGAAATATCCTGAATGATTTGCTCCGCTTTGGTAATTTCCAGGCTTCGTTTGTCCAGATTGGAATCAATCATTTTATTGATATCGTCGATGGAATATACAAAGCAATTTTCAACCTTATTGATTTCAGGATCGATATTTCGGGGAATGGAGAGGTCGATAAAAATGCGTGTTTTGCCTTTTAGCTGCTCTTCCATCATGCTTATTTCGTGTCGACACATGATGAAGTTAGGCGCACTGGTAGAAGCTATGATCACATCATTTTCAGGAATTGCGGCGAAACGCTCTTTGTATTCGATGGTTTGTGCATTCAGTCGTTCAGCGATATTCGCCGCACCCGACCGATTGGCAAAGGTAATGTTGCATTCGCCAAATTGCTCTTGAAGATAGCTGGCAGTGAGGTTGGACATTTTTCCGGCACCTAACATCAGGATGTTCAGCCCTTTTTTATCTTCGAAAATTTGCTTGATCACATCCACAGCCAATGTAGCCACCGACACTGATCCGTCGCCGATTTTGGTTTCCGAGCGGACTTTTTTTCCAATCTGAATGGCGGTTTGGAAAACCTTGTTGAGCAAACCATTGGTGGAATGATGTTCCTGCGCTGCGAAGTAAGCATCGCGCACTTGCCCTTGAATCTGGTATTCACCCAGCACCATCGAGTCGAGGCTGGAAGTCACCTTGAACAAGTGAACCACCGCTTCCTGACAGTTTTTCTGGTAAATAACAGGTTCTAAAGTTTCGAGGGGAACGTTATGGAATTGGCTGATAAACTTCGTGATATCTGCCGACGCTGCTTGTACATCCTTCACCGAGTTGTAAATCTCAACGCGGTTGCAGGTAGAAAGAATCACACTTCCGTCAATCGAATCGTAGCTGTTCAGTTCTTCAATCGCCTGATCAGCCAGTTCGTTCGAAAAATGTAGTTTTTCACGAATGCTTACGTCTGCTGTTTTAAAGTTTATGCCTGTAACTAGTAAATGCATATCAAAAAAATAAAAACCGGCATTTGTAAAGATACAAATTTCCGGTATAAAACCAATCGGTTGTTGCCTGTTGATGGGCAATAATCCTGTTTAGTGTGTTTTATACGTGCGCCTACAATCAACGTTAAGGACTACACGAAAGTTTTACAAATCCGGTCATTTTCGAATAAAATAACATTGCATTTTGCAACTATTCCGGAGATGCCTGTTTATCGTCTGAAAAGGGCTTTAGTAAGTAATTTTAAAGGTATTTACCGTGTTCTTCTTACAAATAATTGAGTCTGTTTTTATCGTTTTTGACCCATTGCTCAGTTTCTTTGTCCACGAAATATAAGTTTTTACACCTGCTGCTGTCTCAACACTTAAAGAGGTTGAAAGAGCGCTATCGTAGGTAGTGCCTGTCTTCGTTATTGTTTTATCAGCATATCCCATGTTTTTTCTGAAAAAATGGGATACTGTTAAAGATTCCAAAGCATCTGTTTTTTGTCGATCGAGTTGAATAACCAATTGAGTTTTGGGATATAGCTCGTAGTTGAGATTCTGAATATTACGTGCAGAATCAGCTGAATATACGGCATAAGTACTTGTTTTGGGATATACAATATAATTGTTTACCGTTGGAATAGAAATATTTAAATGATAGCCTGAATTGAAGTAGCAGGTATCAATAGAGCTCATAAAATTATACACACCGGAAGTGGCACAATATTGAACATCAATAATATTGTTGGATGATAAAAGACTGGATGGACTTTCCCATGTGAGTGTGACAGGCACGTTTTGAAGAATTGTGTTGGTGGAAACATCCACAACGGATCCCTTCATATTAACATCAAAGCAGTTGTTTTTTTTACATTCTACAAAAAGCGCTGCATCCTTCATGTCAAATAATATGTTGCAGGAAGTGAGCAGGGCCGTTAAAAAAACAAGGCCGGCAAGTTTGCGAAAATTCATGTGTGTGAGTTGTATTAAAACATGCTCAAAGGTAAAAAAAATAATTATTCAAAAATTATTTTATTCGATCTTATATCAAAAAAAATGCATCCCATAGGGCATGGAATGCATTTTTAATTTAAAATATATCAATTTCTCAGATCGCCGCAATAGCTTGCTCGATATCGGCAATGATATCTTCGATGTGCTCAATACCCACCGAAACGCGTACCAAACCTTCTTCTACTCCTGAAGCTTTTTTATCTTCGGGCGAAAGCTGCTCGTGGGTAGTAGCGGCCGGGTGAATGATCAGCGATTTTGCATCGCCTACATTGGCTAGGTGGCTTAGTAGTTTTACATTGTTGATCAGCGTGTCAGCATTGGCTGCATCACCTTTCAGTTTGAATGTAAGCACACCTCCAAAACCACGGGTAAAGTATTTCTTAGCCGTTTCGTGGTACTTGCTGCTTTTCAGACCGGGGTAGTTTACGTACTCCACTTTTGGATGATTTTCAAGCCATTCGGCTAGTTTCTGAGCATTTTCTACGTGACGTTCCACACGAAGCGAAAGCGTTTCCAATCCCTGAATCAGCAGGAATGAATTGAAAGGGCTGATGGCATTACCCCAGTCGCGAAGACCTTCTACACGGGCGCGAATGTTGAAAGCAATGTTTCCAAATGGTCCGTCGAATCCGAATACATCCCAGAATACCAATCCGTGGTAACCATCAGAAGGTTCGGTGAAGGAAGGAAATTTGCCATTTCCCCAGTTGAATTTACCGCTATCCACAATGACACCACCTAGCGATGTACCGTGACCGCCAATCCATTTGGTAGCCGATTCTACTACAATAGTTGCACCGTGCTTGATCGGTTGGAAAATAGCTCCACCAGCGCCAAAAGTATTGTCCACGATGAGTGGAATGCCGTGTTTGTCGGCAACTGCAGCGATGGCTTCAAAATCAGGTACATTCAAATCCGGATTTCCGATGGTTTCCAGATAAAGAGCTTTTGTATTGTCGTCGATAAGTGCTTCGAATTCTGCTGGTTCGTCATTTTTCACGAAACGAGCCTCTACGCCAAGACGTTTGAACTGCACTTTGAACTGATTATAGGTACCACCATAAAGGTGAGAAGTAGAAACAAAATTGTCGCCGGCCTGCAGGATATTGTTCAATGCAATGAACTGAGCAGATTGTCCGGACGAGGTAGCCAGTGCCGAAACACCACCTTCGAGTGCCGCAATGCGTTTTTCAAACACATCGGTGGTGGGGTTCATCAGTCGGGTGTAAATGTTACCGAATTTGCGTAAGCCAAACAGGTCAGCACCGTGCTGAGCATCGTCAAAAACGTACGAAGATGTTTGGTAAATAGGTACTGCACGTGAGTTGGTAGTTTTGTCAACCTCCTGTCCTGCATGAATTTGCAGTGTTTCAAATTTTAATTCAGACATAATATGTAGTGTATTTTTAAAGTTCTATAAAAGTAGATTATTTTGCGATTAGTTGATTCGAAAACAGGAAATCCGGATTCAAATATTTTCGTCCAAATTTCCTGTTCACTATATTTCAATTCTTTATCGCGGATTACAAAGGATATTCTTCGAAAGCGTAAAGCAATGTTGACAAGTAACGTTCTCCGGTATCAGGAAGCAAAGCCACAATGTTTTTGCCTTTGTTTTCAGGGCGAAGTGCCAGCTGAGTAGCAGCATAAGCAGCAGCTCCTGAAGAAATACCTACCAACAGACCTTCCTGTTGTGCCAATTGACGTGAAGTAAGGATCGCATTGTCGTTGCTTACAGGGATAATTTCGTCTACTACAGTCGCATCGTAGTTTTTAGGAATAAATCCGGCACCGATACCCTGAATTTTGTGAGGACCAGGATTTCCACCTGAAAGAACAGGAGAATCAGTTGGCTCTACAGCAACAATTTGGATATTTGGATTTTTTGATTTCAAATAAGCTCCAACACCGCTTACAGTACCACCAGTTCCCACACCAGCCACAAAAATATCTACCAGACCATCGGTATCGTTCCAAATTTCAGGACCTGTTGTTGCGTTGTGAACTGCAGGGTTAGCTGCGTTTTCGAACTGCTGAGGGATGAATGAAGCAGGATTTGCTTCGTGAAGTTCTACAGCTTTTGCAATTGCACCTTTCATACCATTAGCTCCCGGAGTTAATACCAGATTAGCACCCAGCGCTTTCAACAGATTGCGACGCTCCACGCTCATGGTTTCAGGCATGGTAAGTGTCAGTTTGTATCCTTTAACTGCAGCAACCAGTGCCAAACCAATACCTGTGTTACCACTGGTAGGTTCGATGATTTCAACGCCCGGTTTCAAAATGCCTTTAGCTTCAGCATCTTCCACCATCGCAAGTGCGATACGCTCTTTCACGCAACCAGCAGGGTTGTATGATTCCAGTTTTACAATCACGTTAGCTTCCAGGTTTTTTCCTTCAGCATAATTCGAAAGTTGGAGCAGTGGTGTGTTACCGATAAGCTCAGTCAGTTTTTGTGCAATTTTAGCCATAACTATATAATTTTTTGGGTTTGTATTTAATCGTTTATTTTCGTTTGATTGATATGATGCAAAATTACATGCATTTTGGTCTACCTACAATCGCAAACATGGGGTATATTTACTACCATATTTATGGTATAGTGCAAAAAGTAACTTGTATAGTTGCTGATTTTCAACGTTCAAAAGCTCGCAATTGTTTTCAAATACGAACGATAAAAATATAAAATTAGCATTAGAATAAATGTGGAAATTATAGTGTCTTTTGGAAAATATAAAATTTGAGTACAGAGACATTTACTCACCGTCCTGATTAATACATTTTTAGATTAGATTAGGTATTTTAGAACAGGCAAAAAACTTGTAACTGAACTATTCCATAACGGGTTCAGTGCAGGTGTTTTTGCTGAGAAAGACATGTATTCAGGTATGAAATTCAAAAGTTTAGTATTATTATTTGTGCTGTTGATCGCGATGGGAATGAACGCTGAGACTATCCGCGTGTACACTTGCTCCGGTGCATCCAACCGGGTGGAGTTTGCTGTGGATATGCTTAACAAATCACTCTCCGGAGCAGGTTATACAGTTGTAAAACCCGAAAAATTCAAGAACTCCAAAAAGGAAAAAACCATTGTGGTGTTCGAAAAAAATAATGCGGATGCTGCTACTATGATCCGCAAAGCTGGCATCGTCATTCCTTCGTTGAAAAAAGAAGGATTTCATATCGAAACCAAAGAAAATACAACCTATGTAATTGGCGCTGATGGTACCGGCACCATTTACGGTTGTCGCGAATTGATTGACAGACTGAAAGATAAAAAGCAACTGGATTTGCCCGCTAACCTGACTGATGCACCCGAAATGGTGATGCGTGGTACCTGTATCGGCGTTCAGAAACCATATTACCTGCCGGGCCGTACAGTGTATGAATATCCATATACACCCGAAAACTTCCCTTGGTTTTACGACAAAGCCGAATGGATTAAATACCTGGATATGTTGGTGGCTAACCGCATGAACTCCTTGTATTTGTGGAACGGACACCCGTTTGCATCACTGGTGAAACTGAAAGATTATCCGTTTGCAGTGGAAGTAGATGACGCTACTTTCAAAAAGAACGAAGAAATGTACTCTTTCCTCACCCATGAGGCCGACAAACGTGGTATTTTTGTTATTCAGATGTTTTACAATATCATTGTGTCAAAACCCTTTGCCGAGCATTATGGCATTGCCACTCAGGATCGTAACCGTCCTATCACACCTCTTATCAGCGATTATACCCGCAAAAGTATAGCTGCCTTTGTAGAGAAATATCCCAATATTGGATTTTTGATCACACTGGGTGAAGCCATGGATACGTATGAAGATGATGTGAAATGGTTTACCGAAACCATTCTTCCGGGTGTAAAAGACGGATTGAAAGCACTAGGTCGTACCGACGAGCCTCCTATCATTCTTCGCGGACATGATACGAATGCCAAAATGGATATTGAAACGGCACGACCTATTTATAAAAACCTGTACACTATGAATAAGTATAACGGCGAAAGTCTGACAACTTATGAACCGCGCGGTCCCTGGGCACAAACGCATCAGGATTTAAGCAAGTTGGTGGATGTACATATCGACAATGTGCATATCCTGGCTAACCTGGAGCCCTGGCGCTGGAGCTCGCCCGATTTTGTGCAAAAAGCAATAAAAGCCATGCACAATGTTCATGGTGCCAATGGCTTGCATCTTTATCCGCAGGCTTCATTTTGGGATTATCCGTATACGGCTGATAAACTGGCTGATGGCAGTCGTTTAAAGCAAATAGATCGGGACTGGATGTGGTACAAAACCTGGTCGCGATATGCCTGGAACTGTCACCGCGATCGTCAGGACGAAATTGCCTATTGGAACATCCAACTGGATGATTATTACGGTATTCAGGACGCAGATGCCCGCCGCATACAACGTGCTTACGACGAAAGTGGCGAGATTGCACCTAAGCTGTTGCGCCGCTTTGGTATCACCGAAGGAAATCGTCAGACTTTGCTTTTGGGCATGTTTATGAGCCAGTTGGTGAATCCATACAAATACTCTATCTGGCCCGGTTTTTACGAAAGTTGCGGTCCGGAAGGTGAAAAGCTGATTGAATACGTGGAAAAGGAATGGAAAAAGCAACCACACGTAGGCGAACTTCCATTGGATATCATTGCTCAGGCAATTGCCCACGGCGATAAAGCCATTGCTGCAATCGACTCGGTAGCGGGTAAAGCGACCAAAAATCAGGTTGAGTTTGATCGTCTTCGCAACGATATGCATTGCTACCGCGAGTTTGCTTATTTCTTTAATTATAAAGTGAAAGCAGCCAAACTGGTGTTGGATTATCAATGGGGAAAAGACATCAAAAATCTGGACGCAGCCATTCCATTTATGGAACAAAGTCTGGAGCATTATGCCAAGCTGGTTGATCTGACCAAAAACAGCTATTTGTACGCCAATAGTATGCAAACATCTCAGCGTCAGGTACCCATTAGCGGTATTGATGGAACCAACAAAACGTGGGCTGAGTTATATATTCTGTACAAAACCGAGTTGGAGAATTTTAGAAAGAACCTTGCTTACCTAAAATCCCAAAAGAATTCAACAAAAATCAAAGAAATCATACCAGCTTTACATCCGGCAGCTATTAAACTGTTGAGCGATGCCAAACAAATAAAACTGCAAAAAGGCGATTCGCTTTACAACGACTATAGCTCGGTGATAGAAGAAGTAGCTCCCGAACTGAAACAAATGACTGCCTGGTTCCAAAACATGGGTAAGCAACGTGCAGACGGTACGGTGGTGGAGTTTACGACTGATAAACCGGTAAAATTGCTGATCGGATATTTCCGTGACGATCATCGTCGGTATGCACATGCACCAATTCTGGAAAAAGATGCTTCGGCCGATTTGTACGGGCAAGCTGAACCGGTACTTTTGAATGCCATCAAAATAAAAGGAATGCCGGCGGTTAATATCCATTCCTATAGTTTTGCCGCTGGGCAGCATAAATTGCTGTTGCCTAAAGGTATGTGTCTGGTACTTGGATTTACCGATTCGCCTATCAAACAGCGTAATGCCGGACTATCGGCTGCTGGTGCCGATGTGGCTATGGATTGGATGTTTTATTAGAAAATAGCTTGATAAAAAAATAGCAAAGAAGATTAGAACCTCCTTTGCTATTTTTTTTTTTTGATAGTGACTATAAAGCCATACTGTATAATTATTGTTTGTGCAACAATTTAGCCATCGTTAGCAGCACGGGCGGAAGCGGGGCTTTTTTGTATTGCTCAACGGCATCTTTGTCCATTTTCATGCCTCCCGTATATTGCGCAACCAGCGACTTGTGCTCTTTTGTCCAATTATTACCCGGCTCCAAATCGCCCATAGTGGTGGCCAATACATTATAGCAAAGAACGTAGCCATCTTTCGTGAGTTTTACTGTGAGGCTGTACCAAAAATCAGTTTCCATGCCCAAGGCTTCCAGTTTAAAATCCGGTTTGCCAATGGTACGACGCACTATAGCCTCGTTTGTTTCCCAGTATCCTTTCAATTTTCCTCCGTCCTTAATCAGGGCAAAAGTCCCGGCACGCATCGAAGTCCAACCGGTAGAGCCAGCCTGCTGAATGGGATATACTTTCTGTTCGGCTTTTTTAAAGGTACTCCCGAAACTGGAAAGCAATACCTTTGCCTGATCAAGGTCCCGCAGGTATTGCCAAATGGCTTCCAGCACTTTCAAACTATCCTGCGGCTGATACAATTGATAGCGCATCACACTACCACAGGCATAAGGCATGTATCCGCTTTTCGCACTTCGGTACATGCTTTTTACGTTTGGGAATAGTACATAGTCCTTGTTGGCCGAAAAGTACAGCTTTTTGTCCTTGCTGTTATTTTCGTTGAACCATTTTTTCATCTCATTTTTCGGAATTTCCACAAAAGCCTGTTTGGCAAGTTCTGTATTCAAATCCTCTTGCGATATACCTGTCAGATTTCGAAGATTGGTAAGCATATTCACAGCGGTGGTGCTATTGGGAGTACCCGGAGCAAAGCTATAAAATGTGCCAGGCCCCCAATACGCATTGGTGCGGGCATAACTGGATTTCGATTTTTGCGCGCACAGTGCCGAAGCAAACAATAGAAATAGGAATGAATATTTGGCGGTTTTTCTCATCGGTTGAAGTGTTTCAGTATCAGAAAATCTATTTCTGAGTGTAAGTGAATATAAATTATTGTGCAGTAATTCCTTCGTGTGCAAATGAGAGGGTTGCTATGCTTGTGCTTGAACTACTCGAACTTACACCTGTAACCTTAGAAAAATATGCATTTTTCAGCACCCAAGACATTGTTACAACACTATTCTCGTCCATCATCTCGATGGTTATGTCGCTTTTTTTGATTCCAGATTTATTTGATTTTGACAATAGCTCTGTTAGTTTTTTGCTGGTGGTGGCTGTTCCCTTTTTCATTGTAACTTCACCAATCTTTGTGATACCGGGCATCTTAACTGTTGCTAAGGCTGGACCATTTCCTCCTTTGGGATTAAATGTCTGCTTCTCAGAACTAAGACCACTTACCTCCTGAAACAGTATTTCGATGTCATCCATTTTTACTCTAAATGCAGATTTTACGAGTGGCACTTTGTTATTCTGAGCATGAATACTTGCAATTGAAAACGCGATAAAGCTGAGAATGAATAGAATTTTTTTCATCTGAATATTTTTTTGTTTTAAATAAATGTAAATGTATGTGCTGGTTGTATATTGTATAAATTTGAAATTTGTACAATGTGTTGTTTTCAAGTTATTTGTGATGTATTTATGTAGCAAAGATAAGTGTATTGATATAATTACACAACTAAAAACTTGTACAAATACTAAATGAAAGCAAAAAAAGTCCTTCACACATTTCAGCAAGTCTCATTCGATGATTTTTTTCTGGTTTAAGTCACCGAAAAAGGAGACTATGGACCGATGAACTGACTTTTTAGACATTAATTTGATGACTTTATATTACAAAGCTTGTGAAATTGCGTCATTTGTTACAAACATTGTAATTTGTAGAGTGCACGAAGTGCATATTCAGCAAGTTACATTCTTTTACTAATACATTTATTTTCAACAGCCGGAATGCAAAAGAAACTCCTCATACTTATTACACTTGTTTTCGCAGTAACTCTGTCAGCTCAGGAAGTCTCTCTGGCTAAAATGGCCGAAATTTACGAGCAGGTAAAAACGCCGTATAAATACGGTTTGGCGCTTGCTCCACAGGATAATAACCATAAAATGGATTGTCCCACCGTTTTTCGTAAAGACGGAAAATGGTTCATGACTTTTGTAATTTACAACGGTAAAACTGGAACCGATGGTCGTGGCTACGAAACCTGGATAGCCGAAAGTGACGATTTGCTCCATTGGAACATCAAAGGCCGTGTGCTGGCTTATCGCGACGGTATGTGGGACTGCAACCAGCGGGGTGGATTTCCATCTTTGCCTGATATGACCTGGGGCGGAAGCTATGAATTGCAACCCTACAAAAATAAGTATTGGATGACGTATATCGGTGGTCCTACAGCAGGTTACGAGCAAGGTCCGCTGAGCATTGGCTTAGCCTGGACCGATCCTAAAAACCTGGGTAAAGCCATCGAATGGGAATCGGCGACTGCACCTATTCTTACCAACAAAGACAAAGATGCACAATGGTTTGAAAACCTGATTCAATACAAAAGCACCATTTATTGGGACAAAAAGAAAACCCTCGGCGCTCCTTTTGTGATGTATTACAATGCCGGAGGAATTCACCCGGACACCAAACTGAAAGGTGAACGTATTGGCATTGCTTTGTCCAACGACCTGAAAAACTGGAAACGTTACGCTGGAAATCCTGTTTTTGCGCACGAAATTCAGGGAATGATCACGGGTGATGCACAAATTCAAAAGTTTGGCAACCTGTATGTGATGTTCTATTTTTCGGCATTCAATACCAATAAACCTTACAAAGCTTACAACACTTTTGCGTGTAGTTATGACCTGATTCACTGGTACGATTGGCAGGGCGAAGATCTGATTACACCTTCCAAAGATTATGACAACCTGTTTGCCCATAAAAGTTATGTAATCAATTACAAAGGTGTGGTGTATCATTTCTATTGTGGCGTGAATAAAAACGATCAGCGTGGTATTTGCGTGGCTACCAGCAAACCCATGGGACGCTCGGAAGTGCATTTCCCAACTCCTGAAGTAAAAGATCGCCGCACGGTAGTGAACCTGAACGAGGGTTGGAAAACCTGGATGGGCAAAGACACGCTGAAGGTAAACATTCCACACAACTGGGACGATTATTACGGTTACCGTCAGTTGACGCACGGCAATTTGCACGGTACAGCAACTTATAGCAAAACTTTTAAAGCACCGGATGCCGGCAGCAATAAAGAATATTTTCTTCGCTTTGAAGGTGTAGGGACGTATGCCACAGTAACATTAAATGGCAAAAAACTGGGCCGTTTCCTTTCAGGTCGAACCACTTTTACGCTCAATGTGACCAAAGAACTTCTTCCCGGCAAAAGTAATACGCTCACCGTGGTGGCCGAACACCCTGAGATGATTTCGGATATGCCGTGGGTATGTGGCGGTTGTTCGTCCGAATGGGGATTCAGCGAAGGTTCGCAGCCCTTCGGTATTTTCCGTCCGGTGGTGCTTGAGGCTACCGACAACGTGCGTATCGAACCTTTCGGTCTGCATGTGTGGAACAACCAAAAAGCTGATTCGGTATTTTTTGAGACTGAAGTGAAAAACTATTCGTCGGAAACGGCTGAAATAGAATTGGTAAATAAACTCAACAACGAAGATGGAATCGGAGTACTTCGATTGGCACAAAAAGTCACATTGAAAGCAGGTGAAACGCAGATTATTCGTCAGGCTTCAGCCATTCAAAAACCTATTTTCTGGAGTCCGGAAAAGCCGTATTTGTACAAAGTGGCTACCATGATCAAACGTGGTAACAATGTGACAACCGACGAAATTTCAACCCCTTTTGGTATTCGCACCATTAGCTGGCCGGTGAAACGCAACGATAAGGATGGACGCTTTTATCTCAACGGTAAGCCGTATTTTATCAACGGTACCTGCGAGTATGAACACATGTTTGGGCAATCGCATGCTTTTGGCAACGAGCAAATTGCCTCGCGTATCAAGCAAATTAAAAATGATGGCTTCAACGCCTTCCGCGATGCACATCAGCCGCATAATCTGGAATACCAACGATTGATTGATGAAAGTGGCTTGCTGCTTTGGACACAATTTTCGGCACATATCTGGTACGATACGCCCGAATTTCGTAACAATTTCAAAACTTTGCTGCGCCAATGGGTGAGAGAGCACCGCAATTCACCTTCGGTTATCATTTGGGGGTTGCAAAATGAAAGTTCGTTACCTACTGATTTTGCAAAAGAATGCACAGACATCATTCGGGATATGGACCCAACGGCACGCACCATGCGTGTGGTGACTACCTGCAACGGTGGCACCGGAACTGACTGGGACGTGGTGCAAAACTGGAGTGGAACTTACAATACTGGTGTGTTGAAAAACTACAATCGTGAGCTGGCGCAAAAAGATCAATTGCTGAATGGTGAATATGGCGCATGGCGCTCGCTGGGCTTCCATACCGAGCCAGCTGATTTTGATTTGAATGCCCCCTGGAGCGAAAACCGTGCTTGTCAGATTTTGGAGACGAAAATCAAGCTAGCCGAAGCGAATAAAGATAGCGTATGTGGTCAGTTTCAGTGGATTTATAGTTCGCATGACAATCCGGGACGCCGCCACCCCGACGAAGCTTACCGCATGATTGACAAAGTAGGTCCATTTAACTATAAAGGATTAGTTACGCCATGGGAAGAACCTACCGATGCTTATTACCTGTATCAGGCCAATTACGTTTCGCCCAAAAAAGCACCGATGGTGTACCTGGTTTCACATACATGGCCTGACAGATTTACAAAACGAATTCGTTGTACTGTAGAAGCCTACAGTAATTGCGATAGTGTAAAACTATACAATGATGCCGTAGATTCGGTCTTTCTGGGTAAAAAGAAAAGCAACGGACGTGGTTCACATTTTATGTGGGAACACCGCGATGTGCGTTACAACGTGCTTCGTGTCGTAGGCTATTATGGTGGAAAAGCTGTAGCTGAGGATATGATTGTGTTGAATAATTTGGAGAAAGCACCACATTTTGAAGCGCTTTATTCAGGTGTGGATGCGATCACTAAAGGGGATTCAAACTATAATTATCTGTACCGTATCAATTGTGGTGGCGACGACTACAAAGACGAATTTGGTCAGCATTGGGCAAAAGATGACAGCACTGTTTCCCGTTCATGGGCAGCCGATTTCAAAGAATTGAATCCTTACCTTGCGAGTCAGGGTGTAACTTACGATCCAATTCGTGGTACACGTGACTGGGGCTTGTTCGGTCGTTTCCGCTATGGTCGTCACAAGTTGAACTATCATTTTGTTGTGCCTGATGGTAAGTATCGGGTTGAACTTTATTTCACAGAACCCTGGCATGGTACAGGTGGAAGTGAGAAGACGGATTGCGAAGGATTGCGTGTGTTTGACGTGGCGGTGAATGATTCAGTGGTGCTTAATGACCTGGACATTTGGGCTGAAAGTGGGCACGATGGCGCTTTGAAAAAAGTGGTATATGTCAACGTGAAAGGTGGAAAACTCGAATTATCTTTCCCAGAAGTAAAAGCTGGTCAGGCACTCATTTCGGCCATTGCGATAGCAACAACTGATAAAGGAGCAAAAGCAGCTCCCCGTCAGACTTCCAACTGGTCATGGACAGAAGCTGAAAAACAAGTGTCCGAAAAAATGCCTAAGGAATTATTGCCCGAAGATAAAAATGCACGTACCAGCACTGTGTACGAAGCTGAAACTGCACAACTAAAAGGCAAAGTTGAAAAAGTTACTATCAAGAAGAAAGACGGTATCAAATTTGGCCAAGGTAAAGGCAATTCGATTCAATGGACCATCACTACAGGTTTAGCACAAGTTTATGCTTTGCGATTCAACTATATGAACACGAGCGGGAAGCCGGTAAAAGTTCGTATGCAGTTTGTAAATGCAAAAGGCGCTGTGCTGCGCAACGACGAAATAACTTTCCCCGAACGGTTGGAAAAATGGCGATTGCTAAGCACGACCACAGGAACGTATATCAATGCAGGAACCTATAAAGTGATTATCTCTGCTGACGATGCTGAAGGTCTGGCTTTTGAATCGTTGGAAGTGCAATAAATAAATCTTTATTATAACACAAAGAGCAGATCCAAAAGATCTGCTCTTTGTGTTTAAGCTGTTCTTGCTTTGATAAGGCCTTCGTAACTCAAGTCTTCATCCAATTCCGGCCAATGAATTCCGAATGGTGAGAGCGTGAAGTTCTCTCTTTGCTCTTGAGTGGCATTTGCCAGCAATGGGAACTCGTTTATTGAGTGTATAAAAACATTTCCATCCGCCTCTAGATATAAATTACTATTGTCAATACTGAAGGTGTACATGATCATTTATTTTTGAAAAACTCGTTCCAACGTTGAATAATTATATCTTTGTTTTCTTCAATTATGGCTTCTGCGTATCTAATATCTTTTTGCTTTAATCCTTTATTTTCAATCAAATTGAGAGGGTCTACTCTAAATTTAGCTTCCCCATCGCTATTGCTCACATGAACATGTATTGGCTCATGATCATTAGAATAAAAGAAAAATCGTAACCCGAAAAAATAAAAGAGTGTAGGCATACAATAATTTTTCTACAAATATAAGACACTTTTTGAAAAGATGTTCATGATACCCCATTTTGAGTACAGCCCCCTGAAAATTCCGTCTTTTTTTAGAATTATAGAACTAAAAATGAGACGAATTTCCATCATATTTTTCCTGGCTATTTCTTTTTTGCAACTTAGTGCTCAGCAGCCCGATTGGGAAAATCACTATGTGCTTCAGATTAACCGTGAACCGGCTCGTGCGGCTTTTATAGGCTATGACACAAAGCCTTCGGATCGGCAAATCAGTTTGGATGGTGCCTGGAAATTTCATTGGTCGCCAACGCCGGAAGGTCGTATCGTGGATTTTTATAGCACTACTTTTAATGATAAAGATTGGAAGACATTTCCCGTTCCTGCCAATTGGGAAGTAAACGGATTTGGAACGCCCATTTACGTTTCGTCCGGCTATTCTTTTAAAATCGATCCTCCACGTGTAACGTCCACTCCTCCTGAAAAATATACTACTTTCAAAGAGCGAAACCCCGTTGGGCAGTATCGCCGCAACTTCAATTTACCCGTTGGATGGGAAAAAAGCGGACAGGTATTTCTGCGTTTCGAAGGCGTACAAAGTGCTTTTTATGTTTGGATCAACGGTAAACGGGTGGGCTACAGTCAGGGAAGCATGGAGCTTTCGGAATTTAATGCCACCAATTACCTAAAAGCTGGTGAAAATCAAATAGCGGTAGAAGTATATAAATATTGCGACGGCTCGTACCTCGAAGATCAGGACATGTGGCGTTTTGGAGGCATTCACCGCAGTATCTCGCTGTATTACACGCCACAAATCAGGATGACAGATGTGGCTGTTCGCACCATTGCTGATAAGAATTACGAGAATTTTACCCTCGAAATTGATCCCAAACTGGCTGTTTTTGGCACAGAAAAAGGCAAAGGTTATAAAGTGCGAGCCAGCATTGATGGGCTATTTAATATAATTGCCAGTGCGGCTGATATTCTAAACCTCGATCACAAAGCCGCTTTGATGAATGAATGGAATCCGCAACGCGGACCACGCAAAACCGGCCGACTGAAAGTGGAGGTGAAATCGCCATTGAAATGGACTGCTGAAACGCCGAATCTATACACATTGAATTTATCGCTCGAAGATAGTACTGGTCATGTGGTTGAACGGGTTCGTCAAAAAGTAGGATTCAGATCTATCCAAATAAAAGACGGGCAATTTCTTGTCAATGGAAAAGCCGTTCGTTTCCGTGGCGTGAACCGTCACGAGCACGATCCCGCTTTGGGTAAAGTGATGACGGAAGCGATGATGTTGAAAGATATTTTGTTGATGAAGCAAGCCAACATCAATACCGTGCGTACTTGTCATTACCCCAATGTGACTCGTTGGTACGAACTCTGCGACTCAATCGGGCTTTACGTGATGGACGAAGCCGATATCGAAGAACATGGCTTGCGTGGTACTTTGGCGTCCGATCCGGATTGGGCATTGGCCTTCCTCGATCGCACCATCCGCATGGCCGAACGTGACAAAAACCATCCATCGGTGGTGATGTGGAGCCTGGGTAACGAAGCGGGCTATGGACCCAATTTTGCTGCTGATGCGGCCTGGTTGAAAGACTTTGACCCAACTCGTCCGGTGCATTACGAAGGAGCACAAGGAGTGAACGGCGAACCGGATCCGTCTACGGTGGATGTAATCAGCCGGTTTTATCCACGTGTACAAGAGGAGTATCTGAATCCCGGAGCTGGTGGCAAAGAAGATCCTGAACGACCTGAGAATGCACGCTGGGAACGGTTGTTGAGCATTGCGCAGCGCACCAACGATAATCGGCCGGTAATGACCAGTGAATATGCCCACGTGATGGGTAATTCGCTCGGTAACTTGCAGGAATATTGGGACGAAATGTATTCCAATAAACGGATGTTGGGTGGTTTTATTTGGGAATGGGCTGACGAAGGACTTTTCAAAAAACTGCCCAATGGGAAAACGCAGGTTTCGTACGGTGGCGATTTTGGCGACTATCCGAATCTGAAAGTATTCTGTATCAAAGGTGTTGTCGCCAGCGATCGCTCACTCACGCCAAAGTATTGGGAAGTAAAAAAAGTGTATCAACCTGTTGCGGTTTCCCGTAAAGGCGATAAAATGTTGGTTATTAATCGGAATCATCACACTAATTTGAACCAATACCGCTGCCTTTGGACCATCACTACCGATAGAAAAGTGACGTCAAAAGCGGAAATGCCTCTTCCTGATGTTAATCCGGGTGATAGTGTATTGCTTGATCTGCCTAAAACAATGATGATAAAAAAGGATGCCGATGTACGCCTGAATTTCTCATTTACCTTGAAAAACAATGCCAACTGGGCAAAAGCCGGATTCGAAGTGGCATCAGAACAGATTTGTTTGCAGGAAGGAAAACTGGCTGCTGATAAGATTGAGAATAAGGGTAAACTGGCTATTACTGAATCTGGAAATACTATCACAGCTCAATCTTCAAAAATATCCCTTAGTTGGGATAAAAAAACGGGGGCGCTGACTTCATTGGTTTTGGGTGGAAAACAACTATTGGCAGCGGCCAAAGATTTTGATCGGCAACCGCTGGTACAGGCCTTTCGCGCACCTACGGACAATGACAAAGGTTTTGGAAACTGGATAGCCAAAGACTGGAAATTGCAAGGTCTGGATTCGCCTCGCGTAGTGATTGATTCAGTAAAATATTCTGTTCGAAAAGATGGTGCATTGTTACTGACTGTTAGCCAAACCAATCATTATAAAAATGGTATGATTAAAACTAAATTTACCTATACAGCCACAGCAAGCGGGCT
This sequence comes from Bacteroidota bacterium, assembly GCA_046051105.1. Taxonomy (GTDB): domain Bacteria; phylum Bacteroidota; class Bacteroidia; order Bacteroidales; family Paludibacteraceae; genus Paludibacter. The sequence continues at coordinate 33,847 of JBJOOU010000047.1, forward strand.
GCTTGATCTGAAAATTCAGTTCGTTCCGGTTGGTACATTGCCCGAGATTCCACGTCTTGGCATAGCGCTGGCATTAAATCCGGAATTGGAACAATATAGCTGGTACGGCGAAGGTCCGTGGGAAAATTACATCGATCGCAAGAGTGCAACCAGCGTAGGTCTTTGGAAAAGTACGGTTACGGCACAGGCATTTGACTACCCAAAGCCACAGGAAACCGGTAATCACGAAGATATTCGCTACCTAACGTTGCAAAATGGCAAAGGACAAGGAGTGATGGTTTCGGCTGTTGATAAAACATTCTCAGCATCAGCCATTCATTATAGCGTGAACGATCTGGCTAACGAAGGGCATGCCTGTAATCTGGTTCCCCGGAAAGAAGTCATTCTGAGCTTGGATGCTGCTATGATGGGATTGGGTAACAGCAGTTGTGGACCGGGTGTATTGAAAAAATATGCCATCGAAAAGAAAGAACATACTTTACATATTCAAATCACTCCGCTGCCTTAGCGGAAGGCGATTCTATTCGCTCAGAAACATTAATTTAATTACTATATGGAAAAAGTTTTACGTGGTATTGTTCCACCATTGGTAACTCCACTTTTAGACAACAACACACTGGACCTGGAAGGTCTTGAAAAATTAATCGAACACGTGATTGCAGGCGGTGTTCATGGCGTATTTATTTTGGGCACAACCGGTGAAGCTCAAAGCATCAGCTTCGAACTTCGTCACCAGATGATCAAAGAAACAGCTAAGATTCTGAAAAATCGCTTGCCATTGTTGGTAGGAATTTCGGATACTTCGCTGGTAGATAGTATCACATTGGCCGATTTGGCTGCTGATAGTGGTGCCGATGCCGTAGTTTCTGCTCCTCCCTATTATTATGCAACCGGTCAGGCTGAATTGGCTGAGTTTTACGAACAATTGATCCCTCAATTGAATCTGCCGGTGTATTTGTACAACATGCCTACGCATACCAAGGTTTCTTTTGCTCCGTCCACTATTCGTCGAATTGCCGAAAATCCTAAGGTAATCGGGTTCAAAGACAGCTCTGCTGGCGGTGGTTATTTCCAATCAGTGATGCACGAAATGCGCGACCGCAACGATTTTTCATTGTTCGTAGGTCCTGAAGAAATGATGGCCGAATCGGTGCTCATGGGTGCTCACGGTGGTGTAAACGGCGGTGCCAATATGTTCCCTGAATTGTATGTGGCACTTTACAATGCTGCTGTGGCAAAAGACGTGGACAAAGTGCGCGAATTGCATGCCAAAGTAATGCAGATCAGCGCTTCTATTTACACAGTAGGAAGCTATGGCTCCAGCTATCTGAAAGGGGTGAAAGCAGCACTTTCGGTATTGGGCATTTGCAACGACTTTCTGGCGGCTCCGTTCAACAAATTCGACGAAGCACACAAAGATAAAATCCGTGCAGCTATCAGCGCATTAAATTTATAATTTCTCCCCTAATAACTCTTCCAAAGTTCTCTACTTTGGAAGAGTTCGCTTTTCAATCTTTTGTCTATTATCTTGGTTCCTGGTTCTAAAATCGAATGAAAAACAAACTTTACCCCTGGCTCGTAGTCGCTCTTCTGTGGTTTGTGGCGCTGCTCAACTACCTCGACCGGCAAATGCTTTCCACCATGAAGCCTTCGATGATGGCTGATATCCATGAGCTGGCTTCTGCCGAGAATTTTGGGCGACTGATGGCCGTTTTCCTCTGGATATATGCCCTGATGAGCCCTGTTTCGGGTATTATTGCCGATCGGTTGAACCGTAAATGGTTGATCGTGGCAAGTCTTTTCATTTGGTCGGCTGTCACTTTGCTGATGGGCTATGCACAGACCTACGATCAGGTCTATTGGCTTCGTGCATTGATGGGCATCAGCGAGGCATTTTACATTCCAGCCGGATTATCGCTCATTGCCGACTATCACGATGGCAAAACCCGCTCACTGGCCATCGGAATTCATACCACAGGCATCTATCTGGGTCAGGCTTTTGGAGGATTTGGTGCTACCATTGCCGAACATGTTTCCTGGCAAAGCACTTTTCACGGCTTTGGTCTGCTTGGCGTTCTTTATAGCTTTGTTCTTGTTCTATTTCTAAAAGAGAAGAAAGGATACAATATTGAAAATGAGCGGAAAACATCGGTTCTAAAAGAATTTGCCGCTTCATTCAAAGGCATTGGCATGTTGCTCGGAAATATCTCCTTCTGGATTATTATTTTTTATTTTTCTGCTCCAAGTTTGCCGGGCTGGGCCACCAAAAACTGGCTACCTACACTGCTTTCCGAAAGCCTGCATCTGCCCATGGCCGAGGCCGGACCGATTGCTACCATTACCATGGCCATGGCTTCGTTTGTCGGTGTGTTGATTGGTGGAGCATTATCAGATAAATGGGTTCAGAAATACCTGAAAGGACGAATTTATACAGGAGCCATCGGGCTTTCGCTCACCATTCCGGCACTGGTATTGCTGGGTTACGGACATAGCTTCGCAACCGTGCTGGGAGGTGCGCTCTGTTTCGGACTGGGATTCGGTATGTTCGATGTCAACAATATGCCTATACTCTGTCAGTTTGTAACGCCTCGCTACCGTGCTACCGCATACGGCTTGCTAAACCTGGCCGGAATAGCCTCGGGTGCCGTCATTACCGAAGTTTTAGGAAAATCGGCTGATGCCGGACACCTCGGCAATAATTTTGCGGTGCTGGGTATTGTCGTAGTCATTGCCATTGCATTACAACTCATTGTTCTGAAACCAAAGACGATTAATATGGTTGAGTAAAAGACCCCTAACCCCTAAAGGGGAATTTGTTTAATTCATTATTTCCATTATGCTTTCCTGTAAAAACATTCTGTATCTTTGTATTAAGAAAACAGTACTAATTTTAATTCCCCTTTAGGGGTTAGGGGTCACATGAATTATCAATCAATCACTGAGCAGGTTATTGCTTTAGCAAAAGAAACTGCCATTTATATACAACACGAACGCGAAAATTTTTCGTCGGATAAAGTAGAAACCAAGAGCAAAAACGATTTTGTATCGTACGTCGATCAGGAATCGGAAAAAATTCTGGTAAAAGCCCTGAAAAACATTGTTCCTGAAGCTGGTTTCATTACTGAAGAAGGAACCGCGCAGGCACAGGGCGAAGATTATCTTTGGATTATCGATCCGCTGGACGGCACCACCAATTTTATCCACAATTCCACGCCTTATGCTATCAGCATTGCGTTGTCTTTTAAAAGTGAAATAGTAGTGGGCGTGGTGCACGAAATCACACGTGGCGAAACTTTTTACAGCTGGAAAGGCGCCAAATCCTACCTTGATGGCAAGGAAATTCAGGTTTCAGATACCACCCGACTGGACGAATCGCTGATCGTTTTCGGACGTCCGCATCATTACATGGACAGATATCCCGAACTGTTAGCTTCGGTGGATTATTTCATGAAAAACACCCATGGACTTCGCCTGAGCGGTTCGGCAGCGGTCGATTTGGCCTACGTGGCCTGCGGTCGTTATGATGGGCGCTTCGAGTTCAATCTCAAACCATGGGACATTGCCGCAGGATGCTTGTTGATTCAAAATGCCGGTGGCCGTGTTGGCGATTTTCATGGCGGTAATCAGCATTTCGAAAACGGTATGGTGCTGGCTGCCAATGCGGGTATTTTTGAGGAAATGCAAACAAAAGTCGGAGAGTTTTATAAATAAATTCTCCGGCTTTTGTCGTTTGAATACTGTATAAGCAGAACTGATTGTTGTAACCTAAATGCCCCTCAAAATCGTTAGAGTAATAACGATTTGACATATTGTTTTCGTTACTACAATAACGAAAAATTGTAGGTTTACAGGAAAGTATCAAATACTGACCGTGAGAGCGATTAGTTACAATTAAGTACAAAATCACTTATCAAGCGTCCATTTCGATACATATTAAACACATTCAAAAACGATATATGTTCCGCTTTAAAAACCTGATTCCGGCGCTTGTTACCGCCTTTTTACTACAACCTGTTTTTGCACAGAAATCCGCTGTGAATACCACCGAACGCGTCTACCTTTCCGGTCATGGATGTGACGATATGGTGCAATGGGATTTCTTTTGTACCGATGGTGCTAATTCTGGAAAATGGGCAAAGATCGGTGTTCCATCCTGCTGGGAATTGCAGGGATACGGCACTTATCAGTACGGCATGCGTTGGTACGGAAAAGCTTTCCCCGACGGGGTGGCCAACGAAAAAGGGATGTATAAGTACGAGTTTGACGCGCCGGAAGCCTGGCGTAACAAACAGGTATTTATCATTTTCGAAGCCTCGATGACCGATACGGAAGTTAAAATAAATGGTCAAAAGGCTGGCGAAATGCATCAGGGCGCATTTTATCGTTTTTCGTACGACATTGGTCGCCGTCTGAAATTCGGTAAGAAGAATCTTTTGGAAGTGACCGTAAGCAAAGAGAGTGCAAATGCGGGTGTTAACCTGGCTGAGCGCCGTGCCGATTACTGGAATTTCGGGGGAATTTTCCGTCCGGTATTTATGGAAGCAAAACCCGCCAACAATATATCACAGTTCAGTATCAATGCCAAAGCCGATGGTAGTTTTACCGCCAATTGCTACCTGAATCGTGCATTGGAAGGCGCCAGCATTAAAACGACTATCCTGGATATGAAAGGGAAGGTTGTTGCTGAAAATACAACTCCCATAAAAGCTGCAGGTGACTGGACTACTATTTCGTTCAATGTGAAAAATCCATTACTCTGGACGGCCGAAACACCGAATCGTTATGTGGCTCAGGTTGCATTAATGGATAATAAAGGAACTGTGCTGCATCAACTGACGGACAAATTTGGTTTCCGCACCATCGAAGTGCGCACCTCGGACGGTTTGTATATCAACGGTACCAAAGTGTTGATTAAAGGCGTGAATCGTCATAGCTTCCGCCCGGAAACAGGTCGTACATTGTCAAAAGCAAAAAATATTGAAGATGTGCTGTTGATCAAAAGCATGAATATGAATGCAGTTCGCTTGTCGCATTATCCGGCTGATCCTGAGTTTCTGGATGCCTGTGACTCCCTTGGTTTGTATGTCGAAAATGAACTGGGCGGCTGGCACGGACATTACGACACGACTGTGGGCGTAAAACTGGCCAAAGAAATGGTGGAGCGCGATGTAAATCACCCATCGGTGGTTTGGTGGAGCAACGGCAACGAAGGCGGTTGGAACGACGAACTAAACGGTGAATTCCACAAATACGACTTACAAAAACGCCCTGTTATTCATCCACAAGGAAATTTCGGTGGTTTTGAAACCATGCACTATCGCTCGTATGGCGAGTCGCAGGAATACATGCGCAAACCGGAAATTTTCATGCCTACCGAGTTTCTTCACGGCTTGTACGACGGTGGTCACGGTGCCGGACTGTACGACTATTGGGAAATGATGCGTAAACATCCGCGGTGTGCCGGTGGTTTCTTATGGGATTTGGCCGACGAAGGTTTGAAACGTCTGGATCAAAACGGTATGATAGACAATCAGGGTAATTGGGCGGCTGATGGTATCGTTGGGCCGCATTTCGAAAAAGAAGGAAGTTATTATTCGGTGAAAGAAATCTGGAGTCCGGTGATCGTTGTGGAAAAATCCATCGATCGCAACTTCAACGGCACTTTCACGATCGAAAACCGTTACGATTTTCTAAATTTGAATACCTGTAAATTCGTTTGGAAACAGGTGAAATTCCCTGCTCAAGCAGATGCCAAAGGTATTAATAAGATAGTAAAACAAGGCGAAGTGAAAGGTTCGGATATGGCAGCCAAAACTTCCGGCAAGCTGAACCTAAATACCAAAATTGACCCGCAAGCCGATGCGCTTTTCCTTACCGCCATTGATTATCGTGGCGAAGAAATCTGGCGCTGGTCGTTTGCTTTGCCTAAAGAAAACGAAGTGCTTAAAGTAGCTGGCAATGCACCGACTACGACAAAATCGGATAGTTTGTTGATTGTTTCAGCAGGTAACAACAGCTATGCTTTCAGCAACAAAAACGGCGAACTGAAACAAGTGATTGTAAATGGAAAAGCGATCAGTTTTGGAAACGGGCCACGCTTTGTAGCTGCCCGCCGTGCCGATCGCTCGCTGGATCAGTTTTACAACCACGACGACGAACAAGCGCACGCCAAAGAACGTACCTATACCGAATGGGCGGATGCGGCCGTGTTCAAAGGATTTGATGTAAAACAAAGTGACAACAAGCTGATTGTAACTGCGAATTATAAATTGGGCAATCTGGATAAAGCGCAATGGACAATTGCTCCGGATGGAACCATGACGCTGGATTATAGCTATAATTTTAGTGCTGTAGTGGATTTGATGGGTGTGAAATTTGATTATCCTGAAGAGAAAATGCAACACAAACGCTGGTTGGGCAACGGTCCGTACCGCGTATGGCAAAACCGCACACAAGGCCCTGTTTACGATGTATGGGAAAATGATTACAACGATGCTATCCCCGGCGAGTCTTTTACTTATCCCGAATTCAAAGGCTATTTTGCCAATGTTTCGTGGATGAATCTGACCACCGCCGAAGGCGAAATCAGCATCACCAACGAAACGCCAAACAGCTATGTGGGCGTGTACGAACCACGCGACGGACGGGATAAATTGCTGTATACCTTGCCAAAAACAGGTATTTCGATCATGAATGTCATTCCATCGGTGCGTAATAAAGTAAACACTACCGACCTCAATGGGCCATCGGCACAACCGAAATGGGTAGACGGCGTGTACAATGGACGGATTGTGCTGAAGTTTAAATGACCCCTAATCCGCCAGCTGACTGAGGGCTTAATTAGCACTATTTCTTATCTTTGTTGAAAAATTAGAATGATGTTTAAACTCAAAAATATATCAACTAAAAGTAACCTCTGTTCCCCTTTAGGGGTTAGGGGTTCTTTTTTTGTCCTCACTTTGCTGTTCTTGTCAGTAACAGCTTTTTCTCAAACCACTCTTTTCGAAAACTTCAAAAATCCACCTGCCGAGGCGAAACCCCGTGCTTTTTGGCATTGGGTGCAGGGAGCTGTGTCGAAGGAGGGCATCAAAGCCGATTTGATAGCCATGAAAGAAATCGGGCTGGAAGGTCCATCGCTGTTCACCATTCGCGATCCGCAAAACAGCTACTACGACAAACCGGTGAGCCAGCTCACGCCCGAATGGTTCGATATGTTGCGCTACACCATGCATATCTGCGACAGCTTGGGATTAAAGTTCAGTATGCACATCAGCGATGGGTTTGCATTGGCCGGTGGCCCGTGGATTTCACCTGCCGAATCGATGCAGAAAGTGGTTTTCACCGACACCATAGTGGCCGGAGGCAGAATCAACAAATTAGCGCTCCGTCAGCCCGAAACCAATGCCGGATTTTACAACGACATTGATATCTATGCTATGCCGGTAAGTGAAGCGCCTATGAAACAAATCATTAGCATTTCTTCCGACAACAGCACCGATCCTCAGCCATTTGCTGTTGCCGGCAAAGAATTCAGATCCGAAGCACCCTCCTACATCCAATTTCAATACAATCAGCCTTTTACGCTAAAGAGTATTGTTATCACCCCTTCGGGAAACAATATTCAATCGCAGCGATTAGCCATTTTGGCAAGCAACGATGGCATTCATTTCGAACCGGTGAAGCAACTCGTTCCTCCGCGCCAAGGCTGGCAGAACTACGGATTCACCACCACCTACGCCGTAAAACCAACTACTGCCCGCTACTTTCGCTGCACGTGGACACCTGTTGGCACCGAACCCGGTAGCGAAGATCTGGACGCAGCCAAATGGAAACCAACATTAAAAATCAAGGCCATTGAGTTGAGCGAAACTGCCCGAATCGACAACTGGGAGGGCAAATCCGGCATCGTGTGGCGCATTGCTCCCGAAAATTCAGGCACAGAATACTCAAACGAAGATTTCGTTCCGGAGAAAAAAATCATTCGTCTGAAAGCGAAGTTCATCGATGGAAAACTGACCTGTAAATTGCCGAAAGGTTACTGGCGCATTGTGCGCATGGGACATACTTCTACCGGCGCTTCCAATGCCACCGGTGGCCCCGGAAAAGGGCTGGAATGCGACAAATTCTCTGCTTCTGCGGTTCAAAAGCAGTTTGACAACTGGATGGGCGCTATTATTCATAAAACTGACACTACGTTGGTAAAACGGGTGATGAAACAAATTATGATCGATAGTTGGGAGTGTGGAAGCCAGAACTGGAGCGACCAATTCAGCACCGAATTTCGTACGCGCAGAGGTTATGACCTACTGCCTTATTTGCCGGTTTTGGCCGGATTTCCTATCGAAAATGCCAAAATATCGGAACAAATCCTTTTTGATGTCCGGCTTACGATCTCGGAACTGGTAAGCGATGTATTTTTTAAAGTGATGACACAAAATGCGCATAAATACGGTTGCGAACTGATGACCGAAAGTGTTGCGCCTACGTTTGTAAGCGATGGTATGCAGCACTTTAAGGTGTCCGACCGACCTATGGGCGAGTTCTGGTTTCGAAGCCCTACCCACGACAAGCCCGGCGACATGCTCGACGCCATCAGCGGGGCGCATATTTACGGAAAAAACATTGTTCAGGCTGAAGGATTTACGCAACTTCGTACCAATTGGGACGAAGATCCGGCGATGATAAAACCATTGCTAGACCGGAATTTTGCACTGGGAATGAATAAACTTTTCTTCCACGTGTTTGTGCAAAACCCCAAAATGGAGCAATCGCCCGGAACGACGCTTTCGGGCATGGGACTGTTTTTTCAACGCAACCAAACCTGGTGGAAGCCGGGCAAAGCTTTTGTCGATTATGTAGCACGCACGCAAGCCATGCTTCAATACGGAAAGCCAGTGGTGGATGTGGCTGTATTTACGGGCGAAGAACTCCCACGTCGATCCATCACTCCCGATCGGTTAGTACCATACCTGCCTGGAATTATTGGCGAAAAACGGGTGTCGGAAGAACGCGCACGACTACAAAACCAGGGGCAACCCATGAAGGAAATGCCGGCAGGGGTAAGCAGTTCGGCGAATATATTTTCGCTGGATAACTGGGTGAATCCGCTCAATGGCTATGCCTACGACTCTTTCAACAAAGACGTGCTGCTAACCGCAACGGCACGGGATGGAAAAATGATTTTGGCAGATGGTGCTGCGTATAGTGTGGTTGTTTTCCCTGAAAAGAAAACTTTTTCGCCGGAAACTCAGGCAAAAATTCGTGAATTAAAAGAAGCCGGAGTGGCCATTCCCGACTTGCCATATACAGCGCCGACCTTTGCCCAATATCACTTGTCCAAAGATCTTATCGCTCCCGAAAACATTGCCTGGACTCACCGTAGCGGCGAAATGGGCGATGTCTATTTTATCGGCAATCAGGAAAATGCAGGTAGAAAAATCACCTTACTTTTCCGTCAAACCCAGAATACACCAACGCTTTGGAACCCGGTAAATGGCGAAATTGAGAATCCGGACAGAATTGAAAGAACCGACGACGGAACTAAAGTGGAACTTACCCTGGCTCCCTACGCTTCTACATTCGTAGTGTTTAGCTATAAAAATGAGGCAATAGCGAAATATGTTTCTCTGTTGAACGACTCCATTCTGATCAATGGAAAATGGGATGTTCATTTCCAGAAAAACAATCAGGATGTAAAACAAACTGCCTTGTTCGACTGGAGCCAAAGCAGCAATCCTATGATTAAATATTACTCAGGAACAGCACTTTACAAAACGACTTTTACCCTGAAAACGGACAATCTGAAACAACTGGATGAACATACCCGTCCAGTTTATCTGGCACTGGGAAAAGTGGCCAATCTGGCCTCTGTTCGCATCAATGGCACCGACTGTGGCACAACCTGGACAGCTCCATACGAAGTGGACATTACTCAGGCATTGAAAAAAGGACTGAATACGCTCGAAATTGAGGTAACCAACACCTGGGCCAACGCCATCAATGGCTCCGACAAAGGTACGCCGCCATTTCCAGGTATCTGGACCGACGGCAAATACCGCATGGAAGAAGATAAACTGCTCGAAGCGGGGTTGCTTGGGCCGGTACGGATTGTACAGAAATAGGTTGAATGTACATGTTCGGATAAAAATCACGCGTGATTTTTATCTATTACGACAAAATTCCCCAGTGATTTTTATCCGTTTCGATAAAAATCACTGGGGAATTTTGTCTTTTACAAGAATATATCATTATATTTGCAGAGTCAAACATCACTTATTATGTTGGTTACCAGAAGTTCATATATCGAAAAAATAGACAATGCCTTTCGTTATACGTCTATTGCTGTATTAATTGGTGCTCGCCAGGTAGGAAAAACGAGTATCATGAAGTGTTATGTGGAAAACAAACCCCACCTTTTGTTGAATGGTCAGGATGCAGAAATGGCTGCGTTGTTTGCAAAATTGAGCACCATAGAGCAATATCTGACTATACAATTAAATGCCGAACTAAAAGGATTGTTGCTGATAGACGAGTTTCAATATATTGATGGCGTGTCCACGATAATGAAATTACTTACCGATAAATACCCTGATCTAAAAATATTATGCTCCGGGAGTTCAAGTCTGGATATTCTTCAACAAGTAGAAGAATCGCTTGCCGGACGTGTAAGGGTGATCGAAGTGTTATCGCTTTCTTTCTCTGAATTTTTATTATTCAAGGATAAAAAACTAAATCAGATGCAACAAAGCATCGAGATTCAGTCAGCCAACGCGCTTACAGCGCCCCTAGAGGCTAAATTGAATGAATATTTGATTTACGGTGGCTTGCCACGGGTAGTGCTGGCCGATTCGCCCAGCGATAAAGTGGAACTGCTCAACGATATTTATCAAACCTATTTGCTGCGCGATGTGAGGATGTATATTGCAAACGAACATTTTGTTGGGTTCAATAAACTGCTTCGTTTGCTTTCCATGCAAATTGGAAACCTGGTAAACATCAATGATTTGAGCAAAGAATGCGGACTTAGTTATAAGAAATGCGAAGAATATATCTATCTGCTTCAGCAAATGTATATTATCCGGATGATTGAACCGTATTATTCCAATAAGAGAAAGTCAGTATCAAAGATGAACAAGGTTTATTTCTACGATATCGGACTTCGGAATATGGTTTACAATAGCTTCAATGAAATTGATTTTCGGGTAGATAATGGAGCTATCTTCGAAAATTACGTATTACTCGAATTGTGGCGAAAGCGTCGAGCAGCGGGTACAGTTCAGTTTTTCCGCACTCAAAGCGGTACCGAAGTAGATTTTGTGGCCATTCAGGAGGACGAAGTAAAAGTGGTGGAATGCAAATACAAACGCCACGAAAAAGCCATCAGTGTACCCAATATGACCAATTTCGCTCGCGAAGAAGGATTTCAAAAGCAATTTCTGGTGAACATCAACCTGAGTCAAACAAATCAGGATGTGCAATATATTCCGGGGATTTTTGTGGATAGAATTTAAAAACTTGATTTCTGTTACAAAACACGAATTGTTACGTCTTTTCTTTTTACAAAAGAATAATAACCGAACGAACTGAATGAAACGCATACATTTAGCACTTTTACTCATGCTGGGCTTTGTAGCCAGTCGCGCCGAAATTAAGCTTCCGGCCATTTTCTCGGACAATATGTTGATGCAACAAAACACACAGGTGAACATATGGGGTAAAGCAGATGCCAATAAAATGGTAACCATCAAAACATCATGGGGAAAACAGAAAATTACCACCACGGCCGATGCAAAAGGTAACTGGAAAACTTCCTTTGCAACTCCAAAAACCGACGACAAAGCGCAAACGATCACCATTAGCGATGGCAAGTCCATTACCCTGAATAATATTTTGCTGGGTGAGGTGTGGCTTTGCTCAGGACAGAGCAATATGGAAATGCCGATGAAGGGTTTTAAAAACCAGCCCATCGAAGGAGCTAATATGGATATTCTGCGCAGCACGAATCCTAATATTCGCGTATTTATCGTAAAAAGAAATTCCACCATTGAGCCTCAAACCGATGTGACCGGTAAATGGGAGGAAGCCACTCCACTTTCAATTAAAGAATTCAGCGCTACGGGATATTATTTTGGTCGCCTGTTGAATCAAACAATCAATCAACCCGTAGGGCTGGTGCTTAGCGCGTGGGGCGGCTCGTGCATTGAGGCATGGATGAGCGAGGACATGCTCAAGGCATTCCCGCAGGTAAAAATACCGAAGACCAAAGCCGACATCAAAGAACCGAACCGCACCCCGACGACGCTCTATCAGGCCATGATTCGCCCGATTGTGGGACTGACGGTGAAAGGGATGATTTGGTATCAGGGCGAATCGAACTACGACCGTGCTTCGACCTACACCGAAATGATGAAAACCATGGTGAACAGCTGGCGCAAAGAGTGGTCGCAAAAAGACACGATTCCATTTTACTATTGCCAGATAGCTCCCTACGATTATTCCATTATTACTGAAAAAGGAAAAGAAGTAATCAATTCGGCCTATTTGCGTGAAGCGCAGGCCAAAGCAGAATTGCAGATTCCTAAATCGGGTATGGCCGTGTTGCTGGATGCAGGTTTGAAAGAAGGCATTCACCCGATGAAAAAACAAATTCCGGGCGAACGACTGGCACTATTGGCACTTACAAAAACCTATGGCATTCAGGGCGTAGCATCCGAAAGCCCAATTTATAAGGGCATGGAGATACACGGCGACACGGTGCAGGTGAGTTTTGACCGCTGCCCGATGTGGATTACCTGCAAGGGCTACGAATCGAAACTATTCACTGTAGCAGGCGACGACAAAGTGTTTTATCCTGCGAAAGCCTGGTTGGTACGCAGCAAAATGTACGTGAAAAGCGAGGCTGTGAAAAAGCCCGTGGCTGTGCGTTATGCCTTCGAAAATTACGTAGAAGGTGATTTGTTCAGCAATGAAGGATTGCCTGTATCGAGCTTCAGAAGTGATAATTACCCCCAAACCCCCTAAAGGGGAGTTAAAGAAAGAATCCTTTCACCCTTGAACGGGAATTTGATTACCCTGAATTACTTTAAAACAGAATTCTTATGAATAAAAGGAACATACCAAACAAGACTAACTTAGTTCCCCTTCAGGGGTTAGGGGTTCTTTTTGTTTTATTCTTTTTCTTTTGCTCCTTTTCTGAGCCCGATTATTCATGGATCACACCTTCGCATAATTCTTCCGAATCGATGCCCTGCGGTGGTGGCGATATTGGCCTGAATGTGTGGGTGGAGAATGGCGATTTGCTGTTTTATGTGAGCCGAAGCGGGGCATTTGACGAAAATAATACGATGCTGAAACAGGGACGTTTTCGCATCAGGCTTACTCCCACCCCTTTTCTTCAGGCCGCAGACTTTCGTCAGACATTAAAGTTGAACGACGGTAATCTGGAAATTACTGCCAACGGAACAAAAGTGATTGTTTTTGTGGATGTAAACAAGCCTGTCATTCATGTAGATATTCAAAATAAAAAAGCACTGCAGTGCGAAGTGCACTACGAAAACTGGCGCTATGCCGACCGCCTGATTCGTAAAAACGAAGGCCAACAGAACTCCTACAAATGGGCCATTCCGCAGGGCCAGATGATGAAGCACGACTCTGTGAGTGTAACGCAAAATGGCCTTACTTTTTTTCATCGCAATGCCACCAAAACGGTTTTTGATGCAGCGGTTGCTCAACAAGGACTGGAGGCTGTAAAGTCTTCTCTTTACAATCCACTAAGCCAGCTTACTTCCGGTGGAAAAATGCTGGTATCCGGAATGCAGTTTACAGGTATTGAAAAAGGCATATATACGGGAACTGATTTTCAGGCTTGGATTTTTAAATCCAACCAACCAATCAGCCATCAGCATATCACCATCGCGTTGGAAGTGTCGCAGGCTGAAAATATGGCTGCATGGGATGCTCGTTTGCAGAAAACCATTGCTTCCATTCGATTGGACAAAGATCGCCAGCAAAGCATTGCCTGGTGGCGGGCATTTTGGGAGCGCAGTTTTATACAGATTGATGATGAGGCTTCGGAACTGAGCCGCAACTATACCCTTTTTCGCTACATGCTGGGTTGTAATGCGCACAGCCAGTGGCCTACACGCTTCAACGGTGGCTTGTTTACTTTTGACCCTGTTTGCGTAGATTCGACCCTCCAGTTTACACCCGATTATCGTAAATGGACGGGGGGGACTTTCACCGCTCAAAACCAACGCCTGGTATATTGGGGCATGCTCAAAAGTGGGGATGCCGACCTGATGTTGCCGCAATTTGACTTTTACAACCGTATTTTGAAAAATGCCGAGCTGCGTTCGAAAACCTATTGGGGACACGGCGGGGCTTGCTTTGCTGAGCAATTGGAAAATTTTGGTTTGCCCAATCCGAGCGAATACGGTTGGAAACGTCCCGATTATTCCGACAAAGGCGTGGAATACAATGCCTGGCTGGAGTATGAATGGGAAACAGCACTGGAGTTTTGTCAGATGATATTGGAAACAAAAAGCTATGCCAATGCCGATATTTCGCGTTACCGACCGCTGATCGAAAGCTGTGTTCGTTTCTTTGATGAACATTACCGCTACCTGGCACAACGCCGCGGGCGAAAAGCCCTGGATGGCGACGGCAAACTGATTTTGTTTCCTGCTTCGGCCAGCGAAACCTACAAAATGGCTAACAATCCGGCCGGAACCATTGCCGCTTTGCGTACTGTACTGAAAGGCCTTGGCAATGATTCACTGCTGAAAACAATTCCTGAAATTTCGCTACGCACCCTGAATGGAAAGACGATGATTGCCCCTGCCAAAACCTGGGAACGCATCAACAATGTGGAGAGTCCGCAGCTGTATCCTGTTTTTCCGTGGCGTATTTATGGCATAGGACGCGACAGTTTGCAGATAGCCCGAAATACGTATTTCAACGATCCCGATGCTCTGAAATTCCGCAGTCATGTGGGCTGGAAGCAGGACAATATCTTCGCTGCCTGTCTGGGTTTGACCGACGAAGCACAACGACTGAACAGCTTGAAACTGAAAAACGGTCCGTATCGCTTTCCTGCCTTTTGGGGACCTGGTTTCGATTGGAGTCCCGACCATAACTGGGGCGGCAGTGGTATGATTGGCCTGCAGGAAATGCTGTTGCAAACCACCGACGATGGCAAAATCCTGCTTTTCCCGGCCTGGCCGCGTAATTGGAATGTGCATTTCAAGCTCCATGCGCCACACAATACCACCGTGGAAGCCGAGTTGAAAAACGGGAAAGTAATTTCCCTGAATGTAAGCCCAGAGAGCCGGAAAACTGATTGTATTCTTTTTCCGGAAAAATAGAAGAAACAAATACCAATGGGTTACAAATAGGCGAGACAAAGTTACCCAAGGTGTTGGTTGGGTTATTTCAGATTGCTGCAAGCTAACCTACATATCCGGTTGGTTGCTTCACTGGTAAAGCAAGGAAACCAACAAGTCAGGAATGTTATTTCACATGTAAAATATGAATTTCATCTACTATAAATCCTTTCTATTGTATTTGTCGAGGATGTTTTCAATTAAAGAATCCTCATTTTCCTTGTGATATTCGGATTTTAAGTCGGTGCCGAATATTTTCCCTACGCCGTACCAGAAAGTGGCTGAGAAGGCTCCTTTGTATTCTTTAATAATGTCGTAGCCGGTCTTGTTGGTTTCGCGGGCAATCAGCTTCAGCAACAAGCGTCCCTGAGAAGTCGACATAGTACGCACCGCACTTTCGTATTGAGCAAAAAGCATCTTTTCCGTGTCCTTAATCAGTTTCTTCTTGGCCGATTCGTCTTTCATCGTGGCCAGTTGCTTGTTCAGATTTTCGATAATTTCGCGGGTTTTCAGTGCATAGGGATATACCTTCATGAAATTTCGAATGCTGCGGGCGTTTTTCTGATAAAAAGCAGCTCGCTCGCGGGGCGACATTCTGGGCTTTGAAGCATCTTTCTTGATACTAATCTCTGCCTTTTTGATAATTTCGGCTATAGCAGAATCCTGAATTTGTTGCAATTGCTGTACCTGTTGAGCTGTATCTACCTTGATGGTTTGCACCACTTCAATTTTCTTGATAACAGTGTCGGGCGGAGTCACAATTTCAGACATATCCCGTTGCTCTGTTTCGGGAGCCGAAGTACTGGGAGGTTTAATGGAGCCTTTGGATTTTGAAATGCTTTCGGACGATTTGTCCGTTTTGTTGGAAAGAGGATCTTTCCCCTGGGGAGTCATTTGAATTTCTTCGGCAGCCATTTGCTCGAGTTGGAGCAAAATATCTTCATCTGCGTCGTTCAGTTTAGATGAAGATTCATCGGTAAACTTCAAACTCAGCGTGCCAATCAGCAACAGATGTATCAGAACGGTACATATTGCTGCAATGACATTGCTTTTCAGATGTTTGGGGATGGTCATTGTCTGCCTTTGTTAATACATCAAAACTTCCGGGTCATACCTTGATAAAAGATGATCCCGGAAGCTGCTGATTATCTGGATAAGCTCACTAAAAAATTATTCTTTTTTAGTAGCCAAAATCATCTTTACGTTCAGTTTATTGCCAATTTCGAGCACATTGACCAACTGCTGTATGGCCAATGTATTGTCGCAGCGAAGTACCACAAAAGCTTCTTTATCTTTAGCAGTTTCGGTAGCCAAAGCAGCTTCCAGATTCTCGAATGGTACTTGTTTGTTGTTCACAAAATACTGAAGGTCTTTATTCACCGAAAGCAAAATTTCTTTCTTGTGAATGGACTGTGTATTTTTAGCACTGGGCAAATTCAGCTTAATCACATTCGGATTAAGCAGTGTAGACACGATAATGAAAAACAGCATGAGGAAGAACATGATGTCGTTCATCGCAGCGGTAAACACTTCTGCCGAACTATGTTTCTTGGTTTGTAAATTCATCGGTTGATTCGTTTAATTATTCAGTTCGCAACCCGATTTATTTGTTAGGCTCCTGCAGGAAGTCGATGAAGTTCATCGCGTTTTTCTCCATTTTGTTTACAGCCTTACCCACTTTAATATTCAACCAGTTGTAGAAAATATAAGCCAAAATACCCACGATAAGTCCCGAAGCACTGGAAACCATTTTTACGTAAAGACCTGAAGATACCGAACCAATACTTACATCGCTGGTTTGCGAAATATCGAAGAAAATTTTAATTACCCCAAGGATGGTTCCAAGGAAACCGAACATCGGTGCAATACCGGCAATCACCGCCAGAATAGGCAATCCGCGTTCCAGTTCGTACACCTCAAATTTACCTACAATTTCGATGGATTCTTCAATTTCTTTGATAGGTCGGCCGATGCGTTTGATCCCTTTTTCCACCATGCGGGCAATGGGCAAGCTGGTTTTGGAACACAGTGCCAACGCTTTTTCAATTTTATCAGATTCGATAAGTGTTTGAACTTCTGTCATAAAGCTACCCTCGCTGGCCGAAGCATTGCGAATGGTAATAAATCGTTCGATAAAGATATAGATCGACGCAGCAAACAAAATTCCGATAGGAATCATGATGATACCTCCTTTTACAATGACGTCGAACAACGAAACAGCAGCAGATGGAGCAGCTGCGGCAGTAGTAGGAATCGATGGTGCAGCAGAAGCTACTGAATCGGCAACCGCTGTAGTTGCCTGTAGAATGATTGAAAGCATCAGTTTATATTTTATTGGTTTTACAATGTATTATCTAATAACGGAGTGATTTAGCGATTATTTCAATCGATAAAAAGACCTTTTGAAAAATGACCACAAAAGTAAAGAAAATTAATCAATTAATGGATTTTCTTCCTGTTTAAAGCGGTTATCTGTTTCGAATTTTTAGGAAACTCTCTATTTCTAATAGTCGGTTTGCTGTATTTCAAATTTTGTGCCAACAGGAGATTTTACGATCTCTTTGGGAAAATGAAGAAGCTATATACAGGGATACAGAGTTGGTATCCCCGAAAGAAGGATAACTTTTTGAGTGAGTTGTTCTGTAGCTGTCAGCATCAGCCGGGGGAGAATCAAAAAGTTAATAGGTGCAGCTTTTGAATGGCACGGTTATATTTGGCCAGCAGAGTCTTAGTTGTTTGCCTCTACAAGCATTTCTGCAGGAATTTGCACTTCTTTTCGCGATTCCACCACATATCCGATAACAATAATAATGGGCGTCGGGTATTTTGTTTCCGACAGGCTGAGACTTTTCAAGTCGGTGATAAATTCGGTTTGATCGGGCAACGAAACATTATGCACCAGCGCTACAGGAGTGAAGGGATCACGGCCTTCGGCTATGGCTTTGGCGGCAATTTTATGGATGGTATTTCCGGCCATAAAGCACACCAACGTGTCGGTATTGGGTAATTCAGTATCGGTGGTGTGGCCGGTAATAAAGGTCACCGATTTGGCTATTCCGCGCAACGTAAGTGGAATTTGTGTCAGTCCGGCTACAGCAATGCCCGTGGATACCCCCGGAATTACTTTCACTTCCACGCCGTTTTCTTTCAAAAACTCGATTTCTTCGCCCCCGTGGGCAAAAATCATTGAATCGCCTCCTTTGAGCCGCACTACATTTTTGCCTTCGAGAGCCGCACTCAGTATCAATTCGTTGATGGCTTCCTGCTCGTGGCTGTGACGATGATAACGTTTGCCTACATACACTTTTTCAGCAGCATATTGCTCCAGAAATTCTCGATTCGTCAGGTCGTCGTGAAAAATGATTTCCGCCGCAGCCAATGCTTTCTCACCTGCAATGGTCAATAAATCGGGATCGCCGGGGCCAAACCCTACCAAAGTAACTCTACCGCTCATATTCAATCTTTTTTATGCCTTTTTAATCTTCCAATAATCTCAATACTTCCAGTACTTCGGGGTGCAAATCCAGTTGCGGAATCAACGACAGTCCGTGTGCACTCATCTTTTTGGCGGTGCGTACCAATATGTTTTTTGCTTTTTCGTTGTCAAACTGCCCGATAAATTCCGTCAGGTACCATTTAATAAACACCAGACAGGCCGTGTCTTCGATGATGGAAGCATTGACATTGGTTTTATCGTTTTTATTTTTCAATGCATCTACAACTATTTCAATGCTTTCGGCCGGAATTTCGGCTTCTGTCAGCAACGAAGTACTTACCGATAACTGATGCTCCATCACCGCTGCGCGCCATTGGTAGTATCCTTTCTTGTCGATGGGAAAAGTGTCCCGGGGAATGCCCCAGCGTTGCATGTGTTGTACTTTGGCCGCCAGTTTTAGTTCGTCCGAAGCATCGGGAGCAACGATAGCTAGTACCTGAAGCATGCGTTCGCTGTAAAGTAGCTCTGCTTTTTTGCCGTCTTCGAGGGTTGTATCTTCATTATGAGCTTCATCTATCAGTGCGATGGATTTTTGGAATTGTTCTTCAGTAATCATATGAAATTTAATAAGTTGAATTCATTTTGCAGACAGGGGTAACTTTCGTGGAATAATTTATTATTCCACAACTATGTATTCTTTCCTCAAAGATAAATCAAAAAAACTACTGTGTAACTATGTGGTTAAGCTTATTAGTAACTCTTGCATATCCAAGTTTTTTGAGAATTTCGAGTCCTTCTTCCCAAACGCCGAAACCCGATAAATTGTTGATATGACCGGCTTCGCCAATGTTGATAAATTCGCTTCCCCAGTGCTGTGCAAAGTACTGAGCACGCTCAATGGATATCCATGGGTCGTTGGTACTCGCCACCAAAGTGGTAGGGAAGGGGATGTGTTGAGTCGGTTCGCCCTCAATCAAATCTTCGCCAATTCGCTCATTGACACGTACCACATCGGGTGGTGCCACCAGCATAGCGGCTTTCACGCTGCGGTTGTAACGCTTTACCCATTCGGCTACAGTGAGGCAGCCCAGACTGTGTGCTACCAATACTACGGATTCAGGATCATAACCAGCTATGGCTTTGTCAATGTTTTCGGCCCATTCGGTCAGATTCGGGTTTTCCCAGTCGCGTTGCTCAATGCGGTGAAAGTTAGGCTGAGTACTCTCAATCCATGTTTGCCAGTGGTCGGCTCCCGATCCCTGATAGCCGGGTATGATGAAATAATGTGTCATATGCTGTGGGTTTGAGACCTCACCCCAGCTCCTTTCCTCAAGGAGAGAGCGGATTAGAGGACTTGCTTTTATATATATTTTTGATGATACAAAATTCCTGTTTTTTTGAAATAATTACAATCGCACGGTTATGGTAAATGTATACCGTATTTGTGGTATATGCACTCACCATGTAGTTATTTCAAGTTTCAGAATGGCAATCTTCGGGACAATCAGAAGAATAAAAAAGGGAAGCGTCGTCATGACGCTTCCCTTCAACTACTTAGCACAATCTTAATCATTACCTTTTGAAATCTACTAATCTTATTTATTTGGACTCATCCACTTATTTGTTTTGCTACACGATATAGTCAGCATCTGGTTGCCAGCCTGCATCCTGAAGTCGCCTTGTTCCAGAATCCACTTGCCATCCGCGCCAACAAAAGCTAAATCACTTGCTCTGATGGGCAATGTAACCGTTTGCGTTTCGCCCGGACGAAGTTCTATTTTCTTAAATGCTCTGAGACGACGGTTTTCAGGAGTTAGCGATGCCACCATATCGCGACTGAATAGCATTACTACTTCCTTTCCGGTCATTTTACCTGTGTTGGTCACGTCAATGCTAAATGTCAGTTGATCGCCTGCATTGAAATTCAGCTTTGAGCATTTGAACTTGTCGTATTTGAAAGTGGTGTAACTTTGTCCGTACCCGAAAGGCCATTGAACAGAAATAACCGCATCATAGTCGTAAACGCCTTCCATTTTGTCCATTTCCTCGCTCACACGATAGTCGTATGTAGTCAATTCAGCCTGATTGCGGGGATAGGTGTAAGGCATTTTAGCAGAAGGATTCGCATCACCAGCCAGAATATTAGCAAGTGCATCGGCACCATAGTTTCCCGGAAGCAGAATGTTGATCACGGCACTTGACAATGGCTCTATGTCGTTGATAATGCGTGGACGACCTCCGTTCAGGATAAGTACAATGGGTTTTCCTGTAGTGGCAAGTGCTTTTACAAGATTGCTTTGATTGGCTGAAATGGCTAAATCAGGCAAGTTACCCGGAGTTTCACAATAGGAATTTTCGCCAATACAAGCGATGATTACGTCTACATTTTTGGCTGCATATACAGCTTTTTCTATTTCCGGAGCATTTTCTTCGAAATAGCTTCCCTCGGGTACATAGGTTACTCCCTGCTCAAGCACTACATTCTCTTTGCCGAATTTATTGCTTACGGCTTCAAAAATAGTATTGTAAGCTCCGGCAAAGCGGTCGGCAAGATGTCCTTGCCAGGTATAGCTCCAACCTCCGTTCAGGCAGCGCATGGAGTTGGAATTTGGGCCTGTAACCAAAATCTTCACTCCCTTTTGCAGAGGCAGGAGCGAATTTTTATTTTTCAGCAGTACTTCCGACTCTTCAGCAGCTTTGATGGCCAATTCTGCCGATTTTTTACTTGCAAATTCAGGATAATTGGCTGAAGGGGTATTGGGTTTATCGAAAAGTCCCAGGCGATATTTTAGCCGAAGAACGCGGCTGGCCGCATCGTCGATCCGACTCATCGGTACTTTGCCTTCTACTACAAGTTCTTTGAGTAGCGTACAGAAGTTCAGGTCGTATGGCTCCATAGCCATGTCAATTCCGGCATTGATGGCAATTTGAATGGCTTCTTTTTTGTTTGCCGCCACATGCTCACGGGTGTACAAATTATTGATGTCTGCCCAGTCGGTAATCAACATGCCATCCCACGCCAGATCTTTTTTCAACCATTGCGTAAGTAGCTCGTAGCTGGAGTGTACAGGAATTCCGTTGATACTTCCACTATTTACCATCACAGTAAGCGCACCAGCCTCTACACAAGCTTTAAAAGGAGCAAAACACTTTTCCCTTAGGTCTGATGCCGAAATATAGGCAGGAGTTCTGTCTTTGCCGGTGCGTGCCATGCTGTAGCCCATATAATGCTTTACCGATGTTGCTATTCTGTCGGCCGGAATATGGTTGGGATCGTCTCCCTGAAATCCACGCACGGCATTACTACCCATTACGGCATTTACAAGGCAGTCTTCGCCATAATTTTCCCAAACGCGCGACCAACGTGGGTCACGTGCCATATCAACTGTTGGAGAATAGGTCCACGGACAGTTGGCTGCACGAGTTTCGTAAGCGGTCACTTTCGCTGCATCGTACGTAAGTTGTGGATTGAACGATGCACCCAGATTGATGTTTTGTGGAAACAGTGTACCTTCAAGTGTGTAGGTAGTACCATGGTTCTGGTCAAGTCCGTAGATACATGGTATTCCTATTTCTTTCATCGACATATCCTGTATCAACCCAATCAGCTCTTGCCATTTAGCACGCGTTTGCGCAACAGGCCCGGGTGCGTTTAGTATAGAGCCAACCTTGTATTTGGAAATGGCATTGCGCAGTTTCTCCTTGTCGAGCACAAACTCGCCGTTTTTGAATTCTCCCAATACATCAATAGAGAGTTCGGTCATCTGACCAATTTTTTCATCCAAGGTCATGCCGCTGAGCTTCTTTTTTACTGCGGCTTCAATTTTTAAATTTTTCGGATTAGTTGCAAACACCACCTGTCCGAAACAGGTAGTGACTGCAATGATTCCCATAATGAATGTTTTACTTAAACGCATCGTTAAAAGTTATTTAATAGTTACAAGATCAACATAATAACCATGACCTACGCAAAGAAATCCGCTTTGATCTTTAATCATATCAAGAACTGCTTGTGTAAGGGTGACGTTAAGCGTCCCAGCAGCAGATACATCCACAGTACCTGTACCGGGTAAATCACTCCACCATCCGGAGGTAGTGCGTATCTGGTGGTAAGCTGCCGAAGGTTCAATGCTGTAATGAATTGACATCACTGCTCCGGGTTTGATGGAGGCAAATACATTTTGTCCGATCAGGTTAAAAGTTTTGTTCGGGTTGCCGTCCGGGAAGTCCCATGATACATAATGATGCCCGGTCCAGAGCGTTTGTTCTGATGATATTACAATCTTAGTATTGTTTGTAACCACTTTATTTGCAAAGAAAGTAACTTCTTTACCATCCGTCATTTTACCTGTTAAGGTATACTCTCCGTCAGCGAGTGAAGGGCAGGTAAACTCTAACCTACCTGCTGTTTTTACACTAAAACTGGATACGGCTGTTCCGCCAAAATCAAGTGATGCCACTTTGTCGAGATTGATACCGGTCATAACGCAGGTAGCATTAGCTGTAGCCCGGTCGGCTCCGGTTGTAACCAATGCCGATGCACTGACAGTGACCATATCGCCACCATACTCAACATTATCTGATCCAATTAGCACAACTCTTTGTTTACCCTCGGCAACATCAGCAGGGACAGTATATGAGATATATGCTCCTCCATTATCGGGTACAATTGCCATATTTGTAACTGTACTTTTTCCAATTTTCAGACCTTTTACCTGATCAAGATTTTTACCATACAGAACAGCCTGGCTACCCGGAGCAATAAAGCGTTCAAAACTGACTTTTGTAGTCGATGGGTCAGTATCCAGAGCGTTGACACGTACAATTCCTTCTCGAGAAGTGGTTTTCCCGGCTGTAGTGGTCACTACAACTTTCATTTCATATACGCCTGCAAGTAAAGGCATGTTTATTTTCTTTCCGGAGGCTGCTTTGCTACCGTCCAGATACCAGTCTACCTCTACAAAGTCGGCCGGAGTGACAGTTAATTCCATTGAGAAATTTGCATCCCGGTTGATGGTTGTCACTGTAGGCAAATCTCCGTTATTCCGGTCGGGGAAAGTAGGTGCAAGAATATGTGGTTCGTCGTTTGGACCCGCTACCGAAAATGGTTTTTCATCGTTGCATGAGATGAGCATGACACTCATGGAAAACAACGCAATTAATGTTTTATATATAAGTTTCATATAATATGCTTTAATTGATGACTATTAATTCACATCCCACCAAAGAGGTGTGTTCCAGCTATTATCGCCTCCCATACGGCTCAGGGCTTCTTCGTATCTTTGCTTGTTGTACGAAGATTCCAGAACAGGATAAGAAAGTCGGACCGGAATATCGGCACCGCCTGTAAGGAATTGTGCAAAATCATATTCAGCCGGAGATTTAAGGCGAGGATAGCCCGAACGACGTACGTTAGCCCAACTTTCGGCTGGATTGGTGAAGTGTAGTATCCATGCTTGGGTATTGATGGCAGCTTTTTTCTGATCGTCGGTATATCCAATGCCATTATTGGTGATAAATGTATTGAATTCGGCATCTGTAATTTTGTCGCAACCGTAGTTGTCAGACAGGAAATTCATAGAAGCCCGTACACCTTTGGCATAGAGGTCGGCAACAGTGCCACTTACATTCCATCCTTTCAAAGCTGCTTCGGCCAGTAGGAAATTGATTTCAGCATAAGTAATAACGACACCAGGATTGTCACTTTTCAGGAAATTGTTGGCCAATTTAGGCTCTGTTTCACGTGCCATACTTGTAGCCGCCGACGGATTTGTCAGAGCGATTTCCTTCATTATATCACTCTCATAACCGCTTGGCCAGGGTTCCCACGAAAATGCGCCCGGATCGCGTGGATTCATTGTAACGCCTTTCTTCAGCACTTCTTCCGTAAGGTCGATACGATTGTTTGTGCTTGTAGAACTCATCAGTCCGTCGTAATAGAAACGAGCAATACGGTAGGTACGTGGGTCGCCCGAATTCTTCATTTGGTTGAAAAATGTAGAGCACAGATAGCTGGGATTGTTGGCTGGGTCGTTTCCGAAAAGCAGCTTTGACAAAGCATTACCACGATAATCAGTATACGACTCTTGTCCGAAGCTGAATGGTACTTCCATGTATTTTATCAGTGCGTCATCAGAAGCGCTGGTCAATATTCCTCCGGTAGCTGACAATGCATCTTCAAATTCCTGTTTTGCTTTTTCAGGTGCTACATCAGAAATACGCATGGCATAGCGTAGACGGAGTGAATTTGCTAATTTTTTCCATTTGCTAACATCACCTTTGTATATCACATCGCCCGAAATTTTATCTCCAGACGGATTCAGGGCTGTTTCTGCATCTTTTAATTCTTTGAAAAACCATGTGTAAATTTCTTCCTGAGTATCGTAACGAGGATTGAATTTTCCGTCGATATAGCCCAAGCCTGCTTCACTACACGGTGCATCTCCATAAACATCGGTAATTAACGACATCATATATACACGATATATGCGTAGTGCTGCATTAATATTCGTTTGTGCTGCATTTTCATTGCTGCGGTATATTCCGTCGGTAAGGTTTTTAATTGCCTTGGGGTAAAAGGATGTCCACATGCGGCTCATTTCATTGTTGTCGATGGTGTGGCGGCCTCCATAATTGGTTGTATTCCAGCATCCCATCAATTGTTGAGCAAAGGCGTAGTGATAATTTCGGTACATTTCCACCATTCCAAGATCACCGTAGGTTTGCAATTCGGCTGTTGTCAGCTGTGCATTCGGATTGATGCTGTTTGCTTTTGAAGGGTCGGTATTTAGGTTTTCCATATAGTTGTCGCTACAGGAACTGACCGTAACAGTGAATATTGCCAGCATCAACAATAAGTAGGTTCGTATATTAGTTTTCATTATTTTTCAGATGATTAGAATTTGACATAAAGGTTAAATCCATAGCTTTTGCGAGAAGGTAGCGAACCATACTCGAGCCCCATACCGGTTGTGTTGTTGTAATTGGAATCCGGATCAATGTCGCGAATGTTCTTCCATACAATGAATGGGTTACGTGCTACAAGAGAGAATGACATGTCCTGAATGAACTTGGCCTTGCCGAACCACTCTTTAGGAAACTGGTAACTGAGAGTGATTTCGCGACATTTCACATACGAGTTGTCATAAATAAACATCGACGGAGCATTGCGGCTCACACTCATCCAATAGGTTTCAGGATTGATCTTGATATCATTGGGGCGATAGGTTCCATCACCATTGTCGATAACTCCCGGCGAAACAAATCCTCCCGTTGGAGTCCATGATGCTGATCCTTTAGCAATTCCAGCAGCCTGACGATCTTCTTCTGATTTGTACCATGCTTCACGACCGTCTAAGGTGGCGATACTTTTTCCAGACTCATAGGCTGCACGTTGCGACATGGAATATAGATCTGCTCCAACTTTTACATCGAACAATGCTGTCAATCCAATATTTTTATATTTAAATGTTGTATTGATACCGCCTGTCCAGTCCCACGATGCATTACCTAGTACATGGTTGCTCTTATCGTACATTGGCAAGCCTGTGGCAGGGTCAATAAGTACTTGTCCTGCAGTATTTCGTTTGAAATCAGGGCCAATGATTGAGCCGAAATTTTCACCAACTTTGGCTGCAACCTGTACGTCAAGCCATGATGCTTTTTCAAGCTCAAACATATCCATGTTATCGGTGAGTTTTCTTACCTTGTTGTTGTTTTTTGAAAAATTGAAATTCAAATCCCAGGAAAAATCACCCGCTTGTACCGGACGTGTATTCAGTGCAATTTCAATACCCTGATTTTGAATCTCTCCCGCATTGATTAAGCGATACGGATAGCCTGTTGCCCAGGTTGATGCCATACCCATAATCTGATTTCTGGAAATCTGATTGTAATACGTAAAGTCGAGACCCATGCGTTGTTTGAAGAACTTTGTCTCAAAACCGAATTCAAACGAATTGGTTTTTGTAGGTTTAAGATCTTTGTTTGGAATCACTTCGTTGTCAACGTATCCAATGGTATAACCAGGATAAGTGAACTTTGACTTGGAATATACAAGTCCGAGTTTGTAGGGATCGGTATCGGATCCAACTTGTGCCCACGACATTCTCATTTTTCCATAAGGCAATATGTCATTTTTCTTTATCAGTTCAGAAAATACAAAACTACCCGATACAGATGGATATATATAAGTATTGTTGTTTACCGGAAGCGTCGATGATTTATCGCCACGGATGGTAGCATCCAGATACAGAAGGTTGTGCCATCCTAGATTGACAGCTCCAAAAAGAGAGTTTATTTGCTTGCGGTAACTATTCTCCTGGAGGCTGGTTTCATTAAAGCTCATAAGGGCTACCACATCGCGTATCTGCATGTTTTGTGCTGTGATTACGGTTGTTTGTTTATCAATTTTGAATAAGTTGCCGCCCATTGTACCCGTAAAGTCGATTTCTTTCCAACGGTTGTTGTAAGTAGCAATCAGTTCCATATTGTACATTCTATTTTGGAACTGATTGTTCTGAAGGTAGCCTGCTTCGAAACCAGGAGTAGTTGGCGCTTTGAAATCCTGAAAATTGAACCAGTTGAGTTCGGCGCCACTGGTACCTTTAATTTTTAGATGCGATCCGATATTCCATACAGCCGAGGCGTGGAGGCGGAACAGGTCTTTTTTCGATTCGTTTGAGTTTTTGTACACATCCCAATAGGGATTCACATTGTATGGATCCATTCCGTTCCAGTTGGAGTATTCACCATTTTTGTCCTGATAAGTACTTAACCATGCCTGATTGTAAGTGTTAGCAAGAGTCATTAGATTCTTACCAATGTTTGACTTACTGTCGCCCAACGCCGGACGGTTTTGTACATTTTCATGCGTGTAATTGGCCGAGAAGTCAAGATCTACCTTCTTTATTGTAGAGTTTGCTCTCAAATTGAATATATTACGCCCCATGCTGGTTTTTGGTACGATATCTTTGTTTCTCAGGTCGGTAAGCGTAAATCGCAATCCTGTATTTCCGGCACTGGACGAAACAGTGACAGTATTGTTGGCAGTAAGACCTGTTCGGAAGAATCCCGACATGTTGTCCGGAATGATGAGATACGGATGCTCGGTGCCATCAAAATATCTCAACATATTACTGCCATCGGCTTTCGGTCCCCAGCTCTTGTTGGTGTTTGACACGGCATCAATGCTATAGCTCCCATTGCTCCCCATTCCATATGTTTGCTGAATATTGTTCCATTTTGAAAGCTGGTTATCAACAGTTAACGTTCCGTTGTACTCAACTGAATAGTGTTCATTTTTGGCTTTTTTAGTGGTTATCAGAATAACACCATGGCTTGCACGGCTACCATAGAGCGCTGAAGCGGCCGGGCCTTTTAACACCGACATACTTTCAATGTCATCTGGATTGATGGACGAGATACCGTCGCCGAGGTCGTAGCCTCCATTCGTTCCGGCCGATCCAAAGTTTGAGTTATCCAAAGGTACTCCGTCTATAACATAAAGTGGTTGGTTGTTGCCCGTCATTTCTGTTGATCCACGCAGAATGACGCGGGTAGACCCGGAAGCACCACCTGCTGTTTGACTTACCACGAGGCCTGCCACCCGACCAGCCAGCGCATTGATTACGTTTGTTTCTTTTGCTTTTTCGAATACTCCGCCTTTCACTTCTTCTAAGCCATAGCCTAATGCTTTACGGTCGCGTTTAATGCCTAATGCAGTAACTACTACCTCTTTCAGAGCCTTGTTGTCTTGTTCCAGAATCACTGAAACTGACCCGGAAGACACTTTTACTTCTGTACTCTTGCAGCCAATGTAACTTATCACCAGGGTGGCACCTGTTTTTACATTAAGGGTAAACCTTCCGTTTACATCCGTAATGGTGCCATTGGTGGTTCCTTTTTCCAAAACCGAAGCGCCGATTACGAGCCCTCCTTCGTCTTTTACAGTTCCCGCTACTTTTATTTGCGAGGCACCGTTTTGTGTAGTTGAATGCTGGGCAAACGCCACAACTGGTGTAGCCATCGTTGCGATACCTAACAGTAATGCACCACACAACACTGTTCTTGAAATTACTTTTTCTTTCATGTGTATTATGATTATTTAGTCTCAGTTATTTTTATCCAGTCGATATACATGGCAGCTTTCTCGCCGTCCTTAAGTGCAGTTATTGCGGATGCATTGGTTATTCCGGTGTATGAGCCGCCTACTGCAAGATTTAGTAAAACGAAAAAATTGTCATGAAAATAGATATTGTCTTTTATATCAAATGTATAGAAGGAAGTATTGTCAATTGATATAGCAATTTTATTCTCATCCCATACCATGCTGTACAAATGGTAGTTGCC
>JBJOOU010000048.1:0-12269 GCA_046051105.1 Bacteroidota bacterium
GAGTTGTCGTAACAGGTTTAGGCGCACTATCCCCACTTGGATTGTCGGTTTCCGAATCATGGGAAAACGCACTTCAGGGCAAAAGCGGTGCCGGACCTATTACACATTTCGATGCTTCAAAATTCAAAACGCGGTTTGCCTGCGAGGTAAAAGGTTTCGACCCGTCGAAATACTTCGATCGCAAGGAAGCGCGCAAACTGGACTTATACGCCCAGTACGCCATAGCCGTAGCACAGGAAGCATTAGAAAACAGTGGCGTTGATTTAGATAAGATTGACAAAGACGAAGTAGGTGTAATTTTCGCGGCTGGTATTGGTGGTATCCAAACTTTCGAGCAGGAAATCGCAAATTACTATACCCACGAAGAGCTAGGCCCCAAATTTAACCCGTTCTTTATCCCGAAAATGATTTCGGATATAGCAGCTGGTCAGATTTCGATCCAATACGGATTCCGCGGACCTAACTTTGCAACTACATCGGCTTGTGCATCGTCAACAAACGCAATCATCGACGCTTACAACTACATCCGCTTAGGCAAGGCAAATATGTTTCTTGCCGGGGGAGCAGAAGCAACTATCACCCCGGGGGGAGTTGGAGGTTTTAACGCACTCACAGCACTTTCTACACGCAACGACGAACCAGAAAAAGCATCACGTCCATTTAGCAAAAGCCGCGATGGCTTCGTAATGGGCGAAGGAGCAGGCTGCCTCATCCTCGAAGAGCTTGAGCACGCCATTGCCCGTGGAGCCAATATCTTGTGCGAAGTAGTGGGTAGCGGTATGTCGGCAGACGCGTATCACCTCACAGCTACACATCCTGAAGGATTAGGAGCAAAATTAGTGATGAACAGAGCATTGAAAGATGCTGGTATGACACCTGATCAGATTGATTATATCAATGTTCACGGTACTTCAACTCCGGTTGGCGACATCTCGGAATCAAAAGCGATCAAAGAAGTATTTGGCGAACATGCGTATAAATTAAACATCAGTTCTACCAAATCGATGACAGGTCACCTTTTGGGTGCTGCCGGAGCTATCGAGGCCATCTTCTCAGTATTGTCTGTAGTAAACGATATCGTACCACCAACCATCAACCACGTAGAGGGCGATGAAGATGAAGATATCGACTACAATCTTAATTTTACCTTCAACAAGGCACAAAAACGAACTATTAATGCTGCGCTATCAAATACATTTGGATTTGGTGGTCACAATGCAAGTGTTATCGTAAAAAAATACACAAAATAAGAGTTTGTGATTAAGAATATACTTCGTAAAATAAGGCTCTTCTCGAATGCTCGAAAAGAGCCTTATTTATTATTTTATCAGGTGCTTGGATTCTATCCTGATAAAATAGAATATTACCAGCTTGCCGTTCGGCACAAATCGGTATCCATACCCACCGAAAACGGCAATTTACTCAGCAACGAACGATTAGAGTTTCTGGGCGATGCCGTTCTGAACTCTGTTGTAACCGACATTCTTTACCATAAATACGAAACTGAACGGGAAGGATTCCTTACCAACACCCGCTCGAAAATCGTAAAGCGGGATTCGCTCAACCAACTGGCCAAAGAAATCGGTCTCGACAAATTGATGAAGGCCACCCGCTACGTCAACACACACACCAACAATAACATCTACGGAAATGCACTGGAGGCCATCATGGGCGCCATATACCTCGACCATGGCTACAAACAATGCAAACGCTTTGTAGAAGACCGATTGTTCAAATCATTTGTCAACCTGGATGTAGTTGCCGAAAAGGAAGTCAATTTCAAGTCAAAACTGATTGAATGGTGTCAGAAGTACCGCTTCGAAGCTGAATTTGTACTGCTGGAAGAGACACTCACTGCCTCTAACAAGCATGAATTTCTGACCCAGCTCAACATTGCTGGAAAGCCCATTTGCAAAGCCTCGGGTTCAAGCAAAAAGGAGTCGCAGCAGCAGGCGTGCAAATTAGCAATGCAGCACATCAGCAACACTCCATACATAGTAAAGCAGCTCAGAACCTTCGCTGCCGCCAGCAACGAATCGCCGGGTACTCAGTCTGAATCAGACGCTACAGCTATCGCCGACAAACAAAACAACTCCACAAGCGAGCTTTAAGTGATAGAAAATCATCCCGATAGCCATCGGTTTTTCTTCCCACTGCTCAACTTGTGAATCTTTATTCTCTTTTTTGTATCTTTGTGGTAATCAGCATCGCTGAAACAAAAAACTAAAAACAAACTTTATGGAAAACTTCCAATTGAGCCGCATGATCCATGATCAGGCTAAGAAGTATGGCAACAAAAATGCACTCTACCACCGCAACAGAGTAGGTGAAGAATGGAATGCAATCCACTGGAATGATTTTGCCAGCCAAATCGACGCATTATCCAATGCCTTCATACAACTAGGAGTAAAAGAACAGCAACGCATTGCGCAGTTTTCGCAAAACAAAGCGGAAAATCTGATCGTTGACTTTGCCCTGTTCGCTATCAGAGCCACCATGGTGCCCATGTATGCCACTTCCACTGCTGCTCAGGTGGAGTTTATTGTAAACGATGCTGAAATTGAGCTGATCTTTGTTGGTGACCAACAACAATACAATGTGGCCTGCGAAGTGCTGGAGAAGTCAGAATTCCTGAAGAAAATCATAGTATTCGACAAAGATGTTACTCTGAAAGAAGGTGGCTTCTCAATGTATTTTGAAGAACTGGTAACATCCGGCCAAACCAAGACCAATGCGTACGAGGTGAGCAAAAGGCAAAATGAAGCTACAGACGAAGACCTCTACTGTATCTTATACACTTCCGGCACAACAGGAAACCCCAAAGGCGTAATGATGCCACATTCCTGCTTTAAAGAAGCTATGCGCATACATACCATCCGCCTTACCAGCGTAACCGACAATGACCGTTCACTTGCCTTCCTCCCTCTTTCGCATGTGTTTGAGCGTACCTGGTGTTATTTTTGCCTCTACAAAGGAGCGTCGATATACATCAACCAGTTTCCTACAGAAATTCAGCAAGCGATAAGAGAAGTACGACCCACACTTATGTGCGCAGTGCCCCGTTTCTGGGAAAAAGTATACGCAGGAGTAAATGAGAATATTGAAAAATTCTCTCCGTTCAAACAAGGCCTCGTTACCTGGGCGATAGCCGTAGGAAAAATATACAACCTTGATTATCTGCGAGCAGGGAAAACACCGCCCCTCTTATTAAAACTAAAATATACAATTGCTGATAAATTGATTTTTGCAAAGCTCAAGCATACGCTTGGCATCGAAAACGCCAACATGTTGCCGGCAGCCGGTGCAAAACTATCAGACGACATAGCTGTCTTCTTCAGAAGTCTGGGCGTACCCATCGTATATGGCTATGGCCTCACCGAAAGCACAGCCACGGTGGCCTGCTACGAATACGTTAACTTTGAAGTAGGCGCAGTAGGCTCCATTATGCCGGATCTACAGGTTCGCATAGGCGAAGAAAACGAAATTCAACTCAAAGGAAAAACAATTTTCCCGGGGTACTATAAAAACCCGGAAGCCACAAAAGCAGCTTTTACATCTGACGGATGGTTTAAAACCGGCGACGCAGGCTATTTAAGGGGCAACAACATCGTACTTACAGAACGCATAAAAGACCTGTTCAAAACATCAAACGGCAAATACATAGCTCCACAGGAAATTGAAACCAGACTGGTTCTGGACAAATACATCGAACAGGCTGCTACCATTGGCGACGACCGCAACTTTGTAACAGCCATCATTTTCCCATGCATATCCGAACTGGAGAAATACGCAAAGGAAATACAGCTGAGCTATCGCTCAACCGATGAGCTGCTCCAAAATGAGAAAATAAAATCACTTATTGCCGAAAGGATCAAAATCCAGCAGACAGGCATGGCACCATATGAGCTGATTAAGAAATTCAGCCTGATAAAACAAAGTTTTGCCATAGAAACGGGAGAGCTTACCAATACACTAAAAATAAGAAGAGCCGTGGTAATGCAGAAATACAAGACCTTGATCGATGAGATGTATGCTGTATAACATGTTTTTTGATTATTTTGAACGAAATTTATTACTTATTGCATCAATAAAACATATTTTGTTTATATTTGCGTGGAATTTGTTTAATACAACAACAAAAAAATCAAACTATTATGTTATCAGAAAAAATTGGAACTAACGCCGGTCTTGTTTGGAAGGCATTAGAGAGCGGCGAACTTAGCCTGAAAGCGCTAAAAAAAGCCACAAAGCTCACAGAAAAAGATCTGAACATGACCTTTGGGTGGCTTGCACGCGAAGGCAAGCTGAAATTCAATGAAGTAGAAGGAGAACTAATCCTCAGTCTATCTTAAATTGAACACCTGGAATAACGAAGAAGCGAGTTTGAATCATTCAATCTCGCTTTTTTGTTCATAAAAACTGAGCTCAGCTCCGAAAAAACCTTCCTGAAAATTTCGGATATTCAAAAAAACATTTTATCTTTGCACCCGCTTTGAGAGAGAAGCAGCAAACAAACATTCTGCGAAAATAGCTCAGTTGGTAGAGCACGAACTTGCCCCGGGAACAGATACTGTCAACCTTGGCAAAAGAACCAGCAAAAGAAGCAGAATTTATACAACATGCGAAAATAGCTCAGTTGGTAGAGCACAACCTTGCCAAGGTTGGGGTCGCGGGTTCGAGTCCCGTTTTTCGCTCAGCGAAGCGATTCGTTACTCAGGAGTCATTCCTGCCCGGATGGTGGAATGGTAGACACGAAGGACTTAAAATCCTTTGGCTTCACGGCTGTGCGGGTTCAAGTCCCGCTTCGGGTACAACAACACAAAAAGCCCTGACTGATACATTTCAGTCAGGGCTTTTTGCTTTATATTACTATATTACGGCTCACTACGAGATCATCACATACAAAAAAGAGACAAACCTGCGTTTATCTCTTTTTTTTTATCTATAGCCACCCTCACATCAATACATGCGATAAGAGAAGGTAAACGACAGGGAACTCACATTATCATTTACTATTTTAACTCCGGTTAGATGCGAACCCTCATACCCGTCAAGCAAGTCGGAAAACGCAGCCTGAACCCCAAGCTCCACTCCCACCGAGAACTGACGATCAATATTATACTGATACCCCACCCCAACTGGCAAGCAAACCGCCGGACTCAATGACTTTTTACCCTCGTACAAGGGTTCACCAGACACCTTAGGAAAATTGGCCGATATTGCCATTAATCCAAGACCAGTGTAAGCATACAATTCATGCGGAATTACCCTGCGATATCTACGACCAAAAGTATAATGATATTCAACACGCCCTGTCAATTCAAAAATATTGGATTGATAGGATTCAAACACTTCACCAATATTATCATGATGCACCCTGCGCTGCACATTATTTCCGCCTACAATATCCTGACCTGCAAAATTGTAGTAAGTACCCAAAACCCGATAACCAAAATTTAAATCATCGAACACTACAGGCTGATAATAGCCAAATGATGTTTGGAAGTTATGCCCACCCCAGAAGTTATTGGCGAACAACGATCCGAACGGATCGTCATAACAATAAGCCGGCCCCGTGCTAAACATCAGATAACCTGCAGACTCAGATCTATGGCCAATCAAGCCGTTGCGTCGTTGGGCATACAAAGCAGACACAAACAAAACAGATAAAACCGCAATTACAATTTTCTTATTCATCCGGAATTTTTATAATACTATTTTCCAATATATTGCAACAAAAATACTATTTTTCCTACTAACTTTAAACAATATAATTCCAAATAGCACAATTTAATCATAATTTTAATACCTGAAGCTACTTCCTCCCACAAATTCGCGCAAAAGCGAAGTAGGTGGAATCTCGCGATCATGAATGGGCACGAAATAATTCAGAAACTTTATCAGCCTGTGCGTCTCTGTATATTCATCACAATATTTTGGCACTTCGGCCAATATAGGCTCAGCATGCTTCTTGAGAACTGCAAGCTCAAACAAGAGCGCCGAGTTAAACATCACATCCGCATTTTCCTGGTATGGAAATATCCATTTTTCCTCACCCCGCCTTACACTGGGCCACCTTGCAATAGTTTCGCGGGCAGAATAGTTTCTGAAACGATAATCTCGAATTATTCGCCTCAACAGCCTCGTATCTGTAGTTGGAATCCAGTTATGCGCATCTATCGATATGGTCGTAAGCGCCGAAACATATATCTTAAACTTAGTATCATCCGGGATGCCGGGGGTCATTTCGGGATTAAGGGCATGTATTCCCTCCATCACCAGAATGCTATCCTCCTTTAGCTGAATTTTATCTCCTTTGTAATACCGTTTGCCATCTTCAAAATTGAAAGACGGAATTTCTACCTCCTCGCCGCGCAACAATTGCTGCATATTCTGATTGAACAACTCCAAATCCAGGGCATGAATATGTTCAAAATCCCACTCGCCATTTTCATCCAACGGCGTTTCGTCACGATTGACAAAATAATTATCAAGCGACAACACCACAGGTTTCAGACCACTCACCATCAATTGAATAGACAACCTCTTACTAAAAGTTGTTTTACCCGACGAAGAAGGGCCAGACACCAGCACAAAACGCACCTTTTCACGCTGCGCAATCATATCAGCGATGTAAGCTACTTTTTTCTCGTGCAAAGCTTCAGATACCTTTATCAGGTTGAATGACTGATTATTTTTACATGCAACATTGAATTCGCCTACATTGTTCAGGCTCATAATCTTATTCCATCCAACATACTCCTGATAGATATCGTAGATTTTGGGCTGCAAAAGTATATCTTCGAGCACTTCAGGATTATCACGATTAGGCACCACCAAAAGGAAACTGTCGTAATAAGTAACCAAATCGAATAATCGCAAATAGCCGGTTGAAGGCAAAAGAACTCCATTGTAATAATCGATAAAGCCACCTATCCGAAAAAAGCGGCAATATGGAGTACCCAGGGTTTCGAATAAGCCTATTTTATCTTTTTGTTGCACCTGGTTTGCAAAAAGGTGCTTCACCTCATCCGTTTGTTTCTCTTCTGTAATAATTCGCTCATCAGCCCCGATGATCTCAATCATTTTTTGCTTTATCTGATCGATAACCGCTGGCGTAACTGCAATATCGCAGTTATCCAGCTTACAAAAATACCCGCGCGAAATAGGGTGCTCAATGAGCAAAGTTGCTTCAGGATACAATTCGGATACCGCCTTTGCAAGCACCATACTCAGTGTTCGCACATATACCCGCATACCTGATGGCGTACTCAAATCGATAAACTCGATATCTTTTGGCTTATATATCAGAAAGTTGAGATCTTCTACTTTATAATTCACTCTTGCAGCCACCACCTGAAAAGGAAGTTTGATTTGCAGCTCATTATAAATTTCAATCAGAGAAATACCCAGAGGATAGGTATGATAAGACTTTGTATTTTTACAATATATAGTTACTGTTTTTTCCATCGACACATTATAAAGTGATATTCTGCATAATTTCCGTGTAAAATTACATTAAATATTTTTATTTGGAATTATTTGAACGTCTCTAAATTTTGGATTACTTTTGCATTTCTCAGGATGAGCAAACAATATAACAGATTTAAAATCCAAATCCTGACAATTAAGCACTTATATAACTCCACAGAAGCATGAATTTATTTAATGTTTACCCTCTTTTTGATATAGAAATAGCAAAAGGAATAGGGTGTCGGACATACGACACACATGGTATTGAATACCTTGACTTGTATGGTGGTCATGCAGTCATTTCTATTGGTCATTCACACCCGTTTTATGTACAGAAACTTACTCAGCAACTTGAGAAGCTGGTTTTTTACTCCAACTCTGTACAAAACAAACTTCAGGTAGAACTGGCCGAGAAACTGGGTAAATTATCGGGTTATGAGGACTACTCCTTATTTTTGGTCAACTCAGGCGCTGAAGCCAACGAAAATGCGCTTAAACTAGCATCGTTTCATAATGGACGCAGCAAAGTAATTGCGTTTAACAAGAGTTTTCACGGACGTACTTCGGCTGCTGTACGCACCACCGACAATCCTAAGATCGTAGCTCCCATCAATAAAGGATTCGATGTAGAATTTCATGCTTTAGAAGACATTGATTCTGTAAAAGCATCATTAAAGAACAATGATGTTTGCGCAGTAATAATTGAAGGAATTCAAGGTATTGGAGGAATAAAAACTCCAACCCCGGCATTTCTGCAAGCATTAAGTGCCGAGTGTAAAGCCAGTGGCACTATCCTGATTTTAGATGAAGTACAATCTGGATACGGACGAAGTGGAAAATTCTTTGCTCATCAATATGCCAATATCCGTCCAGACCTCATCACTGTAGCCAAAGGAATGGGAAATGGATTCCCTATCGGTGGGCTACTGATCAGTCCTATGTTTGAGGCATCTCATGGATTACTGGGAACTACTTTTGGAGGCAGCCACCTTGCTTGCGTAGCCGGAATTGCTGTGCTGGACGTAATGAAAGCAGAACATTTAATGGAGAATGCGCTCAAAGTGGGCGAATACCTTATTCAGGAACTTAAGACCATTTCTCAGATAAAAGAAGTGCGTGGCTGTGGACTGATGATCGGGATAGAATTTGAAGAACCAATAAAAGAAATTCGCACCAAACTACTTTTTGAGAAAAAAATATTCACCGGGGTAACCGGCACACATACGATACGGCTTTTACCACCATTGTGTCTATCCAAACAAGATGCTGATTTGTTTCTGACCAACCTGAAATCGGTTATTCAGTCTACAATCGGGTAAGCTTAATCAACATCATCTATCATGAAACACCTTTTTCTCATCGGGCTGTTTGCTCTATTATTGTCGGGCACAACTGTAGCAGCGCAAGATAAAGGTGTTTCATGCAATAAAATAACTCTTGCCAGTGGCGAAAGCTATATTGGCACCATACTGGTACAAAACAGTGAGATACTGATGATTAAAACAAGCGATGGAAGGAGATATCAATTTCCGATAAAAGAAGTGAAGCTTGTTGAGAAAATCACGGTAAACACACTACCTAAAGATTCCCTTACCACCCCCCACTCCTCCGTAACTGAAAATGACTATTTCAGAGGCCAGATAGGATTGGGAGTCGGAGTCACACACACCAACCTTACCATTCCGGCTTCTCCGATATTTGACGCTTCGCTGTGTTTCGGATACAAACGAATGTTTAACAAGGATCTATTTCTAGGCATAGGGGCAGGAATCTGCTCTATACAAAACAGCCGCGACAAAGCAACAAACTTTACGCCTCTCTTTTTGCGACTTCAAACAGAGGACAGTTCAAAAAAAAACAGCATCCTATTCGGACTTGACGCCGGCTACAGCCTAAGCATGAACGACTCTTACCAAGGTGCTGCATTAGCAAAAATGACTATCGGACTTTCTCATCGTTTATCGGCCAAAACCTCCATAAATGCAGCTTTATATGGAGCCGTGTACAACCTGAAAGGCAATATTGCATTTAGCAACCCGACAACAGAAAATGGCAAGTTGTATTATGGCGAGGGGACTCTCTCCATTCTTAGTTCCGGCATCAGAATAGGCCTACAGTTTTAATACAGACAATGCAGGACTTAAACCTAACCTGCGACTAAATAAATTGCGGCAAATTCCACTTTATCGCCTTACGCCTTATCTCAAAAGCTCCCAGTACTCCATTCGTGAGCAACCTACTCAAGAAAGTCTATCAAATAATCAGGTAATAGCGGCATGGCACCGCGCTGCGTACAAACAAATGCAGCCACTTCTACGGCAAATTTATGAGCCACTCTGATGGACTTATTCTTAATAACAGCCGAAATAAATGCCGCCGAAAAGGCATCGCCGGCACCTACAGTATCAATTACAACAATGGATGGAGTGGGTTTGAATGATGTTTCGGACTCAGTGATCACATAACTTCCATTCACCCCTCTGGTGAGTATTACAATACGAAGTTGAAACTCAGCGAGCAGATATTTGCAAAATTCAACTTCCTCCTGCAATTCCACATTCAACAGACCAGCAACTATTACCAGTTCCTCACTATTTATCTTAAGAATATTACAGTGTTTCAATGACGATACAATCAGCTCCTTGCTGTAAAATTTTGCCCGCAAATTGATATCAAATATTCGCAAAGCATCTGAAGGAACTTTCTCCAGAAAGCGATTAATTGTCTGGCGCGAGGTTTTGCTTCGCTGAGCCAGCGAACCAAAACAAACCGCTTTTGTTTTTTCGGCCAACTGGCTCAACTGTTCGGTGTAGGGAATGTTATCCCAGGCTACGTTCTCAGTAATTGTATACTCCGGCACCCCATCACCATCAAGTTCAACCTGAACAGTTCCTGTTGGATAGGGCGAACGAAACGTATGGTGTCGAAGCTCCTTTATCCGAAGACTTTCAACAATATCATCACCATCTTTATCCTGTCCAACCGCGCTCACCACATAGCCATCGAATCCAAATTGCGACGTATGATATACAAAATTAGCCGGAGCACCACCCAGTTCTCGTTTGGTTGGGAATACGTCCCACAATATTTCACCTAAACCAACTATCACATCTGCCATATATTCTTGTTTTTATTGCTCTTTGCAATTATACATCTTTTCAGGGAAAAATTCAAGTCTGTTTTCAATACAAATTGATATTTTATCTATTTTCGTAATCGAAACGCCCGGCTACTCACTATCGGTGAAGAGCCGGGCGTATGCATATCACGCTTGATATACGAAGTTATGTATGCTGATTATTCCATTATCATCTTACCTGTTTGCACTTTATCGCCGGCAGAAAGCTTTACAAGATAGATGCCCTTTAGTGCCATTTTGAATGTCGTTACGCTGTTGGCACCAAAGCTTTCAGATGCAACCTGCTTGCCGCTACCGATTTCATAGATCGTAAGTATACCTTTATCTGCACTTTTATTGTTTACGAAAACGGTATTCGCATGGTAATAAGCATTGATGGCCGTTTCAGAAACTGATGCAGTAGCAGTTGTCACCGACTTACTGGTTTCGGGAGTTGATGGTACAGGGGTTGTATCGTTTTCATTGGTGGCTGTTGGTATCGTTTTAGTCGTTGGAACCACGACAGTATCAGTCTTCGTAGAATCAACCACTGGAACTATCACCGGCAACGCTGTGAGCAGTTTGAATCGTTTAGCGTAAAGAGTGACTGGTTTTACCGAAAATCTATAAGAAGCACCTACAGCCAGCGCATCCACAGTTTTGTTTGCTACAGAATCATACAGAAAGAACTGAGTATGTTTTGTTTCGATCAACTGATTCGTGAATGTTATGGTATAAACAGTATCTTCTCCGGATCTGAAAGACAAATACGTATCCTGAAATGCTGGCACTACATCTATCTGAAAGATATCTTTAGGCTCTGAAGCATAAATTGATGGTGGCAATGCTGACGCAGTTTGGATTTTATAGGCATCCCAACCCCAATCGTATCCACGGGTGGTATTGGCCACTTCAAATACCCAAACCTTATCTGAGTACCTGGAACCTTTTACTTTGATAGCTGTTCCCACCAAATCCTGGGCAACCAAATTAAAACTTATGGCTGATATTATTGTTACGAATAACAATCTAAGTGTAGTTGTTTTCATATTGCAAGACCTTTTGAAATTAAACCTCTTTGTGATTGTCAGACATATTGAAATGCTGATATACAAAAATAATAATTAGTCATTAAAATACTGATATTCAAACATATCCGTATTTATTATTGGTCTTGTAGTAAAATTTTCAATGATAAGAAGACAGATTATTGTTCCCCGGGAACAAGATGAGTAAAAACGAGGCAAAACTATTCGAAAGCGAAGTTATTTTCACCAAAGTGCAGAGTTCTTCTTTATTCCATTTTCGCAGCTTGTCGTATATTTTCCAGAACACACTTTTCTGCCTAAAAAATAATTATCATATAAAATTCGAGGTATTGAAACTGATACACCCCAACCGGGAAATCAGCGCCTAAAATTCTATTAAATTATAACAGACATTAACCTTTAGACAACCAATATTTAACCATTAAGTCATTCCCAAACCACATTACACTGTAATTATTATGAATAGAAGTGGAGGTTGAAATCGAATATACTACGAATCTACTACTATGAGAAGAATACGGGTGGTAGAAATATTTATGTTTCTACGAAAATGGAAGGAAAAAAAAAGAGAAGACTATCGTCTCCTCTTCAAAAGTTTGTCATAAAAACATCAAAAGCTTAGTCGATTG
>JBJOOU010000049.1:0-12976 GCA_046051105.1 Bacteroidota bacterium
ACTCATGTGCTGCCCCTCGACTTGCATGTGTTAGGCCTGTCGCTAGCGTTCATCCTGAGCCAGGATCAAACTCTTCGTTGTATCTTGTTTTTTATTTTTTTGCTCAGTATGACTTTCCTAATCTATCCTTAATTGACGTGGTATAAAAAAAATGTTCCCTTTCTTATACTACATTTATTAGTTGTTTCAATTTCTTCAAAGATCTTCGCTCAACAGCATCTTCTGCAGATTCGTTTGAGACTTTTATGCTATTAAAAACCTTCTCACAGGTTAGTAATTCAGTTGTTTTGTTGTAGTGCGTTTCTCTCTCGAAAGCGGATGCAAAAGTAGTCGGTTTTGTAATACCAACCAAATGTTTTTCCATCTTTTTTCTGCTAAAAAACATCTTTTATCCATAAACTACTGGGAACAATCGGATTAAAAGCGCATTTATTTTTCAACGTATTTATTCGAACACCATCACAGCTATCCTAAATGGCGATTTCGGGCATTTTCAGGATAGAAACATTAACAAGAAAAAGAAAAAAATGAAGAGAAATGGAGCTAAAAATAGACTTCTCTGATGCCATTTTGAATAAAAACAGGAAAAAATCGTTGAAATAAATCCAGTTTCTATTCATCGGGAGGCATCATTACATCGGATCCACATCTAAATTTACCCACAAAGATTTAAACCGGGGATCAGAAATTATATGGGAGGATATTTCATTAACTATTTTCTTGGCCTTTTCGGGAGATGCCTCCACCTCAAACTTTAATAAAATATGTTTGATGAACATATTCTGTATACGAGATACCGGCGGCACATTAGGACCCAATACCCGGTTATTGAAAATAGCTCTTAAATCTGTAGCCATTTTCGCAGCCGCTTGGTTTAATAAATTAGGATCGCGATGACGAAGCACAATCTGAATCATCCTGAAGTATGGTGGATATTTAAACAGACGTCGCTCCTCACATTGGGTATTGAACATCGCACGATAATCATTGCGGATGATTTGTCCTATTACGGGATGTTTTGGAACAGTTGTCTGCAACACCACCAACCCTTGTTTATTTTTACGGCCGGCCCGCCCACTAACCTGCGCCATTAATTGGAACGCGCGCTCGTGCGCACGAAAGTCAGGGAAGTTAAGCATATTGTCGGCATTCAGAATTCCGACTAATGAAACGTGTTCAAAATCCAGCCCTTTTGATACCATTTGGGTGCCAATAAGAATATCTACTTTATGCTGCTCGAAATCAGTAATCAGCTTTTCGTATGATTTCTTTGAACGGGTTGTATCTAAATCCATCCGGGAAACTCTGGCTTTGGGGAACAGTTGCCGAATTTCATCCTCTATTTTCTCCGTCCCAAAACCCTTAGTGGACAAAGTCCCCGGCGTTTTGCATGCAGGGCAAATAGATGGAATAGCTTCGGTATAACCGCAGTAATGACATGTAAGCGTATTAAAAACTTTATGGACGGTAAGGCTCACATCGCAATTCTTGCATTTTGGCACATAGGCACAAGCCTTGCATTCAATATATGGAGCATATCCACGTCTGTTTTGAAAAAGAATAACCTGCTCTTTATTCTGCAATGCCTTCCTTATTTTCTCTAAAAGTAAATCAGAGAAATGACTTTCCATCATTTTTTTACGATAGGCCTCTTTGGTATCGACTACTAAAATCTGTGGCAATTCTAATTCTTCATGCCGCTTAAAGAGTTCCACCAGTCCAAACTTGCCAGTTTGTGCATTGAAATAGGTTTCGATAGCAGGTGTAGCAGTACCTAAAAGGGTCTTTGCACCGTGCATAGATGCTAAGACGATAGCTGCATTACGTGCATGATACCTCGGAGCAGGATCGTATTGTTTATAACTAGATTCATGTTCTTCATCAACGATTACCAATCCCAACTGACGAAAAGGCAAAAAAATAGACGAACGGACTCCAATAATTACATCGTAACTTTTATCAGTCAGTACGTTGTTCCAAATTTCAACTCGCTCAGCATCCGAAAACTTAGAATGATATACACCTAATCGCTTCCCAAAAACACGCTTCAAACGGGTGGTCAACTGAGTGGTCAACGCAATTTCGGGCACCAGATACAACACCTGCTTACCTTCAGCCAACACTTTATTGATGAGATGAATATACAATTCGGTTTTTCCACTGGATGTCACTCCATGAAGCAGCACAACCGATTTATCCAAAAACTGCTTCTCAATTTCGGCATACGCATCGGCCTGAAAAGGATTGAGTGGATAAAGAGAGGACTTTTGAACATCAGTCAGATTCAACCGACCTATTTCTTTCTTATACACCTGAAGTACATCACGTTCCAACAAACCAGCAAGAACGGCTGATGAAGCTCCCGATTTTTCCAGCAACTCTTTGCGTGAAACTTCCTGTAGTTTATTGGGAACAAGGCATTTTGAAAGTTCGATGTACTTCATCAACACATCAAGTTGCTTCTTCGCACGACTTAAATCATCAAAAATCCTTTTGAGATTGTCCTCCTGCAAACTTTCCTGTGTGATTTTTACAAACATTTCAGTCTTTGCCCGAAACTTTTCGGCCAATTCCTCATTTATTTCAACTGCGCCTTTTCCCAAAAGCTTGTTCAGAGTCGGCATCACATCCCGAATACCAGCCAGTTTACTCAACTCTGTAACAGTTTGAGGTTTGCCATCGGCCATACACATCAGTATACGTTCTTCTTTTTCCGAAAGAAGAGATTCTGCCTCAAAATCAGGATTCAGGCACACTTTTGTTTCACTCTCTAGTTTGAGCCCCGCAGGAATAGCCGCCTGATACACATCACCTAAACAGGCCTGATAGTAGGACGAAACCCAATCCCAAAATTTCATTTGTGGGAAGCGCATTATAGGTGCATCATCCATCAGAAAGAGAATTTCTTTTGCTTCGTAAACGGACGGAGTAATTGAGTGAATGAGGTAAATGATAGCGGTATAGATTTTCTTTTTACCAAAAGGCACCACCACACGCATGCCAATGCGTACTCTATCCGACCATTCGTCGGGAACTGAATAGGTAAAAGTGGCTGCTAATGGCAGCGGAAGAATAACGTCGACGTATTTCATAATGTGATAACAAAGATAAGAAAGAAATCGCCAACCAACAAGGCAGGCTAATCTATGCCAGATTTAACAGGGATATCGACCACCACTATAGTACCGCCCTCTTCATTTTTATCAAAACGCAATACACCATCCAACAAAAAGACACGCTCCTTCATTCCTAACAAACCGTATGCATCATTCCGCATGGGCTTTGAAGTATCGATCCCGATACCATTGTCAATAATTTTCATCACAAAACGGTCGGATTCACAGAACATTTGTACATCAACCTTTGTGGCC
Organism: Bacteroidota bacterium; assembly: GCA_046051105.1. Lineage (GTDB taxonomy): Bacteria > Bacteroidota > Bacteroidia > Bacteroidales > Paludibacteraceae > Paludibacter. The sequence goes on from JBJOOU010000049.1 coordinate 3,372, forward strand.
TGCGAATGCTTGGCTACATTAGAAAGTGCTTCTTGCAATATTCTGAAAAAGGCGATCGCCTTTTGTTCATCAAATTCGAAAACAAAGTCTTCGGTCTGAAATGTGCAATCAATATTGTACCTGGCCTGAAACTCTGAAACATACAAACGGGCGGATTCGAAAAAGCCCACCAACTCGATGGTTGAAGGCCGCAAACCGGTCATAATCCGTCGGGTAGTATTAATCGTTTTATCTACCAGCTCCAGAATTGCATCATATTTCATCTTGAGTGTATCATAAGATGCTGAATCGACATGCTTCAACACCAATTGTTTAAACATACCAATATCAATTTTCAGCGCTATCAGTATCTGTCCCAGCTCATCATGAATCTCCCGCGAGAGTAAAACACGCTCTTCTTCTCTCACATTTTGCAAATGGGCTGCAAATTGCTTCAATTGCTTCTGTGAGGCTCTCAGCTCTTTCTCGGATAGTTTCCGTTGTGTAACATCTCTTGCCAAAGAGATAACTCTGTCATTTTCAAATGGGATGATTACACATTCGAAATATACCAACCGATCCTTTATTGTCAATTCATATTCTATCGTTGTTTTCTTTTGATGTGCCAAAGTCCGATCAATGGCTTTTTGTATAAGCCTGGCAATATCCGCAGGTAAAACATCCCGGATATTCTTAAACATAAAATGTTCTTGCGGAACAGCCAGTTCTTCAAGGTTGCCTGATTTAAAATCAAGGTATTTCCCTCTGGCATCCATCACAAAAATCAAATCAGGGATAGCCTCTAAAATCGATTTGGTATATCGCTCGCTCGCTTTTAGCGCTTGTTCAACCTGCTTTTGCTTGTTTATATCCAACGATAAGCCAAAAGTGCCAATCACTTCTCCTGCCGGATCATACAAAGGCAATTTACTTGAAATTCCCCAAGACAACTGGCCATCACCTTTGACCGCAAGTTCTTCCTGAGAATAAGGTACTTTTGTATTGATAATATTCTGTTCAATTTCGTATGCATAAGCTGCAAATTCGGGCGAGAAAAAATCAAAATCAGTCTTACCAATGACTTCTTCCATACGGGTACAACCCAAATGCCGTACTAATGCATTATTTACACGAATAAAGCGACTATCAAGATCTTTGAAATAAATTAATTCCGGCACAAAGTCCATCAATGATTCCAACAAAAACCTTTCGTTTGCAAGCTTTAATTCATTCTCCTTGCGCAATGAAATATCCTTATGCGTACCAATAAATCTAACTGGTTTTTGCTGATCATCAAATTCGATCACCTTCCCATTGTCCAAAATCCATTTATAGCTACCATCTTTACAACGCATTCTGAATTCAGCCGAATAAACTTCATTTGCTCCACTCAGGTGTTTATTTATTTCAGCATAGGCTGCCTCGATATCATCGGGATGCACCAACCTCTCCCATTCGGACAAATGATGCTGAATTTCAGAAGTAGCATAGCCCAGCATTGTTTTCCAGTTATCCGAAAAAAACACCTTATTGGTTGTCAAATCCCAATCCCAAATTCCATCTCCGGTACCTTCCAGTGCAAATTTCCACCTAAGCTCACTTTCTACAAGCGCCGCCTTGGTCTTACGGGTTTCTTCTTGCTTTAGTATATATCGCCCCAAAAGAAGAGTAGCAAGAGGGTATAGAACTATTACCGCAAATAAAATGGTTTTAAATGTGGATAATTGATAATTGGATGGAAGCAGGAAAATACAAGACAGCATCAGAAGATGAACTATGATACCTAACGACAGTAAACTTATTGTATTATTTCTGAATAAAGAGAGAGTCTGAAATCTATTCCATATCATCCCCATTGTACCCGAAAGTAAAATCACAGCCACTCCCATAAACACTCCGGCTCCCCCGACATAGATGCGATAAGCCGAAGAAATAAACATGGCAATGATAGTGGGGATCGGTCCAAAAAACAAACCCGATATAGCGAGTAGCACAGATCGGGTATCAAAAAAGATTCCATCTTTAAAATCCCATGGGGTGATAATCAGAACAATGACGATCATGCCCAGAAACAATCCAGCCAAAATTTGCGACAGCAGCCTGTTCTTCATTTGCCGCCCCAACCAAAAATTATCGTACAATATACTAAATGTAAGCAGAATAGCTACATTACGAACAAGCCCTACAATAATCGAATCTTCCATATCAACAAACAATATTAAAACACAGTAATCAGAATTGAGCCCTAAAATACAAAAAAAAACAGAGTTCACCTCAAAATGAAGATTTTATCTCAGCCAGCAACATATTCACCCGATTAGCCCAAATAAAAAAGGTGAAATCGTTGTATGATTCCACCTTTCTCAATAATAATTGGCATTGATTATTTCTTATCCATTTTCGCACCTTCATCCGGCCGCGGATTGGTATCACCCGGCTTGTTTCTTTTCTTTTTCGGGAAGAAAGTAAATACTTCTGCAGGCTTATGGGGGCGTTGTTCGTCGAGCCAGAAAAAATTCTTCAGGTATATCTGATCTGTTTTCAGCCCGGGCAATGGATACATCGTTCCGTTGGAAGCCGAAGTCAGCACAACGCGGTCGATTTTTTTATTTTTGAAATGCATTACCACAAAACTACTTTGGGTCTTATTCATCCCTATCAGCGTAGAATCCTTATCATCGACAGGATAATAAAGCGTTTCTGCATTTCCGTTCACATTCACCCGCTTCAGCTGTCCACTATCCACATGAGCAATAATTTCTTTTCCCGAAAGCTGATTATAAAAAACAGAATCATTGAACTGAACAGCCATTGCAGCCCTCTGAATATGAATTTTGTTCACCTTCTTGTTCTTTACATGCGCTTGAATAAACTCGCCTGACAGCTGATTATTGTCGGTCCAAAGTACCGGGTCGCCATACATGTTCAGGATGGAATCGCGAGCGGAATAGGCCAGCGAATCGCACAATCCCTGCACATCGTTACGAAAAAAGCGTACGTTGTAGTAGCCCCGCGCCAGATCGTAAATCGAATCTTTTGATGTAAATAAGGTATCGGCATGAACATACATCGTATCTTTCGACGACCAGTCAACCAGCATGGCCGAGTCGGTAGCCATTCCCACTTTTGAGCCGTCGTTGTAGTAGCTGTAATTGCCATACAGAGTGGTTTTCTGCGCCGAATCTTTCATGATCACATGCATAAAACCTTCGCCATATTTCTGCTTCTTATCATAGAAAATGGTATCACCAATCAGGGTTTTCCCATCTTTGTGATGCACCAGCGAGCGGTTGAGCAACATCGATCGTTCCGTAGCGGTATTGTACCATCCACGGGTAGTGTAGATATCCGTTTCGTCGTTGTATCGGATGTGTGTGCGCCCCACCATATTGGCTATGTGCGATTTGGTGTTATAGCGCAACGAGTCGGCATCCAGCACATAATTCTTGTTTACCAGCTTCACATTTTGCTTAAACAATGCATCGTTGGTCTTGGTCGAATATTGCCCCCAAATGGAGGTAAGTGTATTTACCTGATCAAAAATTTTCCCTCCGGTGTAGTAATACGCCAGATTGGTCATTCTGTCATAGTTCAAACTGTCGGTGGTAAGTGTGGTTTTTCTATTTTCCATCCGAACGTTGTATCTCAAACGAGCCAATTTTACATTGCCATCGTAATACAATACATCGCCAAACACAAACAAGGTATCGCCCTGCACAATCTTCACATGCCCAAAAGCATCCAGCGAATTGGCTTTTTCGTAAAAATAGGCACTATCGCAATACATCAGTGCATTATCATGTCTGAACCTTACATTACCGCGCAACACTTGTACATCGGGATTTTTCAACTGATCGTAGTTCAGTGTTTCCGAGTTTTCGAGATACACCAGCGATACCCCTTTTAAGTCGTAAGGCGTAATAATTGGGGCTAATGGCTTATTTATAGGCGATGGCTTGCCAAAGGAATTACCGGCTCTGCGTCCTTTTTGCTTTTGGGGCGGTGGAGGCGCCTGACTTTGAAGCACCTCTTTACGAAGTTGCTTAGGTCGGATTTGTGCTTGCAGTACCATTATAAACAAACACAGCACACCGAATAATACGATGTGCTTGTTGCGACTATAGCTTCTGACGAAGAGTGTATGGTAAGATTTTCTTTTCTCTGAATTCATTCTAATAACAAAAAATACACATTCGGTCAAACAACGATTTACTGTTTAACCCATCCCGGATACTGGAACTTACAGTTTTGCCACTTAGGATCAATACTGATGTAAGTTTCCTTTTGTTTTTTTACAATCCAGTTGTTCAGAAACTCTTGTTTTCTTCTGTTTTCATAAAGCGCTTTCAGCATCTGGTAGTCATCCGTAAGGTTCGCTTTATGAGTTTCTACTTTCGATTTCAGTTTCACAACGGCCACCACTTCTTTGTTGGTCGACACGTTCATCATCGAAAAAGGCTTTGATATTTCGCCTACATTCATGTTGTAAACCACTTTACCAACTTCTGAAGGCAGGTCCTGATATTCGAATTTTGAAGTACCGCTTTTTTCGTTCAACATCAAACCAGCATTCATTGCCGAGTTTTTATCCTGCGAATAAGCCATTACCGCTTGTTCGAAAGTCATTTTTCCACTGCGGATAAGTCCTGAGATTGAATCGAGGGCTTGAATCGCCTTTTCTTTCTCATCGCCCGATATGCGTGGTTTCATCAATATATGACGGCAATTCACACGATCGCCTCGTTTTTCGATGAGCTGAATGATGTGATATCCAAATTCGGTTTGTACAATGCGGGATACTTTTTTCGGATCGGTAAGATTAAATGCCACGTTCGAGAACTCTGTTACCAGCTCGCCTTTTCCTTTAAATCCTAATTCGCCACCACGTGCGGCACTTCCGGGATCTTCGGAATACAAGCGAGCCAACACCGAAAAATCAGAAGAGCCTGAGTTGACGCGTTCGGTAAAATCGCGAAGACGTTCCTTGATGCGATTAATCTCCGTAATATTTACCGGAGGCTCGAAACTAACGATCTGCAATTCAACTTCGGCCGGCACCACCGGGATACTATCTACCGAAAAATTATTAAAGAAACGACGTACATCCGATGGGGTTGATTTAATATCGCCCACCAGCTTTTGCTGCATTTGCTGGATCGTTTGCTGATCGCGAGCCATATCGCGCAACTTTTCGCGCAACTGAGCCGTATTCATTTTAAAATACTCCTCCATCTTCTCTTTCGATCCGATTTGAGATACATAGAAATTCAAGCGGCGCTCCACTTCGTTGTTTACCGAAGTTTCGTTTACCGTAATACTATCCAGCTGTGCCTGGTGCAAAAACAGTTTTTGAATGGCCAACTGCTCAGGAATCACGCAATAAGGATCGCCCTGTATAGGTGTGCCCTCATATTGCGAACGGATACGCTCCTGCTCTACTTCCGAACGCAGGATGCATTCGTCGCCAACCACCCAAATAACCTCGTCAACAATATTATCCTGCGATTGCGCATACGTTTTGAGTACCGGCAAAGTTGATAAAAACAAAAGGGAAAGAATAATTTTTCTCATAAAATGAATTGACAGGAGTTTATTGTTGTATAAATAGATATCTGATTATTTAAAAGCCTGCAAATTTACATATTATTTATGAGCAGCGAAACAGCTGACACGCAAATTAAATTTTAATAAGATTGATTTTGAAGTATTTTGCAGGAGAATACACATTGATTGCCTAAATTTACATTTTTTAATCAAGCATTCAATTTCTTATATTCCGTCACCATCACTTCTTATAAAACCGAATGGATTTGTCCTTGATGGCATCGTTGTACAGTTCGTCTTCGAATTTGGTCATAAAATCGGCCTTTTGCTTGTTGATAAGGATGGCCGAGATACGATTTTTCGCCATTTCGTAGGGTTCGGTTTGACCGGGCTTACGAAAACTACTTATTTTCAGAAAGTAATGTTGCGTACTATCAGCACACTCCACAAACCGGCGGGACGACAGAAAACCGGCGGGATCGGTTACTTGTAGGGGCATTTTCTTCAGCACATCGGCAAAGGGCACCCATCGGTCGCCAAAATAATCGTAACTGATGGCATTACGGATGCTGTATTTCTCGATATTTTCCAATGCTTTGGTATTACCGGCCTGCACCCAACTGCGCACGTTGGCCAGTTGCGGAGCCGACTTGGGCACTACCAGCAACAAGCCCTGCAACACACATTCGTTGAGCACCAACTGATCGCTGTATTCCTTGTAAAAAGCCTGTAGGTCTTCGTCCGCAGGCTCCTTAGGCAAGCGCTGCTCTATCAGTTTTTGCTGATATTGGTGGATGGTCAGCGATTTACGATAGCTTTCCACCAACTCGTCGATCTCTGCCTGGTTGGTAATATTCCGCTTGGCATTTTGGTACATCAGTACACCTACCACCCACTTGCGGATGTAGCTTTGCGTGATGTCGATACTGTCCGAATCGCTCACATTGGGCGGCAATATTTTGTGCAGTTCATCTTCGTAGAGGTATTGACCGCCTACTTCCAATACCACTTTGCCCTGTGCTTCCTGTTTCTTTTCGGCACACGACCAAATCAGAACAGAGATTACCAGGCAGCTTATTGTATAAAAAAAATGTCGCATCATAATAGTATGTATAAGTAACGCCTACCCACCGGCTATAAACCAAAAGCGCAAAAATAAAAGTCAAAGATATGACTTTTATTTTTGCGCTCCTAGATGATTAGGGTCTGTTAGTTCTTTTTTACCTGTTTCAGAACTTCAGGGTTGATCACTACCGGATATTTCGCACGGAGTGCCTTGATCCACTCCTGTTCCAGGTATTCCTGATAGTCGGCAGTAACCAGTCCGCGAACATCTGTAAAGTCTTCCGGCTCTTTTTTCAACAGTTTACCGGTTACAAATACAAACGGATATTCTTTGGCTGGCTCGTATTTTTCTTTCGATTTGAAAATGTACTGATCTACCGCTTTGTTTTCGCCTTGCACATACAGTCCTTTTTCAATTTTCACGTACTGAATACTATCGTTCAGTCGTACTCGAAGGTATTTATCAATTGAGTCGTTGGCCGATTTCTTTACAATGGCCTGCGCTGCTTTCATTGTTGCTTTGTCCTTGCACGAAATAATGCGACCTTTGAAATGAGGTTTCTCCCAGCTATAGTTGCCTTTGTGTGCCGCAAAATATTTTGCCAGGCCTTCGGTATCTTTCGATGCTTTGTCCCATACTTCGCGGTTGCTTACTTCGAACAGCAAAATACCATCGTGGTATTCCTGCATCAGGAAGCGGAATTCATCGTATTTTTTCTCCAACTGTTTGTCTTCGTAGGCCAACAATTCGGCCGATTCGTAAGCACTCAGTTTTTCGTCTACAATTTCCGAAGCAATGGTTTTTTCGGTATGTACGTTTTTCTTCAGATATTGAGTAAAATCAGCTTGTGAGTAGGCTTTACCTGCAAACGAGAACAAAGGTTTGTCCAGTTTCGAAACTTGCAACTGGAATACCGAGTCGGCCAACGTACGATTGTTCAAAGCCTTTACAAAATCCTGAACAGCTACTGCATTGATTTTAAAGCCATAATCCGTTTTCAGTTTTGCTACAAATGCTTGTTGGCCTTTATTGGCGCGTTCGTCACGTTTCACTTTGCGTTCCAGTTCCGGTTTCAGCTCTTCATAAGGTGCCAACCCTTTGCGATCGATCAGCTTGATGATGTGCCATCCGTATGCCGACTCAACAGGTTCGCTCACATCTCCTACATTTTTAAGTGCAAAAGCTGCATTTTCGAACTCAGGCACCATTCTGCCCGAACCAAACCAGGGAAGCTCACCGTTTTTCACCGACGAACCTTTGTCCATAGAATGATTTTTAGCCAGCGTACCAAAATCGTCGCCCGCTTTTACACGGCTATAAATTGAGTCGATTGTTGCTTTCGCTTTCTTGTTAGCACCTTCATCTCCTTTGGAAGTAAAAATCATAATGTGCGACACCAGCACCTCGCCCAACGAATTTCTGCGGCCATGCACTTTCACCAAATGATAACCGAACGCACTACGTACGGGTTTTGATATGGCTCCTACAGCCGTATTGTATGCTACTGTTTCGAACGGATATACGGTGCGGAATGCTGACATCCAGCCAATATGCCCCTGATTTTCGGCAGCCGACTGGTCCTGCGATACTTCTTTGGCCACTTTTGCGAAATCTTCTTTCTGCACACGTTTCCAAATAGCATTAATCTCGTTCCAGGCTTTCAGCGTATCGGCAGCAGTTGCGTTAGGAGCTACGCGAATAAGGATATGACTTACATCCACATCTTCTTTCGAGCGATCATACGCTTCGCGCAAAAGAGTTTCGTCTACTTTCGCATCGGTAAGATACGGACGGGTAAGCTGCGAACGATAGCCGGAAAGCTCATTAACAAACGAGGCTGTTGTATCAATGCCTTGTGCTTTGGCCTCTTCCACCTTCAGCTTGAAATTTACGAACAAGTCCACATATTCGTCCAGCGTTTTCTTGTCCAGCGAATTGTTGGTATTGTTTTTATTGTAAATATATTCGAATTCCGATTTCAGAACCGGCTTGCCATTAATAGTCATCAAAACCGGATCGGTAGATTGTGCTAACAAACTACCTGTAAACGCGAAAAATGCAATTAAACTAACTACGGGTGATTTCATTCGTAAATGATTTTGTTTTTTTTAAAGTCCTACAATATAAATCAGTCTTATCTAACGGAACAAAATGGGTTTTGTTGTACGATTTATTTATAGCTCGCAAAGATATTGGATTTTTTGTTTCGAAAAAATCAATAATGAGTTTTATTATTAATTTTTAACCGCGATCTCTGACTCTTCCGGTTGTAAGCAAACAAGGCGTCCGTTTTGAGAGCGGAACGCCTTGTTGAATCAGCTTTTATTATTTGTGTTGAAATCGGTTGAGCACTTTGCTAACAGGTATTTTCACTTTAGCCATTGCACTTTCTTTTTCCGGCGCGGCTGCCACACTTCGCGTTGCTTTTGCTTTTTGTGCCTTCACACCACTTGATGAGGTAGCGTTGATATACTCGAGCGAAGCAGCATACACACCACTAATTTTTGACCCAAACCGATCATAAAGCGTGTAAATGATATTATAGCCTGCCCCCGAACGTGTTAAAATTACATTTCCTGAAATGATCTTATAATTTGCACCAGAGGTATAATACCATGTTCCCCAATAATCACCCTGATCGTCGACATAACCCGGCACCAGCGTGTAGGCCACCATTGTGGTTTTGGATATTTCTGATATCATATTATAAGTACCCGTTTTGAGTGAATCTTTCACTGCCTTTTCGCCGTTCAGTTCAAGTTGCAATACATCACCGGTAAGACTTGCATCCCCAAACACCTCGGAGGCAGTAGCCATTTGAGCTATAAAGTTGTTGGACACTCCTGTACCGTAGGCATCACCCAGGTAGTATAATTTGCCATGGGTTAAAACAGGAGCAATATCCTCAGGGCTTTGTGTTTTATCGGTTACCTTAATGGTTCCGCTGTAATTAAAATGAACCACTTCTTTTGTTTCAGTAATTAAATCACCCTCTATCACGAAGTTGTCGCCAGTT
>JBJOOU010000050.1:0-10518 GCA_046051105.1 Bacteroidota bacterium
ACCGGGCATTATTTGCGGCCGCCCTTTGTGGAGTTCCTGGAAAGCAAAAATATCTTCATTCAGGGCATCAAAATCACCAATTCGCCTTTTTGGTGTGTGCATTTGCTCAAATCCGAAAATATCATCGTTCGTGGAGTACGTTTTGATGCCAAAAATATCAATAATGATGGTATTGATCCTGAATATTCCCGCAATGTATTGATTGAGAATGTGGAGTTTGACAACGGCGATGACAATGTGGCCATTAAGGCGGGGCGCGATCATGAAGGTCGGCAAACTGCCATGCCATCAGAAAATATCATTATCCGCAATTGCCGCTTCAAAGGGCTTCACGGCGTGGTGCTTGGGAGCGAAATGTCGGCCGGAGTACGCAATGTGATTGTGGAAAACTGTACGTTTGGCGGGTATTGCAAGCGGGGTATTTACCTGAAATCAAATCCGGACCGAGGCGGATTTATGCGCAATATCTTCGTCGATAATGTGGAGTTTGGTACGGTGGAAGACGCTTTTTACATCACCTCTTTTTATCATGGCGAGGGCAAAGGCTTTGCCACTGAAATTGATGGCGTTTATATTGATAATATGCGTTGCAAGGAAGCGACCAATGCGGCTATTGTTATTCAGGGTTTTCCCGAGAAAAAAGTGAAGAACGTGTACATTGATAACTTTACGGTGGATAAAGCCAAAGTAGGCATGAGCATCAACAATGCCGAAAATGTGGTGATGGGCACCGTCAATATCGGTGGTGTGGTGATGGAAGCACCGACAACTGCCAAGTGAATTGTGTGGTTTTCATCAGCTAAATGTTAGTATCAAGCTTCTTTTTAATACATAAAACTTCCACAGCTACTTAATTCATGGATTTTTGTATCTTTGCACTCCGTTTTCAGAACGATACAATATATGGCATATCAAACACATACACTCCCCAATGGCATTCGATTAATACACCGGCCGGATAACTCGGCAGTTACTTACTGTGGAATGGTTGTGAATGCCGGATCGCGTGATGAGGCTGAGCATGAGGAAGGTATGGCTCACTTTGTGGAGCATATGCTTTTTAAGGGTACTGAAAAACGTCGTTCCGGGCATATCATCAACCGACTTGAAAATGTAGGTGGCGAGCTAAATGCCTTTACATCGAAAGAAGAGACGGTGGTGTATGCTGCGATTCTAAACGAGTATTTCGAACGGGCTCTGGAGTTGATTGGCGACATTGTGTTGCATTCGGTATTTCCGCAGAAGGAAATAGACAAGGAGGTGGTGATTATTATAGACGAGATTCAGTCCTATAACGATAGTCCGTCTGAGTTGATTTATGACGATTTTGAAAATCTTTTGTTTGATAATCATGCTATTGGACATAATATTCTCGGGCGCCAGGAATTACTGGAGGGCTTTAAGACGGAAGATGGAAAACGCTTTGTAGGCCGTCAGTATCGTCCGGAGGAAATGGTATTTTTTGCCGTAGGCGATATAAATTTCAAGAGTTTTGTGCGCATGGCCGAAAAATACTTCACTACTACTGAAACTACCGAGCCCAAACTTGAGCGCATTGCACCTATCGAATATATTCCACAGAAGAAAATCATTGAAAAGAATACACATCAGGTGCATTTTATCGTGGGTAACAGAGCTTACAATATGCATCACCCCGATCGGATGGGATTGCATTTGCTGAATAATATTTTGGGCGGTCCGGGCATGAATAGTTTGCTCAATCTGTCGCTGCGCGAAAAGAATGGCCTGGTCTATAACGTAGAATCCAGCTATCAACCATTTACCGATACCGGAATGTGGAGTGTGTATTTTGGCTGCGATCCGGAAAATTCCCGCAGGTGTGAGAGCTTGGTGTATAGTGAATTGCAAAAGTTGCGTGAACAGCCACTCTCTGAAGCAGCATTAAAAAAATACAAACTTCAGTTGATGGGGCAGATGGCCATCGCCAACGAACAAAAAGAAAATCTGGCACTCGGACTGGGAAAAAGCTTTTTGCGCTATGGGAAAATTGATGGGGTGGATGTCGTAAAACAATCCATCGAATCGATTACGTCCGAACAGTTGCAACGAATTGCGAATGAGATTTTTAACCCAGAGCAGTTATCGGTATTGAAATACGTTTAAGGTTGATTTTTTTTGAGTAATGAATATTGACGATTATATACTGGATCATTCGGAAAAAGAACCTGAATATTTGGCCAAAGTGAACCGAAATACACACGTAAGGATTATCAATCCACGCATGTGTTCGGGGCATTTGCAAGGTCGGGTGTTGAGCATGCTTTGCCACATGATTCAGCCCAAACAAATACTCGAATTGGGCACATTTACAGGATATTCGGCGCTTTGCATGGCCGAAGCGTTGCCAAGTGATGGTGCGCTGCACACTATTGAATGCGACGACGAACTGGAAGAATTTATCCAGGAAAATCTGGATGGATCTGAACATGGCTATAAAGTCAAATTGCACATTGGCGAAGCATTAAATGTGATTGAAGCGTTGGACGAAACCTTCGATATGGTGTTTATTGACGCTGATAAACGTGAATATCTGGCTTATTACGAGGCGGTTCTGCCAAAGTTGCGAAAGGGCGGTTTTATCCTCGCAGATAATGTGCTTTGGGACGGAAAAGTGATAGAAGAGGTGCATCCGAATGATAAGCAAACCATTGCTATTATGCAGTTTAATGACTTTGTGGCAGCGGATGATCGGGTGGAAAAAGTAATTCTTCCCTTGCGGGATGGACTGACGCTGATCAGAAAAAAATGACGACCCCTAACCCCTAAAGGGGAATTGGGTTCTGTGAGATATTAGTGCTAGTGTAATAAAAAACTAATTTAATTGCCCCTTTAGGGGTTGGGGTCTATGTATATCTACGAATTAGAAATGAAAGTGCGCGATTATGAGTGCGATATCCAGGGAGTGGTGAATAACTCTGTGTATCAAAACTATCTGGAGCATACGCGTCATGAATTTTTGGAAGAAAATAAGCTGAGTTTTGCCGATTTGCACGATCGGGGTATTGATGCAATGGTTTCAAGTATTGAAATTACCTACAAAACGGCTCTTCGTCCCGGTGATAGCTTTATTTCAAAGTTGTATTTGGCCAAAGAAGGTGTACGATATATTTTTCATCAGTCCATTTTTCGGAAATCGGACAATAAGCTGGCAGTAAAAGCAAAGGTGCATGCTGTGACTGTAATTAATGGTCGCTTGGCTGCCGGAACGCCCGAATTGGATGCTCTTGTGGAGCGTAGCATGGCAAAAGCTGAATAAACTATTTGCGAATTTGCGTGTTTATCTTTTACCTGTGAAAACAGGTTTACAATCAATTTAATTTAAAATACGATACAAAAATAAGATATGAACGAATTTTTGGAAAAAGAAGAGAATATCGTCAAAATGCTAAAAACAGTGTACGACCCTGAAATCCCTGTGAATATTTATGATCTGGGTTTGATCTACAAAATTGATTTGGCTGAGGACGGGAATCTGAATATAGAAATGACGCTGACGGCGCCTAACTGCCCTGCAGCCGACTTTATTGTTGAAGATGTGCGCATGAAAGTGGGCAGTGTAGAAGGTGTGAAAGAAGTAAACGTCAACATCGTTTTTGAACCAGCCTGGGACAAAAATATGATGAGTGAAGAAGCTCAGTTGGAGCTTGGATTTCTCTAATCTGAGTTGACTGTTGGTAGTTGTATGACTATCAATTATCAATTATCAATTATCAACTAACAAATGGTTTATTTTCTTTCGGATGCACATTTGGGCTCGCGGGTGATCAAAGATCCGCGGGCGCATGAAAAAAAGCTCGTTGCCTGGCTGGATATGGTCAAAGCAGATGCTGAGGCAATTTATTTGCTGGGTGATATTTTTGACTTTTGGTATGAATACAAAACTGTGGTTCCCAAAGGTTTTGTGCGTTTTCTTGGGAAATTAGCCGAACTGACTGACGCGGGTGTAGAAATACACTTCCTGATCGGGAATCACGACATCTGGACCTTTGGCTATCTGGAGAAAGAAGTGGGGCTGATCGTTCACAAGGAGTCATTTACCACGCAAATTGGTTCAAAAAAATTCTTTCTGGCACATGGCGATGGCCTGTATGTGGATAAAAAAGGCTTTGGGATTATCCGTAAGGTGTTTCATAGCCGGTTGGCACAAAAGCTGTTTCGATTGGTACCTGCTGAGTTAGGTCAGGAGTTTGGGTACAGATGGTCGAAGAGTAACCGTGAGAAAATTCTTCATATCGAGAATAAATTCCTGGGAGAAGAAAATGAAAATCTGGTGGTGTATGCCAAAGAATACAGCAAAACGCACGATGTGGATTTTATGATTTTCGGCCATCGACACATCGCACTCGATTTGCAGTTGCAAAATAAGAAGCGCGTTGTGGTATTGGGCGATTTTGTAGGGATTTTCTCGTATGGCGTATTTGATGGCGAAAATTTTTCGCTGGAATATGTAGAGTGATATTCAAAACTCACTATATTTGTGAAGTAATCGAATTCTCATGCCTACAATTAGTGAATTTTTTGGAATATATATTCAAATAATGTATCTTGATCATAATCCCCCGCATTTTCATGCAAAATATGGAGATCAGAAGGTAATTATTGAAATTGAAAAAGGAATTGTACGTGGACAAATGTCAGAAAGAGCATTACGCTTAATTTTTGAATGGCTTGATATACATAGGAATGAACTCATGCTGGCGTGGAATAATGCTAAAAATGGAATTGAACCTGGTAAAATCGAACCCTTAAAATAATTGATCATGTTTACCGAAATAGTTAGTGCTGAATATTTGGGCGGCTATAAATTGTCAGTTCTTTTTAATGATGGAGTTAAAAAGGAGGTTGATTTTTATGGTATTCTATTTGAAAATGATTATCCTGTTTTTCGGCAATTAAAAGATATTGAGAAATTTATTCAATTTAAAGTTACTGATACACTTGAATGGGATAATGGAAATATAGATATTGCTCCAGAAACGGTATACGAATTTGGGAAAATAATAAATTGATAAAACAGAACAGGCTTCAAATTGCTGATTTGAAGCCCGTTCTTTTTATTGTCTATTGGGAATTATGCTTTTGCTTTAAAGGCTAACGCATACATCCGCATTTGTTTTACCATCGCTACCAAGCCGTTAGAACGGGTAGGAGAGAGGTGTTCTTTTAAACCGATTTTATCGATAAAATACAATTCAGTATTCAGAATGTCGTCTGGAGTGTGCCCCGAAAGTACCTGAAGGAGTAGAGCCACAATTCCTTTTACCAGAATGGCATCACTTTCGCCTTCATAGATCACTTTTCCATTCACCAGTTCAGCATTCAGCCATACGCGGCTTTGGCAGCCTTCGATAATGTTTTGTGGTGTTTTTTGCTTTTCGTCGATGGGTTTTAAAGAGTTTCCAAGGTCGATAAGTAAAGCATATTTGTCCATCCAGTCGTCGAACTGGTTGAATTCTTCTACAATTTCGTTTTGTAAGTCGTTAATTGTCATATGTTAGTTTGTCAAGTTGAAAGTTTGTAAAGTTTATCAAGTTGAAGGTTTGCAAAGTTCATCAAGTTGAAAGGTTATCAGGTTGGAGTCGCCAACTTTATAAACTTTTTACTTTACAAACTTTCAACTGTGAGATTTTCAGCTGAGCATCATTACCACGCGTTTAAGGGCAGCAATAAATGTATCAATTTCTTCTTTGGTATTGTAAAATGCAAACGATGCGCGTACGGTTCCCGGTATGCCCAGCGAATCAATCAGTGGTTGTGCGCAGTGGTGTCCGGTACGAACAGCAATACCCAGTTTGTCCAGCAGCATGCCCAGATCATAGGGGTGAATTTCGCCTACCAGAAATGAAATTACCGAGCTTTTGTTGGCCGCAGTACCGATGATGCGCATGCCGTTAATTTCTAGCAATTGTTTGGTGGCGTATTCCAATAATTCATGTTCATGTGCTGCAATTTCTTCCAAACCAATGGCTTGCACATAACGCAAAGCTTCGGCCAGTGCGGTGGAACCAATATAATCCGGTGTGCCGGCTTCAAATTTGAATGGAAGCTCGTTGTAAGTCGTTTTTTCAAAACTAACGGTAGCAATCATCTCGCCACCACCCTGATACGGAGGAATGGCATTCAACCATTTTTCTTTGCCGTACAAAGCGCCGATACCCGTTGGACCATAAATTTTATGTCCTGAAAATACATAGAAGTCGGCATCCAGTTCCTGAACATTTACCGGAATGTGGGGTACAGCTTGTGCACCATCTACCAAAACCGGTATTCCCTGAGCATGAGCCAGTTCAATAATTTCTTTTACGGGGTTGATGCTGCCCAGAACATTTGAAACCTGAGTGATTGAAACGATTTTGGTTTTTTCGTTCAGTAGGTTTTTGAAAGCATCCAGCTGAAGTTCACCATTTTCGTTCATCGGAATCACGCGGAGTTTAGCGCCTTTGCGTTCGCAAAGCATTTGCCAGGGCACAATGTTGGAGTGGTGTTCCATCACCGAAACTATGATTTCGTCGCCTTCTTTCACAAAAGCATCACCAAAAGATGTCGCCACCAAATTAATGGCCTCGGTAGTGCCACGTGTGAAAATGATTTCCTCGCGTTTGGCGGCATGAAGAAACTCAGCCACCACGGTACGCGCTGCTTCGTGAGCTTCGGTAGCTTTTTGGCTCAGGTAATGAACGCCACGGTGAATATTTGCATTGAGGTGGTAATAGCCTTCATCGATTTTCTCCACTACGCAACGCGGCTTTTGAGTTGTGGCTCCGTTGTCGAAATAGATCAGATCTTTGTTGTAAATTTTCTCGGAAAGAATCGGGAAGTCGGCCCGTATATGTTGTAATTGTTCGTTATTCATGTCGATAAAACCTAATTTTCAGCTGATTTGTTTGCAAATGTACTCAAATTTTAGGGAAGTGTCAATAACCCGCTATCTTAATGAGGGGGCTGTGAATTACTTTGCTTTCATTTTGTAGTTTTGTACTTTATTTTTCTTTTAGAATGAATTTGTATCAGTGTTTATTGTGATGGTTTTATTGGGGATCGGCAGTTTGAAAGGAGTGAAATCAAATGTCTGGGAAGTGGATGCACGCTTTATAAAAATCATTTGTTTGAAACATGGATGAATTTATACAGAAAATAGCCAAAATATGCACGAAATCAACAATTTTTAACCGCATTACATGTGGCATTTGTGAAAATATGATGTACTTTTGTCTGATTTTTCCCAAAATATGCTTTTTAGTAAACTTTAAGCAACAACATGAATAAACAAGCTCTCACTAAATTTGTACCGCACATCGTTGCATTTCTGCTTTTTACTGTTATTTCATTTACGTATCTATCACCTGTTTTAGAAGGCAAACAACTTGTCGGCCACGATACCCAGAGTTGGATGCATATGGCTAAAGAAACGGTGGATTACAATTCATCACACGATAAACCCACTTTGTGGACCGATGCAATGTTTGGTGGAATGCCAACCTATCAGATTTCGATGATTCAGCCCAATAATTACATCAAGTATGTGGAAGATTTATTCCATATTTTCCCAAGTACAGTGTACTTTTTGATGCTTTATTTTATTGGATTTTATATTTTGCTGCTTGCTTTCCGGTTGAACCCGTGGCTGGCCATTGTGGGATCGATCGCGTTTACTTTTGCATCCTACAATTTTATCATCATCGTAGCCGGACACAACTCAAAAGCGGTTACTATTGCTTATATGGCGCCTTTAATCGGGGCTGTTTTTCAAATTTTCAGAGGGAAAAAGATCGTTGGAGGTTTGTTGATGGCCTTGTTTCTGAGTTTAGCCATTCGTGCCAACCACGTTCAGATTCTGTATTATACTCTTATCGTATTGCTGTTTATGGGAATCGTAGAAGTGGTATATGCAATCAAAGAAAAAGAAATTAAATCACTGCTTCAGTCAGTTGGAGTTATCATAGTAGCCGGAGCCATTGCTATTGGTATGAATGCTACCACGCTGATGACTACTTACGAATACAGCAAAGCCACCATGCGCGGCGAGTCCAACGGATTGACGATGGATGCGAATAGTTCGCAGAAAGGATTGAACGCTGATTACATCACACAGTGGAGTTATGGTATCGATGAAACATTTACGGTGCTGATTCCTAACTTCAAAGGTGGTGCAAGTGGTGGTAAATTGAAGGCAGATAGCGAAACAGGTAAGAAAATTGCTTCGTATGGTGTGCCTAACGTAGAGCAAACGATGAAAGAATTCGCGTTACCGCTCTACTGGGGCGATCAACCCGGCACTTCGGGGCCTGTTTACTTCGGAGCGATCGTATGCTTCCTGTTTGTACTGGGATTGTTTCTGGTAGAAAGTCGTATTAAATGGTGGGTAGTGCCTATGATTGTACTCACGCTGATGTTGTCGTGGGGAAAGAACTTGATGTGGTTGACAGATCTGTTTATCAACTATGTACCCATGTACAATAAATTCCGCACGCCGTCGATGACTCTGGTGGCAACGGGATTCGGAGTAGCTCTGTTGGCCTTGTTGGCACTGAAAGAAGTGTTCGGAGCCGAAGATAAAAAGAAATTAATCAAACCATTGTATATCAGTGCGGGAATTACTGCGGGTATCGCGTTGATATTTGCCATTATCCCATCATTGGCCGGAAGTTTTACCGGACCTGCAGATGCACAATTCACCGGACAGTATGCCTTCCTGAAAGAAACGTTGCCACTCGACCGTGAAGCAATGTTGCGGGGCGATGCTTTCCGTTCGGTAGCGTTTATTTTGCTAAGTGCAGGTCTGCTTTGGTTGTATCTGAACGATAAACTAAAAAAAGGAGTCGTGTACAGCTTGCTGGGAATTTTGTTGTTGATCGATTTTGTTCCTGTAGATAAAAGATATCTGAATAACGATAACTTTGAGCGCAAACGCGAGATGAGTTCGCTCGAGACACCTTCTGCTGCTGACAATATGATTATGCAGGATAAGTCTGACTATCGTGTGTTGGATGGAACTGTTGATATTTTCAACGATGCGAAACCTTCTTATTTTCACAAAAACATAGGTGGATACCATGCCGCTAAATTGCGCCGCTATCAGGAGTTGATTAATATGCATCTGACCAAAGAAATGGGTCATTTGTTTGGAGCATTCGGACGAATTAAGACTGTAGATCAGTTGAATCCGGTGTTGGATTCGTTGCATGTACTGAACATGCTGAATATGAAGTATGTGATTTACAATAAAGAGGCTGCTCCGATTGTGAATCCGTATGCTAATGGCAATGCGTGGTTTGTAAGCAACATCCGCGTGGCGAATGACGCCAACGAAGAAATGCAATTGTTGGGACAAATCAATACGAAAAAGGAAATGGTGGTGGATAAAGCATTTGCATCGCAATTGCCAACCCAACTTACACCAGATACTACAGCGCATATTGCTTTGAAAAGCTATGAGCCTAACCATTTGGTATATACCGTAAGCTCGAAATCGGATCAGGTGGCTGTGTTCTCGGAAATATTCTACGACAAAGGCTGGAAAGCAACGGTAAACGGACAGGAATTGCCGATTATTCGTGCCAATTACCTGCTCAGAGCATTGCCATTGAAAGCTGGTAACTACGAAGTGGATTTCAAATTCGAACCACAATCGTACAGCCTAGGAAATACCATAGCATTGATTTCATCATTGGCACTGATTATTGGTGCGTTGGCAGTGATTTTCTGGCAAATCAAAAAAAGCAAAGAGGCGAAGGCCTGATATTGACAATAACACACGAAATGGCAAAAAAGAAAACATATAGATTCCGCAAAAATACCGTTACTTCCACGCTCAGCATGTCGATGGTGCTGCTGTTGGTGGGTTTGGTGCTGATGTTGCTATTGGTAGGGCGCGATATGAGTACTTTTGTAAAGGAGAATATCAATCTATCTATTGTGCTGAAAGATTCGATCAATCGCTCGGACGAGCAACGACTGGAAAAGTTTCTGCTGAATGCTGAATATGCAAAATCGGTGACTTATATCTCGAAGGACGAAGCTTTAAAGGATCATATTGCCAGTTTGGGCGACAATCCGGCTGAGTTTTTGGGCTATAATCCGCTGAAAGCATCGATTGAAGTGAAGTTGCAGGAAAAGTATGCAACGCCCGAAGGAGTGAAAACGATAGAAGGAAGCGTGAAATCGTTTGAGATTATCGATCGGGTGGTGTATCAGAAAGATATGGTGAGCCTGGTGAGCGATAATGTTACCCGCATTAGTTATGTATTGCTGGGACTGGCGGCTATCCTGCTGTTTATTTCCATTGCGCTGATCAATAATACTATCCGAATGTCGTTGTATTCCAATCGTTTCCTGATAAATACAATGAAACTGGTGGGCGCAACGCCCGGATTTATCCGCAAACCGTATATGATTAAAACGATGATCAATAGTTTGATTGCGTCGGTGATAGCAATTGGTTTGTTGGTAGGTGTGGTGGCTTACGTGCAGGTGCAATTTGCGATTCCGGATGTGTTG
>JBJOOU010000051.1:0-6426 GCA_046051105.1 Bacteroidota bacterium
CCGATCTCTTCAGGTTGTCTGATGACGAAGCCACATTTTCATGAAACAGCATACTCATACTATAAGCTTCCTGGCCTGTAGCACAGGCAGCCGACCATACCCGCAGCTCCTTTTGCCGCGAAGTCGATTTGCTTTTTAAAAGCAAAGGTAGTAGTATCTTTTCGATTGCGGCAAAACTATATTGATTCCGAAAAAACTCGGTATAAGACACCGTGAGACACTCCTTCAACTTACTCATTTCGTGGTGGTTATTGTTGAGCAACCACTCATATTTCGCCCAATCATCACAGCCACAATCGGCCATACGCTTCTCCAGAGTACGCTGAAGAAATGTTTCCTCATAAGTTTCAGGTATCAAACCCTTGTTACGGAGCGTATTCAATAGCTCTTTTTCCATTCTTTATTCTATTCATAGTGGGCGTTCACCACACCCCATTGAGTCAGTTTATTATATTATTCTACAATCCTGTATTTTTCTCCCAGTCCGTTTTCTTTTAGCAACTGATTGATTTCCTTTTTCAGCTCAATCATCGTTAACTCACGCCCTACCGTCACCTGCTGAAACCGCAACAATTCCTGCATTCTGTCCTGAAGTTCGACCTCGGTAATTTTACGCCCGGTTATATCCTGAATAGTTCCTATCATGTATTTTAGCACATCATTTTCAACCACCAACTCACCTAATCCGTGAACCCAACAAACCACATTATCCGTTTTGCGTTGAATTCGGTATTCTTTATCAAAGCTCAATCGGTTTTCGATAACATGACTTTGAATATACTCAGTCATCATAGATCTGTCTTCTTCAAAAATGAGGTCCAGCCAACTCTGAATCGTTCGCTCTGAGTCTTGATTGAGACCAAATATTTCATCAAGCACCTTTGACGAAACCCACGTACCAGCGCCAAAGTCCAGTTCGTAGGATCCGATATGGGCAGCTTCCTGCGATTGCCGGAAAAACAGCTCACTCTTCTCAAGCATTAGCTCTGTTAATTTCCGCTCTGTAATGTCCTGATTAGCTCCGATAAAATGCACCAGCTGTCCATTTTCCAACTCCGAAGTTTTTACAACTACATTGATATATTTCAGTGTACCGTCGGCACAAATGATACGATGGTCGATAGTTGTACTATCCCCTGGCGAGTCTGTGGCCATGGTCTGGGCTATCACATCTCCTACCACGCGTCGGTCGTCGGGGTGTACAAAGCGTTGTGCATACTGTTCCGGTGTCATTTCGTAGCCCCCTTCCAGCTCAGCATTGGTATGATAAATAGTGTAAAACTCATCATTGAAAATAAAAATCCGCCGCCTGGCATCATACTCCCAAAAGCCCATTAAGCCCAGCCTCAGGGCCTCCTGCAAATTAGCTTCGCTGGCCTTTAAAGCCGCCTCGGCTTTGAGCTGCTCGGTGATGTCCATAATCAACACCTGACGTGCTTTGCGCTGGTTCACAACAATACCTGAAGTGTACACCTCAACGTCAATAACCGATCCGTCTTTTTTAATGTGTTTTGTCTGAACCTTTTGATTCTCGTTGCACTGACGGGCATGGTGTACATATTCCATCAGTTTCGTCAGCTCAGTAGCCGGCCGCAAGTCACTCACTTTCATGCCCAGTATTTCATCCTGAGTATATCCATAATGGGTTATTGCAGCCTGATTGGTATCTATAAATTCGAGAGTTTCCAAATCATAGATAAACATCGGCTGAGGATTGTACTGAAACATTAACCGGAATTTTTCTTCGTTCTGCCTCAACGCTTCTTCATCTGCCATCCGCTGCGTAATGTCACGGAGCACCCCTTCATGGCTGATGATTTTTCCATGCTTATCTTTATTGTACCACCCATGATCTTCTACCCATATCATGGTTCCATCTTTCTTCTTTACCGGAAATACCGACATCAAATTTGTTCCTTTCTTTGCCCGCACATCATCTCTGTCGGAAATCTGCAAATACAAATCTGATAATATATTAATACCCAACAGCTCTTCTTCCGATTCGTACCCCAGCATCTGTACCAGTCCTGGATTTACGTTGAGAAATTTACCATAATGTGTGCTTTTATATACACCATCAGGAATACGTTCCACCAGGTTACGATACACTTCTTCACTCTCTTTCAGGGCTTTTTCGTAGTTCACCCGCTCTACATACAAACCTACCTGCGAAGCATACAATCCCAGCAGTTCTCTGTTAAGCAGTGTCTTATCACTATCAAATACCAGAGTAAAATCGCCTACAGGTTTGTCTTTTCGGCTAATTTGCAATACCCAGGCTTCACCCAGTTTAAACCGTTTGATAATATAGTTTATTACCGCACCCGGCAGTATCGTGCCGGACAAGTCGGCCAGAGAATCAAACCTCGTAAGCACCTGTTGCCCAATGGCTTTTTCGCGTGCCGGATCGTACTTCCATTTTTTACCCAAAAGATTGTAACCAAGTATCGACCGCAGCGTGGCTTGAATAGTCTCGATACCCGAAATGGCCACAGTCGAGAATTCTTGTCCATTTTCCTCATAAAGATTGAACGAACAACTTCTTGCACCTGATATCCTCCTTACTCTGTCAGAAATTTTCTGATAATCAATTGCGTCTGATTCAATAAAAGAGGCACTTTCAACAAACAACTCCCGCAACAGTTCGCGCCCTTTATTCAACTCGGATTCTACCGCCTTGCGAGCTGAAATATCGCGGGTAGATCCAATATAGCCGATAGGTTGGTTGTTCTCATCCAGCAGCATTTTGGTAGTTGATTCAGTCCACACCTTCGTACCATCCTTTCTCAGCTGCTCTACCTCCACATAATCGCTGGACATGCGATGATTCTCGTTGAAATCTTTCAGAGAAGTATCAAATTTGTCGCGAACGAAGCTCAGGGCATCCTGACTGACTATTTCAGTTAATGATTGTCCCATTACTTCGTCCGGCGTGTAGCCCCGCAGTTCAAAAACAGAAGGACTAATATAAGAATACCGGCCTTTCATATCTATCTTCCAAATCACATCGCGTGAGTTCTCAGCCAATATCCGGTATCGTTCCTCGCTCTCCCGTATTTTTGTATCGGCTTCTTTTTGAGCCGTAATATCGGTAGTTTCAGCAATATAGTAAAGCGGAGTACCCGAATCATCTTTGATCAGCACTGTTTCCAACCGAACCCACACGATATGTCCGTCTTTGTGATAATATCTTTTTTCAAATACCACAGAATCAGTAGCTCCTGATAATATCTGATCCAGATAATATTCGTTCAACTGAATATCTTCTTCTACAGTGATATCCCTCCAGTTCACGTTTCCCATTTCATCGGTGCTGTAACCCAGCATATCTGCAAATGCCTTATTAACAAACAACTTTCCATCCAGCATCGTAATCGACTTACCTATCGACGATGTATGGAATATTGTCCGAAACTTGGTTTCGCTTTCGTTTAGCCGCACTGCGAACTCCTTTTTGTCAATAATACGAAGCACAGAATCCATCATCAGGTTCAGCTGACGAACATCGGTTTCATCATAACACTGCTTCTTGTTGGCCACAGCTACTACCGCCACGATTTTACCGGACTGAAACACCGGTACAGCCAGAAACCGTGATAATTCAGATAGCATCACATGCCCGGTAAGCGGCACCTTTGTGGTCTTCATATCATTTACCACCATCGGTTTGCGCCACTTTAGCAGCTCGTGCCATATACCTTTGTTGCCTACAACAAACTCGGGAGATATACCTTCCGGCAATTCCGTGTGCAAAATATGCGACCAGGACTTCAGGGCAAACAACCTGCTACTTTCGTCGTAGCTCGCAATCAGCCCCATCGTACTTCCGGTTAGTCCTATCGCCTCACCAAGTACAAAATCCTGAAAATCTTTTACATTATCCGAGTCAAACTCATTGATCCTGTTCAGACTCTCCAATCGCCTTTCGTTCAGCAGAAGGCTTTCTTCCGCTTTTTTGCGTTCGTCGATATTTCTGTAATTTATCACAAGCGCCTCTACAGAAGGGTCATAAAGCAGGTTGCTAAATGTACTTTCTATCCATATCCAGTGTCCATCTTTGTGTCTGAACCTGTATTCAAGTGTAGGCACATATCCGGGGTCGCTAAAAGCCTTTCCCAAGTGACTGAGCACATTCTCTAAATCATCGGGATGCGTTAAATCATTTGGCGACAGTTGATACGCATCTTCTACCCTAAAACCAAACATACGCAAAGTGGACGGGCTAAGGTATTGAAATTGTCCTTCCTGATTAAGTAGTACAAATCCATCAGGTGAGTTTTCAATAATTGCCTGAAAACGCTTCGAGATCCTCTCGGCTTCTCTTTCGGCCATCTTCCGCTCTGTAATATTTTGTATCGACGCCCTCAATCCGGTTATCTCAGCATTATCGCCATACGTAAAGTTTTCAGAAATCAGCACATGAATAAGAGTCCCATCCTTCCGCACCAATTGCCGCTCATAGGCTTCAGCCTCTATCTCCTGCTGTTCTATCTTCTGCAGTATTCTTTTTCGCGACAACTCCCTGTCTATCACAAGCTCCCATATAGCAGTCCCAATAATCTCTCCCTTCTCATATCCCAGCATTTTCAATCCGGTTTGATTGATGCGTGTCAGTTTTCCGTTCAGGTCTAACTCATGATACCCGATAGGCGCATTTTCAAACAAATCGAGCAATTCTTCCTTGTTCTTTTTCAACAGCATATCTGCTTTTACACGTTCCGAAATGTCCCGAATAATAAATAAGTAACCATCCGTATAATGAGCATCTCCTCTTAACCTTCCGGCCGTAATCGACACCCAACCGCTCTTAGCTGTTTCGGGTATGTCGTAAAACAATTCCACCTCGCTACCCAAATGATTATCATCATCAGGCATTATACCGTCAATCACAGCCTCATAAGTAAGCAAAACCGGCACTTCTTCTATCGATTTCCCCACAATATCAACGGCCTGCAATCCGGTAATCCGTTCCATAAAAGGATTCCAGACTTTGTAATTCTTGTCCAGATCGAGCACCACGATGCCTTCCATAGAGTTACTGATAATTTGCTGATTCAGACTATTGATTTCCGCCAGTTTCTGCTTCGTCAGCTCCAGTTCCCATTTTTTCTCGATAATTGCCAACTCGTTTTGCACCGCATAAGGAAGAAGGTCTAAAAAATTCGCATCCTTCACCACATAATCCACAGCTCCCAACTTCATCATCTCCACTGCAATGCGTTCGTCGCCACAGCCTGTCGAAACGATGAATGGAGGTATAACTCCCCCTTTCTCCCGTTGCATAACTATAAAATCACTGCCATTCATATCGGGCAAACTATAATCCAATATGAGCAACGACACCTGGGTGGTATCCAGCAATGCAGCTGCTGCCCGGGCCGAATTTTCCGTCAGAATTTCCCGATCCGGCGAAGCTAATCTTTCGGTCATTAACTCTACCATGCCGGCATCGTCTTCTACAATTAAAATAATGTGTTTCACGTGCTTAAATTTTTCAGTTATTGCTTTACTTTCTTCTTCATAATAAGGCTGGTGGCTGTATAGTGGCCCTGCTTATTGCTCCAACTGTCTTCGCCTTCACGCTTTGCAAATCAGGCTGACACTCGTTTCCCTTAAACCCGGATTGCTCATCAGACTTTGTGATGAGAGGGAAAAGGGCAATAAAGGTAAAAATGCACAGAGATTTTTATCCGCAGATGTAATAGATTTACATTGAGGACAAAAAATCGAGTACTTTTTCAGATGTGAAGTCATTTTTTCTTGTAATAAATTTCTAATACGTAATCCAGGTTAAACACTTGCTACCTGCAGCAACAGTCCTAACCGCAGCAGCACCACTTCGAATTTCTGATAATCAATGGGTTTGGTTAGGTACACACTGCAACCTGAGCGATAACACAAATCAATTTCGCGGGGGTCGTCGGTAGTTGTCAGCATGATTACAGGTATATTCTTCAGTTCATCATCCGCTTTCATCTTTTGCAACACTTCCACACCATCCATACGGGGCATATTAATATCCAACAATACAAGAAAACTTTTTCCAGCTACAAGCCCGGAATTACGCCCTTCTTTATCCAAATAGGCGGATAAATCAACCCCATCAGTAAACCGGAGAATTTCATTCTTCACACCCGAACGTTGCAATACATCAATAATTAAGTCGGCATGACCATCGTCATCTTCGGCTATCAAAACCTTTACAGTATTTTCCGTTTCCATATTTATTAATTTAATCCCGGTTACATAAAAAGCTTCAAAAAATATCAATACTCTTCTAATTTCTAATTTCTAATTTCTAATTTCTAATTTCTAATCATTATTGTCCGGTAAACTTTCTTTATACTGAAAACTTATGATATTTCTCACTTCGTTCGAAATGACAATCAGTCATTTGTGTTTTAGGAGGTGGTTGGTTTGGGGGGG
>JBJOOU010000052.1:0-4525 GCA_046051105.1 Bacteroidota bacterium
TGGAATTTCCAAAATTAAATCCTGCACTTGGATTTTTGAAAACATCATTTCCTAAATATCCCGATATGAACACGCGGTTTTTATCATCAAAACGGTGGGTCAGTTTCGCATTCAGATCGTAGAAATACAGCGTATTATCCCTCACATCTTTGTCCGAAGATAGTTTTAGAAACAAGTCGGCATAAGTACGGCGCCCCGAAACGATGAAGGTCGTATTTTCATCAACGATAGGGCCTTCCAGTGTAAGCCGACTAGAAATAAGTCCGATACCACCCGATCCCGACACTTTCTTGGTATTTCCATCACGCATCTGCACATCCAGCAAGGACGACAAACGCCCATCATAAGCTGCCGGCATGTCGCCTTTATAAAGGGTCATATTTTTAATGGCATCGTTATTAAACACCGAAAAGAAACCCATCAGGTGCGACGCATTGTACACCGTAGCTTCATCCAGCACAATCAGGTTTTGGTCGATACCACCACCACGCACACTAAAACTGGAAGTTCCCTCGCCAGCCGATACCACGCCCGGAAGCATCTGAATCACTTTTAGCAAGTCCACTTCACCCATCAGCGCCGGAATTTTCTTTACAGTGGCAATACCCACCTGTTGCGCGCTCATCAGGTTCAGCTTCACATTATCATCCCGCCGTTTGGCACTTACCACCACTTCCTGCATTTCATGACTGGTGGGTTTCAATTCCACATTCAGCTGTTGCGATTCGCGCAAATCCACATCTACCGTAGCACTTTCATAGCCCACCGAGCTGATGGTCACGGCATATTTTCCCATCGCCATACTCAGCGAATAAAACCCATAACTATTCGAAACCGCAAACTTGTTCTGATCTTTTACCACCACCCGCGCACCTACGAGTAACTCTCCATCCGATGCATCCTTGATGGTACCACTCAATGTCAGCTTGGTCGGTACTTCGGCTCTGACTGATAACACACCAGCTACAACCATGACAACAAAAACAATCTGTTTTATTACCTTCATAATGATTCAATACTACCTTAAAATTTTATGTTGCAAAATTAGCACAACTCTATAACAAACAACTATAAAAAAAGCTCAAACTACAAAAATTCCCGATGAACGATGAATTTGACAGGTTCAACAAATTGATTTCAATGCAAAAAGCCGCTCTGCAACCAGAACGGCCTTTTACAATTTGATTACATCTATATCGTCAGTCTTCTATTTTTAATCCCAAAGCAACAATAATTTTGTTGTAGCCAGTATACATTTCCATCACTGTCAGCATTTCCAGAATATCTTCTTCCAAAAAACCATTTTGCTTCAACTGATCAAAGTCATCGTCGGTCAGCTCGGCAGGAGTTTTGGTGGCGATACTCACAAACCGAAGCACCAATTGGAGCTTTTCGTCGTCGTTTACTTCACACTTTTCAATGGCCAAGATGCGCTCGGCGGTCTGTCCCAGCTTTTCCAGGTTCTGCTTATGGATCGTCATGCAAAAGGTGCATCCATTTTCGGTCGACACCCTGTAAGCAATTGCCTCTTTCAGTTCGATGGATAAATTTCCCTTTCCCAATATATTTTTGGTACGGTTCCAGTTCGCCTGCAAAATGTGCGCATGGCGTCCGAAAGCCCTGTAAGCAGCAGGAACCTTCCCTACCCGCTCTATAATCTCGTCGAAAATGGGGCGTATTTCTGCATCTTCGCAATTCTCGTTTTGTAGTTGTATTCTGGCCATAGTTGATCAATTATTTATTTGTCTTTGGTACGTAGTAAGCTTTTATCAAAACGGATTTCCTTCACACTTTTATTTCTGAAAAGCAAAGCACTGATCGAAATACCCACCGCCAGGGTAAATAACAGTGAAAAAGTGAGCACCGCATTATGCGCAATGGTAGGAATGATATTCGGGTCTTTGTCCAGTATCGATTGATCGCTCAGCTTGATGCTTGCCAGCATCGAACGATAAGCATACAATCCGGGAATCATCGTAATGCAGGCCGGCATCGTAATCACCACCGGCGGATTGTGAATACGGTGGGCTGTAAAAATTCCCGCTAAACCAATTATCACCGAAGCTGCGAGAGTAGCCGGTATAAGTCCGATGCCAATATGCAACAATACGAATCGCAGCCCATGCCCCATCCCTCCCAACAGGCCGGCCATGTACAATGCTTTTCGGGGCGTTCCAAACAGGATACCCCAGCAAAAAGCCACACAAAATGCAATGGCAAAATCAGTCAGTATTTCGATTAGTAAATTCATCCTTAAAAATTATTTATACCCAACAACATAATACTCAAGGTCATTCCCACTGCAATACAGGTAATCAACGATGCCGCAAACATCGACCGGGCTATCGAAGCAGAAAAGTAGCCTTCAAGCAAGTCGATAACACTGTTGAGCAGTGGTATCCCGGGAATAAGATACAACACCGAAGTGGCCAATGTCATTTCGGGTGCCGTACCCAGGTGAAAGATCGTATCCATACCGGCTATCATCGTGGTGGCAAACGAAGCCATGATGATAGAAAGGAACAAATTAAATTGCTTCATCACTAAAAAATACCGTATCACCGACCCCACTGATGCACCACAGAATGCCAAAAAAGCATCAATGGGACTCCCACCAGCCAGTGTACACAAAAATCCACAGGAAATACCTACAGCTATAGCAATTACCCAGTACGGATAATGTGGTTGGGTTTTAATTTTATCCAGTTCCTGACGTGCTTCTTCAAATGTCACTTCCGCATCGGCAATTTTCCATGACAAATGACTGATTTGAGTCAGAATTTCGAGATGGATATGATTTCCGGGAGAAGTTTTGTAACGGGTAACAGTATTCGAGCTGTCATCTTCGTCCCACACGCTTACCAGAATACCCGTGAACGTGGGATTTATATTGATATGATAACCCCATTGCCGGGCAATTCGCTTACAGTTGCGCCATACACGTCCTGAATGCGCCCCCGACGACATCAAAAATACGCCCGCATCCAAAATAAAGTCGGCCACATCACCGGCTTTCATTTTATCATTATCTGCTTCTTGCTTTTCCATACCTAATTTATCAGTGTGTTTCTTTTTATACCATTACAAAAGTAATCAATTCAATACGGGCATACAAAAAATGCAAAATATGTATTAAATGCTAAAACAGGACTCAAATTACAAACAATTTTATCGCAAATACCAACAATGAAACTAAATTTGTAAGCTGTGCAAACAAAATGCTCTATTCAGGTTGTTATAGTATAGCCTTAAATAAACAAACGAAGCCCTATGATAGTTGCTCCAAAGACTCAAAATGAAGAAAACCGGCTCAAAGCATTGAAATCTTATTCTTTGCTGGACTCTTTGCCCGAGAAGGATTATGACGACATTACCCGTATTGCTGCCGAAATATGCGGTACCAATATCGCTCTTATCAGTCTGATAGACGATCATCGTCAGTGGTTTAAGTCACATCATGGTCTGTCTGCCACAGAAACTCCGCGGGATTATGCCTTCTGCGCTCATGCCATCCATGTGCCGGGCGAACCTTTTATCATCAACGACTCAAGAAACGACATCCGGTTTCACGACAATCCGCTGGTGACTCAGGAACCTTACGTCATCTTTTATGCCGGCATACCGCTGGTCGATAAAGAGCAACATGCGCTTGGTACACTCTGCGTAATCGATAATGAACCCAAAGAACTCACCGAAAATCAACTTAATTCGCTCAAGGCACTAGCCAATCAGGTCATCAATCTATTCGAATTGCGGCGCAACACTATGCTACTCGAAAACATGGTTGCTCAATTGGAAGAACGAAATATGTATCTGGAAAAATTCGCAACTGTAGCTGCTCACGATATGAAAACTCCTCTGATAGGCATTACAGGCCTATCAAATCTGGTAGCCCAACAATATTCAACAGCACTGGATGATTCAGGAAAGAAAATGCTGGGAATGATCGAAGAGGCTTCTACTCAACTCACCAAACTGGTAGATGGACTTCTCGAATACAGCCGGTGTGATATCATACTTCGCAACCCGAAATATGATTTCAAAACCACTGATTTTTTCAATGAAATCCGCAGTATGTTCACCTACGTTGATAATGTTTGTATTCAAATATCAACACAAATTGAAGTGCTACACTTCAATAAATCTGTATTAGACTTGCTATTAATCAATCTGATTAGTAATTCAATACGTTACAATCACAAAGAAAATATTGAGATAAAAATAGAAATTGAGGAGAGTGCAAACCATTATCATTTTGCTATAACAGATAATGGAGATGGGATTCCTCCCGAAAAAATGGAGCTGGTCTTTTCATTATTTGAAGTCTGCGCTAAAAAAGATCGCTTTGGAGTGAGAGGCAACGGGATTGGTTTAGCCACCGTTAAAAGAATCATCGAGAAATGTGGTGGCAAGATTCAAGTAAAGTCAACTCTGGAAGAAGGTAGCACTTTCACATTTGAGATTCCTGTCGTATAAGTGCTTAAAACATAAACAAGCAGCACCAATCTTCAGTTTGAAAATTGGT
>JBJOOU010000053.1:0-2545 GCA_046051105.1 Bacteroidota bacterium
TAAATAAATGAAAGACCTGATTTAAAAGTTGTTGATCTACTTGAATCAATTGAGGACGTAATTGGCTTGCTACTTCTGACCAGTATTGATGATTGCGATTAAAATCACGTTCCAAAGGAAAACCCTGCAAAGCCAAATGCAATTTTGCCTGCGCTTGGGCAATCGCCTGTACTTGCTTAATACTGGCTTCTTCAGGATGTTCCCCCATCAAACGAGGTGCAATCTGAGCAGGTTTATCTGCAATGCTGTGAATTGCCTGACCATCATATTTTAATGGCACAGCCACAGGCACACCTGCCTTACCCAAACAATCCAGTACTGGGACGAGTTCACCTGCCCCCTCAGCATCTAATTCTTCAAAAACTGTTAAAACATATTGTTTCTGTGATTGATCCACCAAAAAATAGTTGGTGTTTTGAATACCGCCTTGGATTGGAATCAGCTCAATGATCGCTAAACCATAAGGCTCAGCGAATGCTTGAACTTCTTCTAAACTCAACGGGGTATAAACCGACATGGAAAACCTGCAAAAAATAGCTGTGAAGTTTGATAGAATACCTGTTCCCTCCATGAAGGTGTAGCACCCCTTTCTTTATTGGCGATTTTTTGGAAAATTTTATGCTCGCAAAACGTATTATCCCTTGCTTAGATGTTGATAATGGTCGAGTCGTCAAAGGCGTTCAATTCCTTGATATTCGTGACGCAGGTGACCCTGTCGAAGTCGCACGTCGCTATAACGAACAAGGCGCCGATGAAATTACCTTTTTAGATATTACTGCTACCCATCATGGACGCGACACCACGTATCGTACGGTAGAACGTATGGCTGAAAGCGTGTTTGTACCTTTAACTGTAGGTGGTGGTGTCCGTAAAGTTGAAGATATTCGCCTATTACTAAATGCGGGTGCTGATAAAGTCAGTATCAACTCGGCAGCAGTATTTACGCCTGAGTTTGTTCAAGAAGCTTCTCAACGTTTTGGCGCACAATGTATTGTGGTCGCAATTGATGCGAAAAAAACTGGCGAAAATAAGTGGGAAATCTTTACCCACGGCGGTCGTAAGCCAACAGGAATTGATGCGATTGAATGGGCTGTGAAAATGGCTGACTTCGGTGCGGGCGAATTGCTGATTACCAGTATGGATGCGGATGGAACCAAAGCGGGTTATGACATTGCCTTGATGCGTCAAATCAATGATCGTGTCAATATTCCGACCATCGCATCAGGTGGCGTAGGCAATTTACAACATTTGGCTGACGGAATTTTGAAAGGCGGTGCAGATGCGGTACTGGCTGCTTCAATTTTCCATTTTGGTCAGCACACCATTCCAGAAGCTAAGCAATATTTGGCTGAGCAAGGGATTGAAATGCGTCTTTAAACGCGAGTATTACTCAAAAAACCAACCTCTCAAAATCATCGTTTGAGAGGTTTTTTATTCACTCAACATTTCCTCAGGCAAAAAAATACCTTGCCTAAGCAAGGTATGGAAACTGCGTTTATACAACGCTAGAGGGTAAACGTGAATTTTGTCATTTTGAAAATTCTGTGCATTTCAAATGCTTGAATCAAAATAGCTATAAAATGAACAAAAATATTGACATTAAAAACAGATTTTATTGACAATTCACGACATGGACGACTGAAGTATTGTCGTGATTCGTCAAAATTTTGGTGCTTTATTGTCACACTTCGCATTTTTCACTAAGCAACTGATTCTTGTTGCTCCGCATCGGCTACAGGTGGTGTCACTAACTTTGGTTTTTGCTCAACCCACTTCGCAGGGAAAACCGATTCAATCGCTTGAGTCAGCGCTTTGGAAAGTGGCGCAGGTAGAGGTAAACCGAGTGGATTGGCTTCTTTTAAATCAGCAGATGAAACCACGCGTGTGCCCATGACATAATCAAACCATGGACGGGTCACACACCAATTCGCATCTTGATTTGAGTTCATGTGATGATCATAATGCCAGGGAATACGTTTTTTTGCCCATTCTGGCTCTAAATGAGAACGGCGATGCACATAATAATAATTACCTGCACAATACCAGAATGACAGCGCCATCCCTTTGGAGAATGGATAGGCTGCCGCACTCAACACGGTTGCAACCACAGCCAATGACATAATTTCATTACGTGTACGCCAACTGTCTAGACCTTCCACATAACAATCATCAGAAAAGTCTTGTTTACGGACTTCACGATGATGTGCCCAATGCGATTCCATCTGTTTTGGCGTTGGACTGAAACGTGGCTTGCCTTTACGGTGTACCCCATGCAATAGATATTTATGAGCAAACCATTCATATGCATTTACAACTGCCAAACCTGCAACAAAACCCTTCAACATGGTTTTCTCCAAATGTTTCCTTATTTTTTTAAAGATATAAATTTTTGTAGGCGAAGTATTGACGATACGATATATTTATATTGACAAAACACGACAGAATAAGGAGTAGACAGGATGTCCCAACTCAAGAACTATACAGGCTCTGTTTATGGCGGATTAGGGCATTTATTAAAGGCTTATTGCGAAACAAAAAATATTGA
>JBJOOU010000054.1:0-14775 GCA_046051105.1 Bacteroidota bacterium
ATCAAATCCGGCTGCAAATCATCAGTATAGCCCAAGGTCAAAGCAGACAACACAGCGAATTCATCACCAGTGATATCAGCTTTTCGATAAATCGTCAGCAAATAACTGCGCCACCTATCCGCCTCTCTACGAATAGAAAAAAAAGTATTATGATCAATATACCGCCAGCTATCGACACCAATATAACACGTAGCCCTCACTCCTATGCGCCGAAGATAAGCACTATAATCAAACTCATCGGGATTCAATGGTTTTTGGGGTTCCACAAAATCAGCTTCCACCAATAAGCGGTCACCAAAAATCAAACGACCCGCTGCTTTATCCTTCGCTACATAAAGCAGCGCAGTTCCCTGTGCCCTTTCCCACTTTCCATCCTTCAAAAACTCCATCACTGCCACTCTGCATTTATAGCTTTTAGCTTTCTCCACAGGCGGAGCAGTCAGTTCTACCCTGTAAATCCCTTTCTGATGCAAATGGTCAAACTGATCGTCCGTTTCTTTTTGCAATGACAGAAAATATCCCGCTACCAAAAACAACAAAAAAATTCCGCTGCCAAAAAGCCAACGGAATTTATACTGTCGTTCGGGCTTTCGCACAACGAACGATGCTATCATTAAGCAAGTAGCAATTACAAACAATGCACAAAGACTCCAGGTCGGCACAACCACCCATTGAAACACAACGATCCCAAAAATTAGTGAAAGAAACAAACGGAAAAACGGAGTCCGGTGCAGGAAGTCCATAAGTCAGGCTATTAGCTGTTCAACATCTGATGAATCATTTGAATCGGATCTTCCGCATTAAACACTGCACTACCAGCCACCAATACACTCACACCTGCATCAAACAGCTTTTGAGCATTTTGCACATTCACACCACCATCAATCTGAATCAGACACTCAGGATTTTTGGCATCGATATAGGATTTCAGCTGTGCTACTCTATCATAAGTTTCTTCTATAAATTTCTGTCCTCCATAACCAGCAAACACACTCATCAGCAGCACCATATCCACTTTATCCACCCAGGGCTCCAACACCGACACATCCACATCAGGGTTGATTGTAATACCTACTTTTACACCTTCAGCGCGAATAAGATCAATAATTTCCTGCGGATTTTCAGCCGTTTCGTAATGAAAAGTGATCATGCCCGCACCAGCATCGGCAAAGCGTTTTACGTATTTTTCGGGATGAACAATCATCAAATGCACATCAATCAACTTTGTACAATGCTTTGTAATAGCTTCCAGCACAGGGAATCCGAAGGAGATATTCGGCACAAAAGTTCCATCCATTACATCGATATGAAACCATTCAGCCTCACTGGCATTAATCATTTCACAAGCCCCTTTCAGGTTTCCAAAATCGGCAGCCAGCAACGACGGAGATATAATTTTCTTCATTAGTTCTTTCGTTAGTATTTTTAGATGATACAAAACTAATAAAAAAAAGGCTTCCTGCATTCAGGAAACCTTTCAATTATTAGTTCAAAATCATTTCAACGAACTGATTTTCTACTGTTTTTTCAACCCTGTAGGATGCTGCAAACTGAAGAATCCTACTTAATGTTTCTGGCCTGGGTTGCATTTCCGATGTTTTAGTATTCATTTTTTTTCCGGAAATCAAATCAGCTTTTTTTAATGGAGTAGTAATTTTATGCATAGGCAATGTGTAATGTATTTCATGTATATATTAATAACGATGCCTGTTACAAAATAGTATATTTTCGATGAAATATTTTTTTCAGATTCCGTTATTCAATAAATATTCTCCTGAATTTAGCCCCAAATTTGTACGTTCAGGATGATTCATTCTATCAAATAACGGAATCTGAAACTATTTATTACTTCATTTCGAGATATACATTATTTTCAGCAGCAATGCGTCGCATATTCATCAATGCATAACGCATACGGCCCAAAGCAGTATTAATACTTACATTCGTTTTTTCAGCGATTTCTTTGAAGCTCAGATCTTCAAAATAGCGCATACGAATTACACTCTGTTGCGATGGAGGCAACAAATCGATCAGGTGTACCACATCAGCCAATACCTGTTCGTTCGACATCGTATCTTCCACACTCTTTTCTGAGAGTTTGGCATTGTTCACAATGTCATAATCCACAGCATCTGCCGAGAAGGTATTCTCGTTCTTTTCGCGACGGAAATGGTCGATAATCAGATTGTGCGCAATGCGGTTAATCCATGCCAGAAACTTTCCGGTTTCGACGTATCGACCTTGTTGAATGGTTGCAATTGCTTTGATAAAGGTGTCTTGAAAAATATCTTCGGCGAGTTCCCGACTGCGTACTATCAAAAAGATGTAGGTATATACTTTTGATTTGTAACGCAACAATAAAATTTCAAACGCTTGATTATTACCAATCTCATACAATTTTACCAATTCGTCATCGGATAATTGATTCAGATTTTTCATTACTTTTAATTTTGAGGTTCAAAAGTAATTTTGGTCAATAGGCAATTGAAATTTTAGTGGTTAGTAGAAATGTTTATGATGCAAATATAAGTATTGAATTTTAAAAAGCAATACTTTCTGTAAAAAAAATGCAAAAAAACATGCATTTTTTTTATTCTACGTTATTTCTTCATTTTAATTGTTGTCATACATATCAGTTTTCGCTTCTTATCCGTTGTAATAGGTTAGAAACATTGCCAGCAGAGATTGTGACAACCCCATATTTAAACAGAAACAGCAGATAATCATCCCATGATTACCTGCTGTTTATACCAATTGAATACCGTTTTTTATTCCACCCAAAGTACCAAACCTTTCAGGTATTCACCTTCGGGATGATAAATATTGATCGGATGATCGGCCGGCTGCGACAATTGATGAAGGATGCGCACATTACGCCCGCTCTCGGCAGCTGCACTAAACACCGCCAACCGGAACTGATCTTTACTCACCACCTGCGAACAAGAGAATGTAAATAAAATACCACCGGGCTTAATTTGCTCAAATGCTTTTGCATTCAGGCGGCGATACCCTTTCAGCGCATTACGCAACGCATCACGATGTTTTGCAAAAGCAGGCGGATCCAGAATGATCAGATCATATTGTTTTTCATTCGCATTCAAATATTTAAAGGCATCTTCTGCAAACGACGCATGGCGTTCGTCACCCGGAAAATTTGCTTCTATATTTTTATCAGTCAAATCTATTGCCTTTGCCGAACTATCTACTGAATGGACCAATTTAGCACCCCCACGCATAGCATAAACCGAAAAACCTCCGGTATAACAGAACATATTCAACACCGATTTACCTTCCGAATATCGTTCCAATAACGAACGGTTTTCGCGCTGATCAACAAAGAATCCTGTTTTCTGACCACGCAACCAGTCTACATGAAAAGTCAGGCCATTTTCCAAAGCCGAAAGTTTTTCCGTTTCTTCACCAATCAAATATCCATCTTCTGGATCAATCGGGGCTTTAAAAGGCAAGGTCGTTTCTGATTTGTAATAAACATGCTTCACTGCTGGCACTTCGGCCACAATGGCCTGCGCAATGGCTTCGCGAATGAAGTGCATCCCCACCGAATGAGCCTGCACAACCGCAGTGTCATCGTACACATCCACAATCAGTCCCGGCAGCGAATCGCCTTCGCCATGCACCAATCTGTAGGTATCGTTGTAGCCTGCTTTTACCAGCCCCAGAGCCTCGCGCATGGCATATGCTTTACTAATTTTATCACCCCAGAAACGATTGTCGATTTCCACATCGTCAAACGAAACAACCCGAACAGCAATACTTCCAATTTGATAATGTCCTGTTGCCAAAAAATTACCGTCGCAGTCAACCACCCGCACCAAATCACCTTCGGCTGGTTTTCCGGCAATACGCTGTATGGCTCCGGAAAACACCCATGGGTGAAAACGACGTAAACTTTCTTCTTTTTTGGGCTTTAAATGTACAATTATCATATATCTGTTGTTACTCTTTTTTTGTTGATTAGTGTTCTATTGTTTTGCTAATAGCAGCAGTATCTGCTGGTGCATCCGGTACTTCTGCCTGTTGTTGCTTGCTCCGCTGAGATTGCTGTTCGCGCAATGCTTTTTGTGCCAGCGCCTCTTCTTGCATCAATTGCTCCAGGGCTTTTTTGGTCAGTCTCTTTTCTGTCTGCAATTGCTGATAAATCTGCAAACAAGCCCATGCGTCAGTGGCGGCATAGCGTTGCTGTGGTTCCGTGAGTTCGGCACTTTCCCAATTGGTGAGGCGTTGCGACTTCGAAATTTTACGCCCAAACATGATGGCATAAATCTTTTGCAGGCCCAATTCCAAAATACCGTAATGACGTGCTATCGTTTGAATATCGAGCGTATTATCTGGTTTAAACCGATGATGACGGTTCAGTCCGGTAAAATCATCGTGAAGCGACAGCCCTACTTTTTTAATATTTTTATCTGCCAGGAATTCGGCTAATGCAGCAGGAAAGTCGATTTTATTCAACCGAAACAGGAAACAATGATCATAGGTAGAAATCTGCACAAGTGAAACCTTATGGTGCTGGCCTCGGGTAAACGAAGGTTTGGTTTCGGTATCAATCCCAACGATTTCGCTTTTGCGGAGTTCCTGAATAGCAGGAAGTATTTTGGACAAATCGTCCACCAATGTGATTTTCCCATCGAAAACCACTACCGGCATTTGATTCACTTCCTCTTTGGTTATCTTTGATTTATACATGTTGCATTACAGTAGTTGATTCAACCCCTCGTCCTCATCGTGTAAAAAATTCAGAAACGCATTGCGGTTCAGTCTAGTACCACTTTCCGCTTCCTCTTCTTCCGTATCCTGCCCGAAGCCCTCACTAAAGCGAATAGCATGCAAGGCACGTAATGCATTCAGCAGCTTCTGCCCCCAATGCTCCCCAAAGGCCTCCAGACAAACGATGAGTGCATCGTTCATAATATCTATATCTGCCAATTGATAATTCGCAGCAAAGTCTTTTAACTCCTGATAAATATCAGCAAGGTTTTCGGACACAAAAGCAGCAATAGGTGTATCGCTGATAGCCATATCCGGATGGAAAGTTTCCAGATAACTATCATCAGGCCCCAGCAGTTGCTCCACCTGCTCCTTAATAAAAAGGTAATCATCCTCGGTAACAAAGCGTTCCGGAACATCTTCATAAACAGGTGCAGGAATCTCCAACATGGAAGCTTTCAGGTAAAGCAGCGGCAATATCTTTACTATTTTCTGAACAAAATCAGTTCGAGTACTATCAGATGCACGCTCAAGAAACAAACATGTTTCTGCCGCAACAGTTACAAATTCAATGACAGGTACACTGTATACGATATGATCGGGTAATTGGTCGGTATCCATACGAAAATAAAATTCAGAATAATAAATAGAGCAATGATGTGGTTTGTAAAAAATATCTTTTACATTTGCAGACAAAAACACAGCACCTGCTTACCGTTTTTTGCGAAAAACAGTTGCAAAAGTACAAAAAATTATTGAGTCAGGAGTAATTGGAAGCATCCGAAAAACAGGTTTCAACAGGTATAAAAAAGGATGCAGTCGCAAAACTTTCAACAAAAGCTGATTGTTATAAAAGTATAGAAATTAGTATCGAACAATAACATCTTAAAGAAACGTATTATGGAAGACAAACTCATCACACTGAAAAACTACGAAACAATGGTGGAAGCCTTGTTCGATCAGGAAATTCTAAAGGAGAACAACATTGAAAGCTCTATCAACAACGAAACGGCTGTTGAACTTTTGCCGATGTTCAGCGAAACCAACAATGGTTTGAACCTTGTGGTATTTGAAAAAGATTATGAAGCTGCCGTTCAGATTTTGCAGGAATACGAAGAATCGGTAGCCAACCAACCTGCAACCGACGAAGAATAAACCTCAGCGCAGATAAGTAGAAACGACTTTGCCCGTGGCCGGATGAATCAGCCCGGCAGCTATCTGACACAAAGGAATCAATACAAAGTCCCGCTCCGTGAGTAACGGATGCGGGATTTTTAGTTCCGGTAAATCAACAATCAAGTCGTCATACAACAAAATATCCACGTCAATCAACCTATCCGCATAGCCATGAGTCGATTTTTGTGTGCGCCCTACCCTTCGCTCAATCTCCTGCGTCACCTTCAGCAATTCCATCGGACTAAGTTCTGTCTCCATCTCCACGACGTTGTTCAGAAAATGATTTTCCGACTCAAAACCCCAGGGAGCCGTTTCGTAATAGTCCGAAATCTGCACCACCCGCCCCACTTCTGATGCGAGTAGCTGTACGGCCTGCTCCAAATTAGCGGCTTTTTCGCCCAGATTGGTACCTAAAGATAAAAATATGCGAAATTCCATCATCCAAATCATGAATAAATCGTTATTCCAGCCCTAGCTAACTCATCAATCCGTTGAAATAACTTGCGCGAATCTGCAATGAAAAAATCATTTCCCCGATAGCGAAAACTGTACAATATCTTTGGTGAAACATATTTTCGAAAATAAGAAGGCATATTTCTATGAGCTATATCTTGATGAGCAACTAAAGTGTCTAATGTAATAACCGTTCCATCAACCTGTCTCACTTTACCCGACATTACAGTATCAGTTCTGGTTTGAAATGGAAAACCAGTTTTCATTATATCTTCTGGGCAATGAACGAATGAAATATAGTGCGTTGTGACTCCCAATCCAATTATCTTAGCTCCTAAA
Source organism: Bacteroidota bacterium (assembly GCA_046051105.1). Lineage (GTDB taxonomy): Bacteria > Bacteroidota > Bacteroidia > Bacteroidales > Paludibacteraceae > Paludibacter. Next base: position 6,697 of record JBJOOU010000054.1, read on the forward strand.
ATCATCATTTTATAATAGGGACTCTTTTCTCCACAAGGATATATATCAGTATGATGCTCTGCAACAAGTTCCTCAGCATACCTCCCTATAGCAACGATTGAGTTTATTGGATGTAAGCTTCTATAGGCACCTTTATTTCTACGAGCCAATTCAGAAAGTAATCCCATTGCTGAGGGCGATTTCCTAACATCAAATATATTATCGTTACTTAAATATTTTTCAGCCCGATAATTAAAATGCCATGCAGGAAATAAAAGAGTACCTTCTTCTCCAACGATATCAAGAAGAAGGTTTAAAAGAGTATTTGGACTAAAATCTATATTCAAATAATCCATCGAACTATGAACAAATACAATATCCCCCCGGGTAAGCCCCATCTTATTTATCAACAAAGAGCGGATTTCGTCTTTATTTAAAGGCCGATACACTTTTTTCCTTGCGGTCATATACTGCTGTTTCAAAGACAAAAACGCACTTTGAGGCAAAATGTAGTACAAGATTTTCTTTAGCATATCAATTCATTTTCCAAACCACTAAATGTCAAGAACTCAACATCATCAAATCTCAATCGTACTTTGTCGACGAATTCCTGCATTAGCCTATACGAATAATCGCCCATACTTTTGGGGTGCGCAATAATACTTAACAGTAGCTCATCACCCCCACCAAACTTATTCAAATTATATTCAAGAGCCTTAATCATATAATCGGAAGATAATGTGTAATTATCAAACGACACCATCCGGTCACAAATCATCATTCGCAGTTTATCAATATATGACACCGCTCCGGGTCCATGAATTACATCACCATGACTTAATGGAATCCGACTCCTCAATCTCCTCATTTTAAATACAGTAGGAATCTCAAATATTTTTTTCGGTATCGAAACTATTGGAACCTCGATCAAGCCTTCACCCGAATTAATCAAGCTTATATTTTGAGGATCCACCACCCAGTTGCCCTGCCACGGCAAATGAGTAAAATCAACCTTTGAAACACTCGATTTAAAATAATATCCACGAGCTATTGAACTATCATAACGTATACCTATACTATACAGAGTTTTAAATATTTCCTCCGTTTTAGGTTGTATATTATACCCTCCGGCTCTAAAAGCCCAACATCGATAGTCCGGCTTAATTTTCCGACAAATATCAGTTAGAGCGGAAACAGACGTGATTATCACACCAGAAATCCCCCCTACCTGAACATTATCTGCAAAATCGGACAAAGAAAAGTCTTCTGATGGAATGAATTTTCCATTTCGAAAATCGCTAGTCAACCAGTGTGGATGTATATGCAGCTGAACATCATGCCCTCTACGTAATATTGTTTCAACTTGGCTCAGGTATGGCAAGTAGAAATTTTCATAGTCCCACTCTTTGAAACGCAGGGCACAAAGGATATCTGTAAAAAAAACAACCTTTACCCCCAATCTTTCTGCCACATCCATTACTCTTTCAGAAGGTAGAAACAATGCGTCATCATAAGAGCTTTTAAGATTACCCAGGGGGAGCTCATGATCAAAAGTGAGAAACAATTTGATTTTCATTATCTATCTTTCTATCTTTGAAGACACTATTTTTTCCACCATTCTGAAGTCAGTCATCAATTCAATTTCTTCTGGTTCAATACTTATATCAAACTCAGCTTCCAACTCCACAATCAGATTGATATGCCTCAAAGAATCCCAAGAGTCAATATTTTTTTTCAATGCAGACTCATCAAACTTATCTATTTCCAGAACTCTTTTAAATATTTCATTTAGTCTCTCTGTCATAATTCCATAATTTTAATATGATTTACCTTTTTAATTTCGCCCTCACTCAAAATCATCTCATATTTTTTAATTGCATTTTTTTCCTCGATTAATGTGAAACCTGCTTTTTCATAAAAATCATAAACCTGAGTATTTCTTGCTTCAGGAACAAACTCAGAGTTCACAATTTCAATCCCTTTTTCCTTTAATTGGTCCAACAAATATCCCAATAAAGCATATTCAATTTCTTTTCCAAGAATTCTGCAACTCAATAAAAATGTATCGATTAGGGCTACTTTTTCATTTTCATATTCCACAATTACTAAACCAGTAATTCCATCATCTCCAAATTTATCTTTTACCGACATACAATAGACATCGGAGCCATTATTCAGGAATCCCCAAATTTCTACCTCAGTATACCGACGGGTAGTCAGGTTAAATTGATTCGTTTTTTGTGTCAATTGGGCAGCACGTGCAATTGTATATTTATTAGCTTTCCTAATCGTCACTTCCAGCTGCAAGCTATTGTAATAATCCGTCAAGGTTGAAAATTGTGCAACAGCGCCACTCCTAAGTGCATTAGTTTTGTACTGTTCTGTTTTGTTCAAATCTTCCTCAGTTACACGATAAGTAGTAAAATACTTTCGAATTAACTGATTTGAAAAATCAGGAAGAGCATATGGACGCTCTGGAAAATCAGGCACTTCAACTTCAGGCAAAAGCCCTTTAACCAGCTCTCTTTCTGAAGGGTTATCATCGATAAACACCATACTATCCAATCCAATATTAAGTTGAGAGGACAACAAACGGATATTATCAACCTTATTATCCCAGTTGATCGCATAAGCCGCTATATCATCCTTTTTCAATATCATCTGCGGATTTTCATTCCAAAATTTCCACACGTCCTGTTCATTATTCTTGCTACATAATGCGAGAATTATTCCAGTCTGAGCCAGTTCATGTAATTTGCTCTGAAAATAAGCGTAAGCATTTCCTGGATATACCCCACCAACCCTGGCGCTTTCCTCACCTAAAATGCCGTACCACAATGTATTATCTAAATCTAAAACAAGACACTTTTTACGCACAACACCTAATATAGAAAGTTTAGACCAGAACCAGTCCTTAAGGTTTATTGACAAACGAGGATTAATAACAATCCCTGAACTAAAATAGTACTTCCAATCAATCAACTCATTTGACCTGTAGTTTCTTACAAAATCATCAATATCAAGAACATGTAAATTAGGGTAGTCTGACATCAGCCTAAAAAGCCAGGAATTGAATGAATTAATTTTCTCCTGAACTACATAATCAGTCATTTCAATATCAACTCTATTAAAATTATAGAGAGTGAGTGCATAAAAGGGAGTCGTCTGAGCTGTTTTGCTCAATAAAAAACGAATATTCTCTGAAAAAGCATCTATCTCGGTCATCAACGATGAACGACTTTTTTCAACAGATACAATATAAAACCACAAAAAAGCATCAAACTGACCAACAGGTATACTTATGGAAGAGTAATCAGAATAAGCAAACTCCTTATTGCCAAATACATTTTCGAGAGTGGTGTTTCGGTAAATATAAAAACGCATCAATCAGTTTTTTATGTATTCACAAATTCTAACTATCAAATATCTAAAGTTCAAGAAACTACACCTGATTACTATTTACCTAAAATTTCAATTAATCCCACTTCTTTATGATAAAGATAGCAAATTAGCCTATTTTCTAAGGCTATTGCTTCCACAGGCTCGAACAATAAAACAAATCGAAGTTTTTTCAAATCTACAATTGCTTTATAAATATCTTCTACCTGATAACAAACATGATATGGAGTGACACCATTTTTCTTTAGCACTCCTGCAACAGGCGAAAGTTCATCAACCAGTTCAACCAACTCAATAAGTGGGCTATCCTCCCGAGAGAGAAAAGCAATAGTAACCCTCTGCTTTTCATCATAAACCAAATCTGATAAGCGATATCCTATTTGTATGAAGAAATCCGCTGTTTTCGATATGGAACGTGTAGCATATCCAATATGATGAAACGTAAATCCAGGTAGCATAGTATCTTTTTGACAAAGATACTATTTTTTTTAATAATGTCAGATAGTGTATTTATCCACAAGACAAGAAACTTTTTCTGCCATTTTCTGCCAAATTGTCCGTCCCTTTGGTGCAATTTTTCTTCTTCATCTGACTTTTTCTGTCAATTATTTGGCAGGAACATTTTTTTCTCCACTGGCACAGCCTTTGTAAAACAGAAAGCGTATTCAAAAAAACAGAAAATTCAAACGTATAATATAAATTCATTTAGAATCATGGGAAAAATAATTGGAATTGACTTAGGAACCACCAACTCGTGTGTTTCTGTAATGGAAGGTAACGAACCTATCGTAATCGCTAACAGCGAAGGCAAACGCACTACACCTTCTGTAATTGGTTTTGTGGATGGCGGCGAACGTAAGGTAGGTGATCCTGCTAAACGTCAGGCCATAACAAACCCAACTAAGACGGTTTTCTCGATCAAACGTTTCATGGGTGAAACTTACGATCGCTTAACAAAAGAAGTATCACGTGTACCATATAGCGTAGTAAAAGGCGACAACAACACTCCACGTGTAGACATCGACGGACGCTTGTACACTCCACAGGAAATTTCGGCTATCATTCTTCAAAAAATGAAGAAAACTGCCGAAGAGTATTTAGGACAAGATGTTACTGAAGCGGTAATTACCGTACCTGCTTACTTCAACGATGCTCAACGTCAGGCAACCAAAGAAGCCGGCGAAATTGCTGGCTTGAATGTACGTCGTATCATCAATGAACCTACTGCTGCAGCTTTGGCTTATGGTTTGGACAAAACCAACAAAGACATGAAAATTGTAGTATTCGACTGTGGTGGTGGTACTCATGACGTATCTGTACTGGAATTGGGCGACGGTGTATTCGAAGTAAAATCAACTGATGGTGATACTCACCTTGGTGGTGACGACTTCGACCACAGAATCATCGAATGGTTGGTACAAGAGTTCAAAAACGAAAACAGCGGTATCGACCTGAGCAAAGACCCTATGGCATTGCAACGTCTGAAAGAAGCTGCTGAGAAAGCAAAAATTGAACTTTCCAACACCACTTCTTCAGAAATCAACCTGCCATACATCATGCCTGTTGACGGTGTACCTCGCCACCTGGTTCGCACTCTTACTCGTGCAAAATTCGAACAATTGGTTGACGATTTGATTCAACGCACCATCGAACCATGTCGTTCAGCATTAAAAAATGCAGGTTTGAGCGTAGGCGATATCGACGAAGTAATTCTGGTAGGTGGATCAACCCGTATCCCTGCTATCCAGAGCGCTGTAGAGAAATTCTTTGGCAAAGCTCCTTCTAAAGGTGTAAATCCTGACGAAGTAGTAGCTGTGGGTGCCGCTATCCAGGGTGGTGTATTGAGTGGTGATGTTAAAGATGTATTATTGCTGGACGTAACTCCACTGTCAATGGGTATCGAAACTATGGGTGGTGTAATGACCCGCATGATCGAAGCCAACACAACCATTCCTACTAAAAAATCGGAAACATTCTCAACAGCTGCTGACAACCAGCCATCGGTAGAAATTCATATTCTACAGGGCGAACGTCCACAAGCTGCTCACAACAAATCGTTGGGTCGTTTCCACCTGGATGGAATTATGCCAGCTCGTCGTGGTGAACCACAAATTGAAGTAACTTTCGACATCGATGCAAACGGTATTCTTCACGTATCGGCTAAAGATAAAGCTACCGGAAAACAACAATCCATCCGTATCGAAGCTTCATCCGGTTTGAGCGATGCTGAAATCAAACGTATGAAAGACGAAGCAGCTGCCAATGCGGAAGCGGATGCTAAAGAAAAAGAACGTATCGACAAACTGAACCATGCTGACTCGTTGATTTTCCAAACTGAAAAACAACTTTCGGAACTGGGCGACAAACTTCCTGCTGATAAAAAAGCAGCTATCGAAGCCGCTGTTGCTAAACTAAAAGACGCTCACAAAGCGCAGGATTTGGACGGTATCGACGCTGCTACCAACGAAGTGAACGCTGCATTCCAGGCTGCGAGCCAGGACATGTACAACGCACAGAATGCAGGTGGACAAGCAGGTGCTCAGGACTTCGGAGGTCAACAACAAAGCCAGGGCGGTAGCCAAAAAGGTGATGTAACTGACGTAGATTTTGAAGAGGTAAAGTAAAATCTTCCTAAAAAGGGAACTATAATTATCAGCACCCCAATCGGATTCGTTCCGGTTGGGGTGTTGTTGTTACAAAGCAGGATACCAGACTGCGCTCTGTACATTGGCCACAATACACACAACTTCAATTGTCGACAAAGCCATTTTGTTGATGCATTATATCTTTTTGAGGAAGGCTTATATCTTAATTTTGATAGCTTATATCATTTCTACGAAGGCTTATATCTTAATACGGAAGACATATGTCTTTTTAATGATGGGCTATGCTATTGCTATGAAGCTTCATGTTTTAATTATCCTGTAGGATGTTCTTTTGCCAATGCTTTATGCTTTTTCTTTAAAGCCTTATCTCTTTTTAATGCTGTGTTATGTTTAGATGTAATCTTACACTGCAAAGTTGAAGATTTCCACTTCAAAAACAAAAACACCAACATATTTTAATTCCGTTTACCCCTCCCTCGTCAAACAGCTTAAAAAAATAATCCAACACCCAGAAGCCCATTTATTTTCCACATACAAACAGGTATCCAAGTATGCTTCCATTTATACTATCAGAACCGCAGCAACAAACATTATTCAGCATGTAAAACAAAAAGAGGGTGTCCAATAAGCATTTTTTTGAACGCAAATTACGCAAATAGCACCGCTCGGCTTTGCCGCTTGGCTTGCCAAGAAATTTTCACAAATCTCATTTTTATAAATACGATTATATCAGCAATTTATATTTTGTGTCGATTTGCGGATTTTGCGAATTCTATGTTTAAATCCAAATTAATTGTATTAAAATTTATAGTCATGCACAATCCGCAAGCGGATTTAAATAATCTGCCCTGTAAGGAATTTTATTATTTACAACCGCAAAAATACGGTGTATAAGTTTATTCCTTACATTGTTTATTACTACCCTGTCTTTCTTACCCTGGGCAATTTTTCTGGTATAATAAGCAGAGAGTTCTTTATCATGTTGCACAGCACATCTGGCACATTGGGTTAGCAAGGATTTAAGTTCCTTGTTTGCCAATTGGCTTATGTGATTTCCTTTGTTTATGCTCGTTCCTGAGGATTTTTCGAAAGGAACCACACCACAATAGCACGCAAGCTGTCGGGCTGTTTGAAATGCCTCGAAATTATTCGTATGGATGATCAATGCAATTGCCGTAATCATTGCCACGCCTTTAATTGAGACTACCAGCAGGTAATTTTCTTTTAAATAGCCTGACATAATAATCTGGTGCATTTTTGTTTCTATCACTTCAACTTCCTTTTTGATACGGTCAATATCATGTTGACTGTTTTCAAAAATAAAACGTGAAGTAGTATCCCGTGATATCACGCGTCGGGTTTCCTTGGCAGAAACTTCAAGAGATACCTTGTTTTTGACCAATCGTCCTCTGTATGCAAATAACAAACGAAGGGATTCAATATCCTTATTTGCAGGTTTACAAGCAACGGCTTTATCTTCAAATCGCAAAGCATAACGGGCAATTTCGAGCGAATCTATCTTGTCTGTTTTTGCTCGTTTTATGCCCCAGGAGCATTTTATCTGCAAGGGATTCTCCAACCAAATAAACAGGTTCTTTTTGATTAGAAAGTCGGTTAATTCACGACTATAAAGACCTGTATGTTCACCACAAAACAGCCAGTCTTGCTTGGGAACATTCGATTGTTTGGTTACCCACTTGAGAAAATCGTTGAAGCCTTTTTTCTCATTTAAAAAGATCGCCTGTGCAAAATCTTGTTGATCTATGCTTTGAAGCACAGTCACATCGAATTTACTTTTTGAGAAGTCAATTCCAATGAATAAAAACTTTTTCATACTTTTGCTCTTGAAGTTTTTTATTTGGAATTAACCGATAGAACTGCCTGTACTAACACCCTTAATAGGCTTCAAAGCCTAACATTCTATTTGGTATTTGCAGTTTGACCCAGAAAAGTCTGATTCGCAAAATAGAGTTCAATCTCTTGTAATTTGCATAGTTCACTTTTCTGGATCGGTTAATTCCTTCTTTTATACAACAAAAGTAAAGAACTAACCTTTAAAATATTTTCAACTGCAAACTAAGGGTAATTTGCGTTC